>CAZNAP010000127.1:1866-6601 GCA_964571145.1 uncultured Lachnospiraceae bacterium | reverse complement strand
AATAGGTATATATAATAAGAAGAAGTCCCGGAAAATATAAAATTCTGAGGCCAAACGCAGAGGCAATTAGTAGCACCAATGTAATTGCCATCAGAAAACGGTTTAACTGATCATTCCCATATCTTCCCTGCATAAAGCGATAAAGTTTCTCTTTCATATCTTATTTCCCATACCTTTCTCGTTGCTTGTATCCACTATCTTACTTCTATCCTGTGAATAAATCAATTAAGCCACTATAAAGGAATCTAAACATTTTCTAAATTAATGGCATATTTTTCTCTTCATTTTATTCGGTTTATTTGATTTCGTTTAATAAAGAAAAGCCTCCACATATACGTGAAGGCTTAAATACAAAGACTTTTTAATACACTAAAAATACCTATTCCTCTTCATCCTGCTGTGCAGCTACTGCTGATACCACACTGGATACAACGGCAATTACCACCGCAAATATAACAATTAATAATCCACCTGCCAACAATAAGAATTCCATTACTATACCTCCTGCGAATCGCATGTTTCCTACGACTCTGCATCTATCAATAGTCTGATGTACATCTATATAACTGCGTTTATTATACTCGAAACAGGTCTTTTTATCAACTATTTATTTTGTCTGCGATACTGTACAGGTGTCATGTCATATGCATTTTTGAAAAGACGATTAAAGTGCTCTACAGTTTCGTAGCCTACGCTGGCAGCGATACTTTCCACGGTTCGGTTGGTTTCTTTTAGCAGCACTTTCGCCTTCTTTAACCTTGCTTTTTTAACTGCTTCCTGAAAAGTAATCCCGGTGTGATCCTTAATGTATTTTGAAACATAGGGTTTTGACAAATGGAAATTATCGGATAATTCCTTTAATGTAACATCTTTATAATGATTTTGGACATAGCGCATAATATCCACAATACGTTCTTCTCTGCCTTCTCTGATGTTCTCGCTTTCGTTCATTTTATTTCCTGCGGAAACCAGTGCGGCTATGGAACTCTTAATAATATCCTCGTGCAAACCGACGCCCCAGTACATCTTGCCATTACGCAAAATGCCTACATAAGTAGCTGCTTTGGAAGAAGAACCCTTGGAAACCGCATGTTCCTCATAAACAGACAGCTCATAACTGATTCCGAAAAACAGCTTTAACGCATTGCTGACTGCGTCCAAACGTCCGTTACCGGATGTCACAATCACGCGATGTTCGTTATCTTGTACAATCGTAACTTCTGCTTCAATTCCTTCTGCCACCTGTTTAAAATGACACTCCGGAATATCAAATATTTCTCTTTGATTAATATAGTTATCTTCAAAAATACGATAAATATCTGCCGGTTGTAGCTCTTTATGCCTCTGGTCGGAAATACCCTTCATCAGATATCCAACTTCTTCCTTCATCTTATCAGGCAAAGCCATACCAAAATTCTGTTTAAGAATAAAGGCAATACCGCCTTTTCCAGATTGGCTGTTAATACGAATTACATCGGATTCATATTCGCGACCCAAATCCTCCGGGTCAATAGGCAGATACGGCACATCCCAGCGTTGATTGCTTTTGCCTTCTTTCCACCAAGCCATTCCCTTAGAAATAGCATCCTGATGTGAACCTGAAAAGGCGGTAAACACCAAATCACCGGCATAGGGCATTCTTTCATAAACGTGCATACCCGTCAGCAATTCATAAGTTTCACGTATCTTACTAATATTGGAAAAGTCAAGTTCCGGCTCAACACCATGGCAAACCATGTTCATAGCCAGCGTTACCACATCCACATTACCGGTTCTCTCCCCATTGCCGAAAAGAGTTCCTTCCACACGGTCTGCTCCAGCCAATACACCAAATTCTGCATCACTGACTCCGCAACCTCTGTCATTATGAGGGTGTACACTTAAAACGACTGCATCACGATATTTTAAATGTTTGTGGATATATTCCACCTGACAAGCAAATACGTGGGGCATGGCAATCTGAACAGTAGTTGGGATATTGATAATTGCTTTGTTTTTCTTACTGGGTTTCCAAACATCCAAAACTGCATTGCAAACTTCTACCGCATAATCCACTTCTGTTCCAGGAAAGCTCTCAGGGCTGTATTCAAAGGTAAAGTTACCATCGGTATTTTCTGCAATTTCTTTCAGCAACTTAGCACCGTCAATTGCCAACTGCTTCACTTCTTCTTTAGATTTCTTGAAAACCTGTTCACGCTGTGCTACAGATGTAGAATTATAAAGATGCACAATTGCATGGGGTGCACCCTTCACTGCTTCAAAAGTACGTTTAATAATATGTTCTCTGGCTTGTGTCAACACTTGAACCGTTACATCATCGGGTATCCTGTTTCTCTCGATGAGTGCACGCATAAACTGATATTCTGTATCAGAAGCAGCCGGAAAACCAACTTCGATTTCCTTAAAGCCAATTTCCACCAGCATTCTGAAGAACTCCAGTTTTTCCTCTAATCCCATAGGCTCAATCAATGCCTGGTTGCCATCACGCAAATCCACACTACACCAAATCGGTGCTTTCTTTATTGTATCCTGTTTCACCCAGTCGTAAGTTACTTCCGGGGGCATAAAATAAGATTTTCCATATTTTTGTGCTACGTTCATATGATTACTCCTCCTTTTTTCAAATAAAAAATCTCCACAAAATATCTCCTATGGATATTTTATAGAGACGCAAATGATTACGCGGTACCACTCTACTTCATGACGCTGGGTCATGCCCTCATCGACACTGTTATGCCTTTCCTTTTATACGGCAGGATTACCGTCTGAGTCTACACAACCATAATTTCTTTGGCCTTCGGTCAGCTGCTCCAAGGCGAGTTCACTATCTGCTTCTGACTGTCTTGCACCAACCGACAGTTCTCTGTTTTCCTGCTTCAAACTACTATTCCTTTTCTTCGCTTTTGGTCCTATTCAGTTGTTAATGTTTCCAGCTGTTTTGTGTTTAGCTGTTTTGTGTTTAGCTGTTTTGTGTTTAAATAGTATCATACTTCTTATTTGCAAACAAGGTACTAATTTATCAATTTACTTGACTTATTTTAATATTGTAGATTTTTAATTTTATAATATGGGGTCGTAATTTTATATTATGGGTTTGTAATTTAACAATATATGGTTCGTAATTTTATATTATGGGTTTGTAATTTAACAATATATATTTGTATTTTAACATTACAGGTTTTTGTATTGACTAATTTATCGCAAAATCGTATGATTAAAGCGTGACATTTGTCATAAAATTTTCTATACTATTCTATTCTTATGAAAGGAGATATGAAAAAATGGATTATTCAGCAAATTATGATGCAGTATTTGCATCACTGGGGGTAGGCTTTTTTGTAGTCTATTTCCTCTTTATGCTAGCTATTATGGTTTTAATACTGGCAGGTTTTTGGAAATTATTTACTAAAGCCGGTAAGCCGGGATGGGCTGCAATCGTTCCCTTCTACAACTCATACTGCCTCTTCGATATTGCTTGGGGTAGCGGCTGGTTGTTCCTGCTGACTTTTGTTCCCTGTGTCAATTTCGTAGTAATGATTATTCTTTACTTCAAAATTGCAAAAGCATATGGTCAAGGCACTGGATTTGGTTTTGGACTTTTGCTTCTGCCCTATGTCTTTTTCCCGATTCTTGGATTTGGAAAGAGCGAATATGTTGGACCTCAAGCATAAGGTTACATCGTATACAAATAGGTATACAAATTTCTTAGTACAGAATTTGATTTGTACATAAATTGATTTGTACATAAAGAATCGCAGCCCGGAAGCTGGCCGTATCATCTGCCACTCCGACTGCGATTTTTTTTGCTTGCTCAGACTGGCTTTTGCTAGCTCAGACTGGCTTTTGCGCTAATTTACGGATGAAACCACCTATTATCTCGCTCTATCCGTATTAATTAGTCGAAAATCCTCTGCAAATAGTGTATTTTGAAAAATACGTATTAAATTCTTCTTTTAAGAAATCCATACGTAATTTGAGGCGAAAGTGATTCAACAGGAAGCTTGCTCTTCATACAGTTTACGGATAGAATGACCTTTAGTCAAAAAGCATACGTAGTATCCAAGAAATGTAATATCTGAAGTAGCAAGATTATCAAACATCTACGTATATTAATCTCTAATTGTAGAATCTATCCGTAATAGCTACAGAATTGTAATTTAAAGCTCGCACAGCCGCAGTAGCACTGATTTCAAAAGTAGTTCTTATTTCAAAAGCTGTATTCATTTCAAAAGCAGTTTTTACTTTTCATCTACAAGTATTTGTATCAATGTATATGGATGTTCGGCTTGTTCATCATATTGCACCTGCACTTTGTAATTCTCATTTTGCGATAAAATTGCAGTTGAAACATGTGCCGGAACAAATAATACAACTTCTGATTCAACTTTCAATGTACCTGTAGAATCTTCTACTATCTTAACCATATATAAAGTCCCAGACTCATCTCTTTCCGATGTATCTGTTAATGTATCTTTTGATGTATCTTTTGATGTTTCTTTTGATGCATCTGTTGATGTTTCTTTTAATGCTTCTTCTGATGCTTCTGCTTGCAATACCTGTATTTGAATCTGATCTAAAATAACTGCAGAAGACATACTCTTTTGTGAATTCAGTTCGTTTTTCTCTGCCGCCGTCGAACGCATTTCCTCTGTAACTGTACCCGTTGTCGGTGCAGAATCTACTGTTTCAGCTTCCAATGCTTCATCCGCTGCTGCCGGTGCCGATTCAGCTTCCA
>CAZNAP010000127.1:0-1766 GCA_964571145.1 uncultured Lachnospiraceae bacterium | reverse complement strand
TTCAGCTTCCAATGCTTCATCCGCTGCTGCCGGTGCCGATTCAGCTTCCAGCGCTTCATCCGCTGCTGCCGGTGCGGATTCTTCTACTACAGCTTCCTCAGATATTGCATCTTCTTCCACCGCTACGGATTCCTCGACGGCAGTTTCTTCCATCGCGGATTCTTTAATTAATTCTGCTGTTGCTGCGCTGCTCTTTGTGTTCGTATTTCCGTTTAGTGCCCCAACGCCAAACATTATAGCCGGCAAAATAATAATGACACAGATAGCTGCTGCCAAAACTGATCTATATTTATATAAAAACAGTATACTCTTATTTTTCTGAGGCATTGTCTCTGCGTTTAGCGCTGTCTCTGCCTCAATCTCAGAAGAAGTGCTATCATTGGAGGTTGCTGTTCTAGGTGTAAGTTCAGATTCAATTCGATTCCACAAATCCGGTATGTCTTTTTCCGTCAGAGCTCTATATTCTTTTTCCAGATTCTTACTCATACCCGCACCTCCTTAATTTACTGATTGCATTTTGATACTTCCATGTCACTGTTCCCATGGGAAGCTGCATGGCCTCCGCGATTTCCTTAAAAGTCATCTCGCCCAATATTTTCAAACTCACCACCTGCCGCTCCGACGGTTTCAAATTTGCCAAAGCATCCTCTAGGGCAAGACTTTCGATTACTTCGTCTTCCACGTTTGTATTACTTATTCCTTGCTTGATGCCGCTGCCAAAATCTTCCTCCTCAGCACTCGCATCAATGTCCTGCAACATAGCGGTCAACTCTTCCTTCCTATATTTTCGTAGAAAGTCAATTGCCATGTTTCTGGCCATGGTTGCCAAGTAGCCTTTATGCCCGCTTCCGGGTCGAAACTGTTCCGCCTTGTCCCAAAGCTTGATAAAAAAATCGCTTGTTACATCTTCTGCATTTTCTTTGTTTAGCAACACATCGTAGATAATCCGATAAATATAGCCTACATAGTTTTCATAGATTTCTTTTAAGCCGGCTTTATCTCCCTGTACGATCCGTGCCACAGCGTCTTCAAATTGATGTTCGGTCACGGTTTCCTCCCTTATTTTAAGATACGTTTTTGTTCTGCAGTATTTATGGATAATTGAAAACTGCTGCCAAAAAATCTTTTCCGACAGCAGTATATTTCTTGATATTATAAGGTTTTAATACGATTAACCGCCTCGATTGTATTCTCGCGACTTCCAAAAGCCGTCAATCTGAAGTATGTTTCGCCACTTGGTCCAAAACCGGAACCGGGCGTTCCTACCACGCTGGCATTTTCCAGCAGATAATCGAAAAACTCCCAACTAGTCATGTTCTTAGGCGTTTTTAACCAAATATACGGAGCATTCACGCCGCCCGAAACTGTATAACCGATACTTTTCAGACCTTCTCTGATATACTTCGCATTATCCATGTAATAAGCTACCTGCGCCTTCAGCTGTTCCTTGCCTTCAGCTGAATAAACCGCTTCACCGGCACGTTGAATAATGTATGGTGCACCGTTATATTTAGTACCATGTCTTCTAGCCCATAAACCATGAAGCGCCACTCCCCCACGAACCAAATCCTTAGGAATAACGGTAAATCCTAAACGAACTCCTGTAAATCCTGCATTTTTGGAAAAGGAGTGTAGTTCAATCGCACAAGTTCTTGCACCCTCACACTCATAAATGGAATGCGGTACATCTGCTTCTGAAATATAAGCCTCGTAAGCAGCATCATAAATAATGACTGCCCCAACTTTATTGGCATAATCAACCCATT
>CAZNAP010000126.1:0-6635 GCA_964571145.1 uncultured Lachnospiraceae bacterium | reverse complement strand
ATACTTCCGTTTCCACGACTTAAGGCATTACTCTGCTTCTATCATGCATGCAATAGGTGTGCCAGATGTCTATATAATGGAGCGTGGTGGTTGGAGTTCGGATGATACTCTCAAGAAAATTTATAGAGGTTCAATGAATGACTATTCAAATAAATATACAAACAAAACAAATAAGCATTTTTCTAAGGTATATGACACGAAATATGACACAAAAAAATAAGACACCAGTAAATACTGATGTCTTACCATGCGGAAGATGGGACTTGAACCCACACGAGCGCATTGCTCACAAGATCCTTAGTCTTGCTCGTCTGCCAGTTCCGACACTTCCGCTTGACTTACGCCACGAATTAGATAATACCATTCCTGTGAAAGAGTGTCAAGATTTTTTGCTGAAAAACTTATTTGAAAATATATGCGAAAGCTTATCTCAAAAACGAGACTTGCTTCTAGCTGCTTGACACACTATCCCAACCCATCAACTGACTGATTTTCTCTGTCAGTAATGTCGCTGCCTTATTATGCGAAATCTCGGTAGGATGATAATCACTTACCAGTCCATCTTCAGGAAGCTGTAATGGCAATTGATAAAAGCATATCTGACTGTCATTGGTTTCTTTGCTATATTGTAACACTGCTTGGTTTGTTGGAACTCCTATTCTCTCACACATGGTTCCCACTGTACATAAAATCTGTGCTTGGGGATTATTGCGTCTGACGGTTTTCAAGAATTCCACATAATGTTCAATATAGTCCTGCTGTCTGGATTCATCATCCTGACAATAGGAATCATCATTGGTCCCCAGATTCACCACCACCAACTGAGGTTGATAATTACGAAAATCCCAACTACAATCTGACAGTTGTAACGTACCAAAAGGCTTTCCATAGGAAAAACCAACTTTTTCATAATATAACGGCAATAATTGATTCTCCACTTTTTGATCCGTATCCGTATATCCAGAAATAATCCCGTAGCCGCTATAGGATACCATGCTGTACTCTGCATTCAGATTTTTTGCCACTTTATAGGCATAGGCTCTGGTCACATCTTCCGTTGCAGTTTCAAAACAAGTTTCAGGATCTTCACGGTCAATGCCGTAGCCGCAGGTAATGGAATCGCCAATGAATTCTATTTTGCACTCTTTACTTGGAGCAGGTTCCACAGATGCTGCTTCACCTTCTATCGTAATTTCTTTCAAACCGCAGGTAGACATGGGACATTCCGATAATTTTACGATTTCTATCAATGCCTTACGGCTTGTTTGTCCATTCCAAAGCTCCAGATTCTTTTCCGGAGCATCTATCATTGTGTCGAGGGTTCTCACCCCATCTACAAAAATCGCAACACGTGCCTGTCCTTCTGTAAGATTACCTGAAGTTGTGTCGTCGCCAACAATGGTAACAACTACTTTCGTTCCTGACGCATAAAAAGCCGCACCGCTTCCTGACAATCCACACCATAAAATATCTTGTTCGAATAAAGTACGTCCGATTTTCTTCACATATTCTGGTATAAATAAATAGTTCATAACCTAATTCCTCTTTCGATTACGCGCGACATGTATAATAACGTTTGTTATTTATTATCATGCCTTCCAGTATTATTTATTTTTCTGTCAGCTGCTGCCTTCTTTAATTCTTCCAGCGCATCTGCAAAACGTGTTGATTTCATAGTTGGATTATTCTTAATCATATCCCTCTGGAAAAAGTCCTGTAATCTTTTGAACTGCTTCCGGCGATCTTTCTGAACCAGATACTTCTCTCGCAATTCCATAATTTCTTCTTTTCGCTCATCCAAGAATTCTCCGGGATTGATTTTCAAACGTTCTTTAATATTGCTAAATCTGCTTTCAATGCCATTTACCATCGTTTCTATATATCCGGCACCGGTCAGTTTCGTAGACTCCAACGAATCATTGGCAACAGCAATCAGAACATCCAAACGCTTCTGGATTCGCTCCATTTCTTCCTTCGCCTTATCCAATCCATCCAGAACGGAGCACAAATTAATTGCAGCCTTAAAAGATAAGGAGAAATCCGCTACAATCAGAACAGAAACAACAATAACCACCACGCGAACGATGCCTGCCGGAATCGTACTATAAAATCCTTCTACGATTTTATGTAAGAAACGCGTCATCAATATAGTAAAAAATCCCCATACGATTGTAGATGACAAGCAAATATGCCCTTTATAGTTAAATTTCTGATTAGAATAATCCCAATAACGAACCTTAAACAATGACTCCATTAAGACACCTGTAACAAATTCCAATGCAGTAGCACCCACACAGCCCGCCAGATAAGTCAAAATGATATTATCCTGAAAAGGCATGGAAACCACCAACATCATAATTGCTCCGCAGCCGTAAATAGGCAAAAACGGGCCTCTCATGAATCCTCTGTTCACCAACTTCTTATGCTGAATCGAAACAAATGTAGATTCAAATACCCAGCCTACAAAGCAATAAAAATAAAAGAAAAATAACCACTCTACTATTGTATAATTTTGCATTGCACAATCCCCCTTATCTTTTTTTACGTGAAACTAATGACTTCTTCCTTTGGTGCCTTAGCCAGCTCGACGCTGATTGCCTTCAAGATTGGACCTTCACCGCCATAATCAGCAAAGAATTCTTTTGCTACCTTGGCTGTTACCTTCACCCATTGTTTATCATTTAATTTATCAGCTTGACTATACTCACAGGCAAACCCCAAAAAGGCCATGTCGTCTGCACAACAAGTCATCGCCATACGCCCCGGCACAAAATAGCCTGACGGGAATTCCTTGGGCTTTAATACCATTGCTGTAAACTGGATTGTCTTACCAATATATCGTTCTAAATGGTCAAGGGAATCCAAATACCAAATTCCATAACATTCGTTATTTAATTCGATAATCGGAGCATCTAAACTATAGGGCAAATCATCTTCAAAAATCTGGTTGATTTCACCCTCTGAATCTTCAAAAATAATATCTGCCTGTTGATTAATTGCCTTCACATTTCGTTTGTATACACTTAAGTCCTCAACCCCGTCACAACGATTGAATAAAATCATTTCCGATTTTCTAAGCATTTCAGCCAATAATGATTTCATATTAGTAAAATACATTGGAAAAGTAGATGCATCAATGGTTGTAATCTGCTGTTCTATACTCCAATGGAAAGGCAGCTTACAATTCTTGTAATTCCACATGCCATTATATTCTATAAGAATACGCTCCGGTTTATACCTCTTCTCCAATTCAATTAAATGAGAAGCATTAAAATCCTCTTCCTCTTCAATCAGAACCATATCCGTCCGACTTTGTTTTAAAAGCTTCTCGTCATACTCTACCTCGCCTTCCTCACAGACCAGCAAAAGAGTTCTTCCTTTTACCTGAAAATAAGGCTGGGCAAGAGTATAACAAATAAATTCTGTTTTTCCGCTTTCCAAAAATCCATTTACAATATATACCGGTTTCATCATAATCTCCGTTCAAATATTCCTAAATTTCTGCTATACATTATCATATATTTTTGATTATCATGTATTTTTTCAAAAACTTACTTTGCAAATAGCTCTGCCAGTTTATCTTCCTTAAGTTGTGATCCGATTACACAGAATTTACCCGTCACATCCGGCTTGCCAGAACGCACATTGCTTTCGCCCGGTACATAATCGAAATAAACCCAGCCACCATCCGTTCCCGGCACCATCCCTTTAGAACGAAGTACAAATCCATACTTACTTTCCTCTTCCAATTCATCCAAAATATGAGTAATTTCTTCTTGGCTGTAAGCGACAGGTGTTTCCATGCCCCAGCTGGTAAATACCTCATCTGCATGGTGATGCTCGTGGTCATGACAGCCACAGGTGCAATCTGCTCCATGTTCGTGGTGATGATGTTCATGCTCATCATGGTCATGGTCGTGGTGATGATGCTCATGTTCATCGTGGTCATGGTCGTGGTGATGATGCTCATGCTCACAATGGTCATGGTGATGTTCATGCTCATGATGCTCGCTAATTTCTGCCATTAGCTCTGCTTCTAAATCACCGGCTCCTTCTATGGTAGCCAGTATATCTTGTCCATCCAGCTCATCCCAAGGAGTCGTTATAATCGTTGCTTTTGCATTGTGTTCTCTGATCATATCTACACACTGATGTAACTTCTCTTCTGAAATATTGCCGGTTCTGCTTAAAATAATCGTTCCTGCATGTTCGATTTGATTGATAAAAAATTCACCAAAATTTTTAATATACAATTTGCATTTTGCTGCATCTACTACAGCTACTGCACTGTTCAGTTCCACTTCATTGGTATCAATTACATCCTGTACAGCTTTCATTACATCAGAAAGCTTGCCAACACCTGAAGGCTCAATTAAGATTCTTTCGGGTGTATAGGTGTGCAATACTTCTTTTAGAGAAGTTCCGAAATCTCCTACCAATGAGCAACAGATACAACCGGAATTCATCTCTTTGATTTCTATTCCGGCTTCCTTCAAAAAGCCCCCGTCAATTCCAATTTCACCAAATTCATTTTCGATAAGAACTACTTTTGTATTTCCAAGTGCTTCTGCAAGAAGCTTCTTTATTAATGTGGTTTTACCTGCGCCCAGAAAACCGGACACAATATCAATTTTAGTCATTTTAGTTCCTTCTTTCCCTCTTCGTAAAGAGTATCAAAGGCAAGACTTGATTTGCCACTACCGGATACCCCTTGAATCATAAACTATTCCCTAGGCAGTTCGCATCTGATATGCACATCTCGAAGTTGCTTTTCATCTACTTCGGATGGCGCACCCATCATTACATCCTGTGCTGTTTTATTCATAGGGAATGGAATAATCTCGCGAATACTCTCTTCGCCAGCAATAAGCATAACCATTCTATCTACACCCGGTGCGATACCTGCATGTGGCGGAGCACCATAACAAAAAGCATTGTACATAGCCGGGAATTTGGCTTTCACATCTTCCTCATCCAAACCGACTAACTGAAAAGCCTTCACCATAATTTCAGGGTCATGATTTCTGACTGCGCCTGAAGAAAGCTCTACACCATTACAAACCAAATCATACTGATAAGCATAAATGTCCAAAGGATTCTGATTATTCAACGCATCAAGTCCGCCCTGCGGCATAGAGAAAGGATTGTGACAGAATTCCAGTTCTCCGGATTCTTCCCCGATTTCATACATAGGGAAATCTACAATCCAACAGAATTCATAGCATTCCTGTTTCATGTGCTGCTCACTGTTCATTCCAAGGAATTTACGAAGTACGCCGGCTGTCTTTTGTGCATCTAACTTCTTACCTGCTGTTAATCCAACGAAATCGCCTGCTTTTAAACCTAAAACCTGTACGACTTGTTCTTTACGTTCCTGTAAGAATTTAGATATACCTCCAACTAATTCATTATTTTCATCCAGCTTAAACCAATAAGCTTTCTGGCCGCTCTGTACTTCTACATCAGCACAAATCTTATCAATTACTTTTCTGGTAGCTGTAAAATTGTCTACTACAATCGCTTTAACGGTTTGACCTTCGAAAGGACCAAATCCGCAATCACTCATAATGTCTGTTGCATCCTGTACTGTTAAATCAATACGCAAATCCGGTTTATCAGAACCATACTTCTCCATAGCGTCATGATAAGAAATTCTCACAAAAGGTGCACTGGATGCTGTTTGATACTTGCCGTATTTAGCAAAAATAGGGGGAAGGACATCTTCTATTACGCCAAACACATCCTCCTGAGATGCAAAAGCCATTTCCATATCCAACTGATAAAATTCACCCGGTGAACGGTCTGCTCTGGCATCTTCATCACGAAAACAAGGAGCAACCTGGAAATAGCGGTCAAAACCGGCTGTCATCAAAATCTGTTTAAACTGCTGAGGAGCTTGGGGCAATGCATAAAATTTGCCAGGATGGTTTCTGGAAGGTACCAAGTAATCTCTGGCTCCTTCAGGAGAGGAACAAGTCAAAATAGGTGTCGTAATCTCCAAAAAATCATGCGCTGTCATGCTCTGTCTGAGCTCAGATACAATTTTGCTTCTAAGTATAATTTTGTCTTTCACTGCCGGATTACGCAGATCCAAATATCTGTATTTTAAACGAGTTGTCTCATCTGCTTCCTTGGAACGATTGATTTCAAAGGGCAATTCATTATAAATACACTTTCCGAGAACTGATATTTCTTCCGGAACCACTTCAATTTCACCAGTAGCAAGCTGTGCATTTTTATTAGAACGTTCTCTCACCACACCTGTAATTGAAAGAGTGGATTCATTATTAATGCCGGATAACTTCTGCATAATATCTTCACTTTCAACGACAATCTGTGTTGTTCCGTAATAGTCACGCAAAATCAAAAATCCCAGATTCTTGCTGACCTTTCTCATGTTATCATACCACCCCACCAGGGTGACTTTCTGACCTGCATCGCTCAGTCTTAGCTGGTTGCAGTTATGTGTTCTTGACTGTACCATAGTTTTCCTCATTTCTGTTTTTTATTCTTGATTGCCACTTAGTCGCTCGGTGCTTATCTGAGCGACTTGGCATGTATTTCATTTACATTCCTCATAAACGTGATTATTATACACGTTTTCGGGTTAATTCGCAATGCGCACTTTGAGATCA
>CAZNAP010000125.1:3721-6639 GCA_964571145.1 uncultured Lachnospiraceae bacterium | reverse complement strand
AGCAGCACAGGCTGTTACAGATGCAAGCAAAGATGATGCCCCGGCAGATATTAAAATAGAATCAGGGGATACTAAACAAGATCCAACTGGCACAGGTACATCTACAGATACACTTGTTGATGAAGCAAAAGACGAAACGATTAGTAATCCAAGTGGTGTTATTACTGGAACAGATGGCATAAATGATGATCTGGCTAAAGTAGAAGTTTATGATGAAGCAGCTAACAATGAAATAAACAAGGCAGAAACTGCAGCTGATGGTCTACAGACAGATACCGGCAACTTAGAAACCAGTACCGGACAAGCATTGACAGATGCACAGGATGAACTTGACAATATTACCAACGCAACAACAATTCCGGAAGCTAATGCTGCTAGTGCCGAGTTACAGAGGATAGCAAATGATACAGCAGCTGAGTTTGATGCAGCACTTACAATATACGAGGCAGATTTAAAAGCATATAATGACAAAGTTGCATATATTGAGCAGCTTGAAGCAGGTTACAATGCAGAACTTGGTGGTGCTAAAGATGGTATTACTGATCTTAACGCCAAACTTGTTGCTGCAAAGAAAGAAGCAGAAGAATTGAAGATCGCAGCAGATAATGCGCGCAAGAATCTGAACCAAAATGCACAGAACATGCTGGAAATATCCCGAGTAATCGATTACAATAATACTGATACAAAAACAACAGAAAATAAAGATGGCACTACAAAGGTAGAAGCAGCGAGAGATTTTGATGGTCCAGATGGTGCTAGAGTATTATTTAAAAAGGTTATGTTGGATTACTATCTTCCTGTAGTAGGAATTGATGGAAAACCTGTTCCAGCAGAGCAGTTAGAGGGAATGACATGGGAAAATATCGGAACAGTTAAGGGGCCAGATTACGGACTTACTGATAATGAAACTTTCCACTATATCGAGTTAGAGGATGAAGATGGCAATAAGGTAATACATTATTTCAATTACAAGCTTTTATCAGGTAAGTATGGTACCGAAATTGTCATATTTGAAAAACGAGAAGAGGAAACAAATGCCCTCAGACAAGCAAAAGCAAAAAAAGAAAAAGAGGAAATTATCGGTAATCCTATAGAGGAAATAGGCGAGACTGAATTTGATGTATATAAGGGAACGGATGCTGCTAAAAATGAAGTAAAACTTACAAATGAAAAGTTTGATGAGGAATTAGCAAGTGGAACTATCAAAAAGCTTGTAGTAGATGGCAAAGAACGGTATATTCGTTTTAATACAGATGATTCGGAAAGTGACATTACTGAATACGTTGTAGGATCGGATATTGACGGTGATGAAACAGATAACAGTCAAACCAGAGTGACTGAAATCAGTGATGAGGAGAATGTTTCGTATTCTTATAATGATAAAGGCGAACTTGTTAAGACTGTTACTAAAGGTGTTACCACAGTCGTTTACACACAGCAGACCTCCAAGGTAGAAATTGACAGTACTGTTAAATATACAACTGAAGAGGATGCAAAAGCAGCTCTTCAGACAAAACTTGAAGCTGATTTGGCAGGTAAGACAGTTGATACTATTGAAATGGGTGACGATTATGCTGCAGAAGAGACTTGGAAAGCTACTGGCTCCTATAAGCCGGTGTTTGCATCTAGTATAAAAATCGAAGGTAAATTACGTGATACATTGTATGATAGAATAAGAAGTGAAGCTAGTGTTAGAACTTGGATGGAAGGAGAATCACAAAGTATATTAGAAGCTGAACTAGGTAAAGCGGGTCAGACACTTGTTGGTACACCGGAATATCAAGCATATGAACGAATCGAAAAATACATGGAGCGGGAATTATGGTATACATTGTGGGGTAAAGATGTATATCATTATGTGGAGAAAGAAAGAATAGTTTACGACACTACAAAAGCAACAGAACACAAAACTGAATGGATTGATGGAAACATTGGACATTTTTGGACAGCAGAACGTACCGCAGACTATAAGTATACGGATAGTAACAGCGAGAGTATAGTCAAAACAGGATATTCATCTGAAGAAGCTGCAAGTGCAGCAGTAAACACAGAGTATGATAATTACAAAAATGTTTATGGTTCAGCTGTTGATATCCAAAAAGGTAACATTGCTACTGAACTTACAAATGTGAAATACAGTATGACATTTTCTTACTGGGAGATGCTTGCAGATTCAAAAAAGACTGAGCAGACAGTAGTGGAAAAAATTACATATGCTGATACATCTGCATTAACCGGAAGTGTTGTTCAAAACAAACTTTATTACGATTATGTTGCTGAAGGAAAAGATGAGAATAACAGCATTATGACGTTCTTTGATAAGAAACAAAATTATAGAGATGCTGTGACTAATGAGAAATATACGGTAACTGCTAAAGATCGTGGATTCAATGATGCAATCCAAGATGCAAAAGATTTAAAGGCTAAATACGAAGCACTTTATACAAAAGCAAATGCTGCATATGAAGAGTATGACAATGCAATTAAAGAAGTAAAAGACTTATCTGATCAAATCAACAATATTCCGGGACGAAATACAGAACTCTTTAAGCTCAATCTTGATGAATTATCAGGAATGGAATTACCGGCATTGATTGAATTACTCCAAGGGGTACTCGAAGAGAACGGATATGCACTAGTTGATGGTGAACTTAGGCTGGTCGCTGACAGAGATGTAGCAACTAACGAAACAGAGCTGATAAATAGTATCTTTAACTTGTTGAATGCAGCAAATAACATGAATGGTATTCAAGGTTTACTTGAAGAAGCTGAAGGCGCATTAACCGACACAATCGCTAGATTAACACCTCCTGCACCTGCAGGACCGGAAGCACCCGCAGGCCCGGCAGCACCCGCAGGACCAGCAGCATCCGCAGGACCGGCAGCACCCGCAGGACCAGCAGCACCCGCAGGACCAG
>CAZNAP010000125.1:0-3621 GCA_964571145.1 uncultured Lachnospiraceae bacterium | reverse complement strand
GCAGGACCAGTAGCACCCGCTGCTGATGATGCAGCAGTACTAGGTGTTAACAGAACAACTGGCAGCACACTCAGAGCAACTGATACAAACGCTAACCTTCTTGCAGAGCTTGGCGATGCTGACGGCGCAGAAGATTTAACAGATGGCGAGAAGCAGGAAATCGTTGATGAATTGAAAGAAGAAGTAAAAGTTGACGAGAAGGAAACTGTTAATATCGAAAATGAAGAAACTGCAAAAGCAGCTGGCTTAGATGAGCAAAAAGTAGGCTGGTGGTGGTGGCTGTTAATCCTGTTATTTGGTGCAGCAGCAATCATGGCATACAAGAAATATCAGGATAAGAAAAAAGAAGCTAGTGAAACTACAGGAGCAGACAACAAATAGTAATAAAAGTAATGGTAATTGGGAGTCAACATATAAAGTAAAATAAATTACCGCCTAATGATTCAATTCATTAGGCGGTAGTTTTTATGATTAGACAGTTGATGGATGAACACTGAATGATTAATTCAAAAGAACATCAACATCATCAATGGTTTCCTCTCCGGATAGAAGAATGGAAAGAGATTCTTTGCAGTCAGTAATGTCAGTGGTGGACTCCAATAAAAGATTTCCTTCTGCATCATAGGCGGCCCATTGAAACTCCTTAATCGTAAGGGGCCAGTCGCATTCAAAGGAAAGAGTACCGTTAGCTGCCAGTGGATTGAAATCTGTTTGTGCTTGCTGTACGGGATCAATGATGGAAAACATTCCAACATCTGTACTGCTGAGATTCAGAACCTTTACCGTAATGTGCTTGGTTTCAATTTCCGGTGTTGGTTCAGGGGTTGGTGCTGCGGTTGGTTCGGCAGTAGCGGTTGGCATAGGCGTCATTATTACAGCGGCATCTTTGGTGCTGGATTCATTACAGCCTGCCAAAATGCAGGAACCTGCCAGAAATAGACAAGCGCAGCAAGACAATATCCATTTTTTGTGTATCATAAAACTTCCCTCTTTTCGTTTGTTTGTAAATTCGTATCTATATTGTATCAAATCATAATACTCACCACAATAAACTTTTCCGAAAAGATGTACATTTGTTAAATTCAAAATAATTAGAATAGTGGCATGAGTTTCTTACTTAGGACTGATGATGATAGTTGCCGAATGACCATTTTCATCAACTACATAAATCGAAACGTTGAGTTCGGCATAGGGAAAAGCAATAGTGCGGCTGCTTTCGTCATATGAAATCGGTGGTTGCTGTGTCTGGTCGGGCATAATCATATAGCATTGTTCTAAGGACAAGGGGGATGATATCTCAAGATAAATAACATCATCTTCCACATAATCACTGATAATTGAGATGCTTTCTTGTGCCGCTGCATTTGGATGAGATTGATTATTGGTCATTATAAACGGGAGCGGTGCCAACATAGTTGCTATAATAAGGAAGAAACAGAGAAATAAACTTATTTTGAAATATGCTTCATATAGTTTTTTTTGTGATATAAATTGACCGATTGGAATTGTGTTAGGGCGTGTATTACAGGCGGAAAAGACGTTTTGCAAAGTGGCATCTGCCTGACTCACAGAAAGTTTATTCATATTATTTTTCCTAGCCATATTAACAAACCTCACTTTCCAAAATATAGTTTCGCAGATGGTTTTGAGCAGATATTAATTGCCGCTTGATGGTGCTTCGACTGACGGAAAGAGTTTTTGCTATATCTTCCAGTTTCATATCGCGATAAAATCGAAGAATAATAATCTGCTTTTCCAAAAAAGGAAGTCTTTCCAAAGCAACTTGAAGACTGTTTTTCTCATCCTTTTTCTCATATGCTTTTTCGGGTGTATCATGATTATCGGGTATTTCGACGAATTCCAACAGTTCGGAGGATGCGGGCGGAGATTGCCCCAATTTTTGCGTCATGTCATAGCAGACGGTGAAAGAGATTCGATTGAGCCAAGCGACAAACAACTCGGGGTCTTTCAGGGTAGAAATGTGTTTCATGGCCTGTATATAAATTTCCTGTAACGCGTCCTGTGCCAAATAGCTGTCATGTAAATAATGAAAGGCATAGTTATAGGTCTTGTCATAAGTCAGGGCGTAAATTTGTGCAAATGCATTGCTGTCACCCTTTTGAATAAAAAGTGTGACCAAATTGGCTATCTGTTTGTGATTCAGGTCACTCATCAGAAGCAGCAATCGTTTGATCGCTATGTAATTTCTCGGAAGTGGAAGCAAAAAGTTGATTTAACTTGGTAAGATGTTCCATACGATTCATTGTAAAGGCGATATGAACTTCAATTGGACAAGGCGCATGATGCTCATTGTAGTCTTTTAACTGCGCCTGCAGTTTGTTTAGGAAAAGATCATAATTTTCTTGCGTACAATCTTCGATTACAAAAATAAACTCATTTCCGCTATTTCTACCGACAAAATCATAGCTGTCTTTGATTTGATCTGTTAGTTTACAAAAATCTTGGAGTAAGGTGTCGCCTACTTCTCGACCCAGTTGTTCATTAATCGCATTAAGATTGGAAATACAAATCATACCGCATCCCATGTTTGCAATGGAATCCGGTGTATTATGCGTTTCGAAAAGCAAATCCAGACTTTGTCTGTTTGGAATACTGGTAAGATGATCGAAATAAGCGCGTTTGTTGAGCTCATATGTTTCAATAGATAAATTACGAATAAAATGGATATCCAAGAATATAAATATGAGGAAGCATAATAATGCAATCCAGATTGAAATGCATAGAAAAGCAAGTGCAGAATTGCTGAATATGTTATTTCTGAACTCCGTATTCAGAAACAGTACTAGAAAAAAAGCAATATCAATACACCCGGTTACGATTAATTGAATTAATTTAGAAACCCCAATTACCCTAACATATGATTTCTCTTTCATAATTGCGACCCCCATCAGCCCTTATTTATTACATCTTACCTCAATTTATGAAAAAAGAAAACAAAAATTTGTTTTTTGTGACCCTTTTTAACTTTTTCACAAGTCTTTATTAATAGAAGGATAAGATAAGGCGAATACTGAGGACGAAAACATGGAAGAATATAACATTACAATCATACAAGATGAGGCAGTGGCAATGGCAGCAAAGCCCACGCTAATAGTGAGTAGTATGCAGTGGGTATGGGCAGTTGCCATAATAACAATTCTGGTTGGATTGATTTGTTACCTCATTCTTTGTAGAAGAAAAGAAAAAAAGGTTTTAAAGCTCATATCGGAGCTTGGAAATGACTTCGTCGGTTATTGTCGATTGAATTACTTTAAACTCAGAGCAGTAGAACGTGAACTTCAGTATCTGATATTGGACGAAGGCGAGAGCGAGAGTACGTTAGGAAACAAAAAGAGGAAACGGGAATAAAATATTTTTGAAATGTGAACCTTTTCAAAAAAAGAAACAGTCTTATTAATTGGAAACAAGAAAAAGGGAATTCGGTACTTATAACCGGTCAAGTGTAAAAAAAACTTGTGTAAAAGTAAGGAGAAGAGAGAAGAAGATGAGGAAGATGGGAAAGATGAAAAAGATTGGAAAAATGAGATTTAAGAGAAGTTTGGCAGCCTTAATGGCAATCACATTAGTGATGGGAAGCAGTATAACAGTTTTTGCAGAAGA
>CAZNAP010000124.1:0-6657 GCA_964571145.1 uncultured Lachnospiraceae bacterium | reverse complement strand
GTATTAAACATACCGTATTAAACATACCGTATTAAACATACCGTATTAAACATACCGTATTAAACATACTACATTAAACATACCATATTCGTACACTTATATTGTAGCATCTCTATTGTGCATATCAATTATTCATAATTATCAGTTTTATCAAAATGTTCCCCCTGCAAACAATGTTCCACTACACCCCTTTTTTGCAACTCATATTCCCAACAAATTATTTTTCCCTACAAGCGATTCCCATACAAATTATTTATCGATTCATAGTTATTTCTTGTGTAAAATTCTCTTGATACTATGTGACTCTTAACCAACTGATACAACGCCGAGGGAGGTGTTATTACGATTTACGAAGCAATTAAATCCGAACGCAAAAAACTTATTTCACAATGTGAGAGAATCAAAAAAGCTGCCAAGTTGTTACCTAAAGGGAAATTGATTTGTGCTAAAAATGGGAAGTATTTTAAATGGTACTTGGATGATGGAAAAACATTACACTATCTGCCAAAAGCAAAATGACTTTTGGCAGAACAATTAGCGTTAAAGAAATACTATTTATTCCAAGTAAAGGAACTGACTGCTGAAAGTCGACTTTTGGATAAATGTTTAACTGCTTATGACAAGTGCAAAATTAATTCTGCTACACTTTTGGAGCAATGTTCTAATTACAAACCACTTTTGGATTCGTTCTTTAGTGAGTTTCCAAAAGAGATACAGCAATGGGTTTCACAAAAATACACACAAAATCAAGGACATCCGGAACACCTTATGCATCATACTTTAGCGGGACATTATGTTCGCTCTAAATCAGAAGTAATTATTGCAAACACGCTTTTTCTGAATCATATTCCTTATCGATATGAAAGTGAACTTCGCTTACAGGAGACGATGCTTTATCCGGATTTTACAATTCTTCATCCACAAACTCGTAAATTATTTTATTGGGAGCATTATGGAATGATGGATAATTTGTCTTATTGCGAAAATGCCTATAATAAACTGAAAATCTATGCAAGTCATGAAATAATCCCTTCTATTAATATGATTTTGACTTTTGAAACGCAAATATATCCTATTAATTCAGAAAAGATTCAACAAATTGTTCAGGAGTATTTCTTATAAGTATGTGATTAATTATGTGATTCATAACATGTAATGTAAACAGATAGATACTTTGGGTTATAACAGCCAATTTACTCTTCCTATGCCCAAACCAGTTAGCCATTAATTTGGCCTATTCACTCTTTTGGGTATACCACTTCATATCTATTCTGCTGTACCCATGATCGTACTTTCACTGTGGGTATACAGCAGGTCTGTTCTTGACCACTACCCAAAGCAACAATGCGAGCAAGTAATACGGGAATGTTTGGGCATATAGCGTGCTAAACAAACCAAAATACCCAAAACGAGCCAAGGTACAACAAGGAGCACTTCCAAAACGAGCCAAGGTACAACGAGGTACGCTTCAAGACCAGCCATACCATCACTAGCCCAAAAGCCTAAATAAAAGTCAAAATAAAAGTCAAAATAAAAGCCTAAATAAAAGTCAAAATAAAAGTCAAAATAAAAGTCAAAATAAAAGTCAAAATAAAAGTCAAAATAAAAGACAAATTCCCAAGAAAATTTTCCATTTAGCACTTGTAAATATATGCCGGAATAAGTATACTTTTTACCAGTAGGTATTTTATTCTTTATCAAATGAAAAACGTGAGGAGGAGTTACAATGAATCAACAACAGGAACCGATTCGGGACGCCAGGAAGCTTGGAATACCCAAGATGCTGATTCTCGGATTACAACACATGTTTGCCATGTTTGGGGCAACAATTTTAGTACCAATTTTAGTAGATGGATATTTTGAGGGAGAAGGACTTTCAATTCA
Source organism: uncultured Lachnospiraceae bacterium (assembly GCA_964571145.1). Taxonomy (GTDB): domain Bacteria; phylum Bacillota; class Clostridia; order Lachnospirales; family Lachnospiraceae; genus Suilimivivens. Next base: position 4,773 of record CAZNAP010000124.1, on the reverse strand, counting down.
GGTTACCTTAATTTGTGCGGGATTAGGAACATTATTTTTTCATCTTTGTTCTAAACTGCAGGTACCTGCATTCTTAGGTTCTTCTTTTGCATTTCTGGGTGGCTTTTCCACAGTGGCCAGCTTGGACACAGGCATTTTTAAGGATATGAGCATGGGTGACAAGCTTCCCTATGCCTGCGGCGGTATCGTAGTAGCGGGTGCTCTTTATCTGGTATTGGCATTAATTATTAAATTGATTGGTGTTAGCAAAGTAATGAGATTTCTTCCGCCAGTAGTCACTGGACCGATTATCATTTGTATTGGACTTTCACTTGCACCTACAGCAATATCCAGCGCTTCCACAAACTGGTTTCTTGCAATCATTGCACTTGCTACCATTATTATTTTTAATATTTGGGGCAAAGGCATGTTTAGAATTATTCCCATTCTGATGGGTGTGGTTATTTCATATGTAGTGGCACTCATTATGAACGTATGCGGAATTTTAAATCCGGATGGCAGCACAATCATCAGTTTTGCAAGTGTACAGAGTGCAAATTGGGTCGGCTTACCGCCTTTCCAATTATGCAAATTTGATATCACTGCGATTCTGGTTATGGCACCCATTGCACTGGCTACCATGATGGAACATATCGGCGACATTTCCGCTATTTCAGCTACCGTAGGACAGAATTTCATTGAGAAGCCAGGACTTCACAGAACCTTGATTGGGGATGGTCTTGCAACTGCTTTTGCTGCAATGTTTGGCGGCCCTGCCAATACGACTTATGGCGAAAATACAGGCGTTTTGGAACTGAGCAAGGTTTATGATCCTCGTGTTATTCGTTTGGCAGCAGTTTTTGCTATTCTGCTCAGCTTTATTCCTAAGATGGCAGAAGTGATTGGCTCTATTCCATCGGCAATTATTGGTGGTGTCAGCTTCATGCTTTATGGTATGATTTCTGCTATCGGTGTTAGAAACGTAGTGGAAAATAAAGTTGATTTTACCAAATCCAGAAACTTAATTATCGCTGCAGTTATTTTTGTATGCGGTCTTGGCTTCAACAACGGACTTACTTTTAACGTAGCTGGAACTCATATTACACTGACAGGTCTGGCAATTGCAGCCTTGATGGGAATTATCTTAAATGCAGTTCTTCCCGGTAAGGATTACGTGTTTGGCGAGAATACCAGTGGCGACCAGAGCAGAGGCTTAGATATGAGACCTGAATTAAAGGTTGAAGAGAAAGCTGAATCAAAGGCTGAGTAGTTATTACTTAATCAAGACGGAGGCTGGAAAAATTTCTGGCCTCTGTTTTTATTTTTCCTCTAAAGTAATGGCAAAATCATCCGATACTAATAGTGAGAACAAAACCAATATCCATGGAAGGAGGAGTCCGGATGCGTATAGAAGCATATACACAAGTGCAACAGCTTTACAATACCAAAAAGACTGCGAAACCCCAAGCTAAGGGACAGATTAGTGGTTCCGATCAGCTTCAGATTTCCAGCTTTGGTAAAGACATTCAGACCGCAAAGCAGGCAGTAGCAGCGAGCAGTGACATCAGGGAAGAAGTAACCGCTCCCGTAAAAGCACAGATTCAAGCAGGTACCTATCAGGTAAGTGCAGAAAGCTTTGCAGACAAATTAATGCAAAAATACGAAGAAATGAGGTAATCCCGTGGCAAGTTTAATGGAAAACTTGATTGATGTATTAGATTCAGAAGGTCAGGAATACGAAAACTTGCTGGGATTATCCATGAAGAAGACGCCGGTTATAGTGGCCGGCAATTTGGATGATTTAGCCAAAATCACGGATGAAGAACAAAACGCTATCAGTAGAATTAATCACCTGGAACAGAAAAGACAGGAGGTTTTCACCGATATCGCCAATGTAATTAACAAGGATGTTAATACCCTGATGCTCCCGGACTTGATAGATATGCTATCGACCAGACCGCAAGAGCAACAGAAACTGGCTAAAGTGCATGACAAATTACGCACCGTAGTACGTGATGTAAAAAGAGTCAACGAACAGAATCAGGAGTTGATTCAAAATATGCTCGAAATGGTGGAATTTGACATGAATATGCTGCAAGCTATGAAAGCAGCTCCGGAAACAGCCAACTACAACAGAGGCGCCTACAATACGGGTGTTCCTATGGGAGTTGACGGAAATGGATTTGACGCCAAGCAATAATCCTTGCGAAAACAATGAGGTGATATTATGTCTTTGATGGGAAATCTTTATATAGGTGCCAGCGGACTGCAGACAGGTCAGAACGCACTGAATACAACAGCACATAATATGTCCAATATCGATACAGTAGGGTATACCAGACAGCAGGTTCAGCTGGGTACCCGTTTTTATAATACAATTTCCACGTCCGGTTCTGCTGTTTCTTACCAGCAATTGGGCTTAGGTGTCAACTACTCTCAAGTCAAGCAAGTCAGAGATTATTTCCTTGATAAAACCTATCGCCGGGAATCCGGAAGAAGTGCTTTTTATGATGCATCCACAGATGCAATCGAAGAAGTAGAGAAGCTTTTTCAGGAGCTCGAAGGTCAAACCTTTGAAAAGGCCATTCAGAATTTATGGACTTCTGTTCAAGAACTGTCCAAAGACCCTGCCAACACAGTTAATCAGGGTGTTTTCGTGCAACGCTGCAGTGAGTTCTTAACGCGTTCTCAGGCAGTTTACACCGGACTTTGCGATTATCAGGATAATCTGAATTATAAAATCAAACAAGAAGTGGATAAAATGAATTCCTATGGACAGCGTATTATGGAGCTGAACCAGGAAATTCTGAAAATAGAATCAGCAAAAGTAGAAAAAGCAAATGATTTAAGAGACGAAAGAAATGAGTTAATCGATGAATTGTCTAAAACCGCTTATATCAACTGCAAAACAGATGTAGATGGTAATATTTTAATTCAACTAGAAGGTAATGATTTTGTCAAAGCTGACTCTGTTAACGAGATTTCGATGAAATTAGATGAGTTAACCGGTTTTTATACTCCTTACTGGGATCAGCTGGCCAAGAAAACCACCAACGCCAACGGAACCGTTACAGTCGATACCGCAGGAGCCGAACTGTATGACATGACACAGACAATTTCTACAGATATAGATACAGACATCGGCGCATTGAAATCCATGCTTTTCGCAAGAGGAGACCATAGAGCAACTCATACAGATTTAAATGATGCCGACAATTATGATACCAATATTTCACAGTCCATTATTATGAACATTCAGGCGGAGTTTGATCGATTGGTTAACGGTGTCACCACTGGAATTAATAAAATACTAAGCGATGCAGCAGATACCAGCTCCGGTTACCTGTGCGATAAGACCAAACCTATAACGGATCCAGCCACCGGTGCAATTACCTATCCACCATATCAGATTTTCAATACCTCCACGGACAGTACGAATGTAAACGACTTCACCGTTCGTAATATACTGATTAACAGTACATTAAAACAGGCACCATCGTTACTTGGCTTCAAGAAAGCAGACGATATTGTGGATCAGGATACAGTAGACAAATTCAAAGAACTTTTTATGAAAGAAGACTATACTCTGAATCCAAATGTAAAAACCAAGACTAACTTCTTGAACTATTATAATAATTTGGTTTCACAAGTTGCAAATACCGGTTCGGTTTTAAGAGGAATCAGTGAAAATCAGCAACTGACAGCAGACAACACGGCAGCAGCAAGAGAACAGATACTGGGCGTTTCTTCTGATGAAGAAATGAGCAACATGATTATGTTTCAGAACGCTTATAATGCTTCCAGTCGGTACATTAATGTAATCAGCGAACTGTTAGAACACATTATTTCTACGCTTGGAAGATAGGAAGGGAGTGATTTCATGCCATCACAATTTTTTGGTTTATATGTAGCAGGTTCGGGACTTCGCGCTTCTAATGCAGCACTGAATACCACTGCCAATAACATATCCAATGCACAGACCACCGGTTATAGTCGCCAGACAGTAACCCAGCAGGCCAGTAGCGCGCTTCGCACTTTTACTACCTATGGCTGTGCAGGTGCCGGCGTGGATACCATTGCAATCGAGCGTGTCAGAAACAGCTTTTATGATGTGAAATACTGGAATAATGCCAGTAATTACGGTAATTATACAGCAAAACAATACTATGCCCGTACAATCGAAGATTATTTTAAAGATGATGGGAAAAGCGGGTTTACCACTGTTTTCAGTAAATTCAGTTCCAGTTTGCAAGCAATCACAACCAATGCCAGCAGCGATTCTACCAAGGCAGAGTTTATTGCATCGGCTAAAGCATTAACCGATTACTTCAACAATATGTACGGAAATTTACAGGAAATCCAAAAAGACGTTAATTTGGAAATCAAACAAAACGTAGACCAAATTAACTCTATATCTGAAAAATTGGCTACCTTAAACAAGCAGATTAACGTAATTGAGTTAACAGGTGCACAGGCCAATGAATTACGAGATCAAAGAGAACTTTTGGTAGATGAACTATCAGAAATAGTAGATGTGGAAATAGATGAAATGCCTATCTTTGACAGTAATGAACCGGACCGAGAAACGGGGGGCCATAGATATTTGGTTCGAATAGCAGGCGGGCAGCCGCTGGTAGACGGCAATTATTATAATCAATTAAAATATGTAGCAAAAAGTGCCAATGAGAAAACTAACCAAACTGATGTAGACGGTTTATACCAGATTCAATGGGAAAACGGAAATCAGTTCAGCTTGACCAATGCTTCTATGGGAGGCAAGCTGAAAGGTCTGGT
>CAZNAP010000123.1:0-6680 GCA_964571145.1 uncultured Lachnospiraceae bacterium | reverse complement strand
TAACTATAAAAGCTCCTAAAACTAAAATGATTGCTAATACCATTTAGAACCCCTCCGCTCATAATTATCATTTGTATTTACTTATTTTAACTAATATTTATTTATTTGTCTATGATATTTAAAATACTTTTTGGTCCATCAAATTTCCATTTGTAATAATTCCGGTAAATAACTACTGTTTGAATTCATCTGATAATTTGATATAATAGCTCTATCCAATAAATTACATACTAAGTTAGCACCTTTACCAACAGGAGGACGCAACATGAGCTATATCAAACACAAATCAGAAGAATCCATAGAAGATTATTTGGAGACAATTTTAATCCTTAGCAAACGTCTTTCTGCTGTTCGTTCGATTGATATTGCTACTGAGCTTTCTTATTCTAAGCCCAGTGTCAGCGTGGCAATGAAAAACCTCAGAAACAGTGGTTATATTACTGTCTCTGAGGATGGTTTCATTCAACTGACTAAAACAGGTCTAGAACTTGCTGAATCTGTTTATGATCGTCATACAATTTTATCTGATTTGCTGATTCAACTTGGTGTGAATCCTGAAATTGCTCTTGCTGATGCCTGTAGAATAGAACATGACATCAGTCCCGAAAGCTTTGACGCCATTAAGAAGCACTTGCTTCAGCACCGGCCATAGCAGCTTCTACCTGTACCAGTATTCCTTCCGGAGTCGTGTTGTACGGTATTCCCTCTATTTCAACTGCCTGATTCCTAATTAATGCACCTGTAGCATCGAAATAATAGGGCTGTTTGTTAATTTCATAAACGCCAGTTACTATATGGCCCGCTTCATCTGCATAATAGGTTTGATTATCAACTGTAAGCCAGCCAGTCATCTTGGCACCTGATGCCGGATCATAATAATAGGTACTTGCTTCCATTGTAATCCAGCCTGTCTGTCTAATTCCCTCCGGACTAAATAAATACTCCACTCCGTCAATAATCTGAGCACCTGTCAACATATGCCCATCAGTCTTGTCAAAGTAATAGAAATTACCCTTATCATCACTAAACCATTCACGTTTCATAATGCCATTATTAGGAGGCTCATAGTAATACTTAATGTCATTTAATACAACCCAACCCGACATCTTAATACCTTCTGCGGTGAAGTAATAATCGCCGCCGTCAACATTGCATTGCCCTCTGGCAATACTGCCGTCTGTAGGAGAAAGGTAATAAGTTCCTGCTGTATCTGTAAACCAACCGCGTACCAAATTGCCTGCTCCGTCCAAATAATAACGCGTGTCATTATATGCCACCCAACCCCGTTGCATACGCCAATTCTGGTAAAAACGCACATTTTCATTATGGGCAATAAATCCTTCCGGAATAATTAACTGACTGTAGTCCTTATACTGATAGTTCAAATCTACTTTTCCACCAATTCCATTCAAAGAACCACTACCTGTATATTGCCAAAAACATACGTTATTATTATAATTGCAACTTGAATTGTACTGTGCTACCCATTTATCCCAACCGCAAATACTTAACTTCTGGACAAACATATTTTTATTGGAATAAACCATGGGATAATATCCAGCTGCATCAATGGCTGTACAAAAAGCATTGATAATATCAATCAATTGCTGACTCGTCAGATTTTTATGGCATTTATCTTCTATATCAAAAACAATTGGAAAATTAACTGTATATGGATCAATCCATTGCAACACTAATGCAGCTTCATTTGCTGCCTGCTCAGGTGTTGTTGCATAAGAATAAAGATAAATTCCTGTTTTGAGTCCAGCGGCTTGTGCGTTGGTAATATTGGTGGCAAATTGCGGATCAATTCCGCTGTAGGTACTTCCTACCTTAATAAAGGTAAACTTCATTCCGGCGGCTGCTACCTGTCCCCAGTTAACTGCTCCGTTAAATTTGGAAACATCAATTCCCTGTGCAATAGCTCCGTTAGAGGTTACTGCATTTGCTGCATTAACCGGAATAAGGCTGATCATAGCCACTGATAGAAATACTGCACATACTCTTTTGCAGATAAACTTGATTCGATTTGTCATTTGTGATTACCCTTTCATTTCTTTAGTTAGTGTTCGCGTTTATATCTTATTAAATGGTTCCTTATAAGCCGCAACAGTTCCGAGTTCTTCTTCAATTTTTAAAAGCTGATTATATTTTGCCACTCGGTCGCTCCTGCAGGGTGCGCCGGTCTTGATTTGACCCGCATTAACTGCAACAGCTAAATCAGCTATAAAAGTATCTTCCGTTTCTCCAGAACGATGCGAAATTACCGCTTTATATCCATTCTTTTGTGCCATTTCAATCGCTTCCATTGCTTCGGAAACAGTCCCGATTTGGTTGACTTTAACAAGAATTGCGTTTGCTACCTGAAGTTTAATCCCTGCATCGAGACGTTTTGGATTCGTTACAAACAAATCATCACCTACCAGCTGAATCTTATCACCCAACCGTTCCGTCATTTGTTTCCAACCATCCCAGTCATCCTCTGCCAAGCCATCTTCAATAGAAAGAATTGGGAATTTGGAGATTAAATCCTCATAATAAGCAATCATTTCAGACGTATCGCGAACGACATCCTTTCCCTTTAATTTGCTTTCGCCGGGGAAATGATACATACCTGTTTTTTCATTGTATAATTCACTGGAAGCTACGTCAAGGGCAATTTTGATATCCTGTCCTGGTAAATAATTACTTTTTTCAACAGCAGCCACAATGAGTTCAAGCACTGCTTCGGCATCCGGTAAATCAGGTGCAAATCCGCCCTCATCTCCCACGCTTGTTGTCAGTCCCTTTTCCTCTAAAATCTTCTTAAGAAAATGATATATTTCCGCACAAATTCGAAGGGCATCCTCAAAATTTTCTGCCTGTACGGGCATAATCATAAATTCCTGAAAATCCACCGTATTGGCTGCATGTCTTCCGCCATTCATAATATTCATCATGGGAACCGGCATTAATCTCGTATATACGCCTCTTAAATATTGATACAGCGGAATACTCAGTGCCTTGGCTCCTGCTCTTGCTACCGCCATAGATACAGCTAAAGTTGCATTCGCTCCCAAATTCCCTTTATTTTCAGTACCATCTGTTTCCATTAAAATTCGGTCGATTTCGACCTGGTTCAATCCGTTTCTACCTGCAATTGCCTCTTTTATTTTTGTATTGATATTTGCTACTGCCTTCTGAACACCTAGTCCAAAATAGCGGGTTTGTGCATCCCTCAGCTCTACCGCTTCAAAACGACCTGTACTTGCACCCGAGGGAACAGCTGCTTTTCCGGCAAAACGCCTTCCTGTCATGGTATCTGTAAGTGTAATTTCCGCTTCAACTGTGGGATTACCTCGAGAGTCCAAAATTTCTCTTCCGTGAATGTTTGTAATCTGCATATATGTTTTCATTTTTATACCCAAACCTTTCCTTTTAGAATGCTACTTACAGTATTCCTCATCCTTGTCTTTTCATTCATTTCTTGGTATAATTTACATGTTATGTAAAAGCGGTCCTTCGGAGGAATTCTAAATGAATAAAGCACTTAATTCGCTAAAAGAGAAACTGTTCAATTCGGATTTTATGACTAAAAAAGACTATTTATGCATGGGCATTCTCATAGCAGTTTTCTCTTTATTAGCTTTTTATAGATTGGGTAATTTTTATGCCCCTCAAACCACCTATACAGCGACCCCTGATAACAGGGACATTGTTCTTGATCTTGGTGAATATACGGACATGGCCTCCTTCTCAGTTTTCCTGGGTAACTTAAACACCAGAAAATTTACCTTATCCGCCTTTAACGAAGTAACCGGAGAATGGGAAATTATCAGTAGCGATATTGCGGCAGAATCTGTTTTCGCCTGGAATCGTATTGATGTGAATTATAGACTGCGTTATCTCGGGATTGTGGCAACAGATGAAGAAGCTGTTCTGAATGAGCTGGTAGTTCAAGCTCCTGATGGTAGTGTAATTACGCCAGTCAACACCGCCGATTATCCCACTTTGTTTGATGAGCAGGATTTGTTTCCTGAATATAAATCCTATATGAACAGCACCATGTTTGACGAGGTTTATCACGGACGTACTGCTTATGAATTTTTGCATGGTTTAGTTACTTACGAAACGACTCATCCCCATTTAGGCAAAATTCTCATGTCTATTGGTGTTAAGATTTTTGGTATGACACCCTTTGGCTGGCGCTTTATGTCAGTTGTTTTTGGCATTCTCATCCTTCCCCTTATGTATTTATTTGGGAAAAGACTATTTAACAGTACCTTTTTTGCAACTGTAGCTTCCGGTCTTCTAGCCTTTGACTGTATGCATTATACACTCTCCAGAACGGGTACCATCGATATTTTTGCTGCTTTTTTCATTCTGTTAATGTATTATTTCTTATACTGCTATTTCCTTAAAGACTTGAAATATCGTTCAAGTAAACAAGCAAAAAAAGATACCTTTCCTCCCAATAATGTGATGCTCCCCTTAGCATTATGCGGCATCAGTATGGCTCTGGGAGTTGCAACCAAATGGACTGGTATCTATGCTGGAGCAGGTCTTGGAATTCTCTTTATCTGGTATACTCTAACCCATTATCCGCAGAAACAAACTGTTAGGTTATTCTGGTTCTGCTGTCTGTTTTTCATCGTTATCCCGCTCATTGCCTACACACTGTGCTTTATACCGGTTGTCGGTCAAACAGAATTCAGCAGTCTTCTGGATAAAGCAATTAAGAATACGCAATATATGTTTAACTATCACTCACAGCTGGTGGCTGAGCATTATTACAGCTCACCTTTTTATGAATGGCCCATTATCTGGATGCCATTACTATATGCAAACGATGCGGTTAGTGCTACTCAGGTCAGTGCTGTAAGTTGTATGGGCAATCCAGCCATTTGGTGGATGGGAATCCCCTGTGTCGTTTATGTATTCTATAATTGGTTTGTGAAAAGAGATCAGAAAGCCGGATTCCTTTGTATTGCTTATGCAGTACAATATATACCCTGGATGTCAATCAGTCGTATTACTTTTATCTATCATTATTTCCCCTCGATTCTTTTTGTCATCTTGATGATGGCATACACCATGCAGCATATTAAGGAAAAGTACTCATGGGGCAAAAAAGCTATTACCCTGTATCTGGTAATAGCCGTTGTTTGCTTCTTCGTATTTTTCCCTGTCATCTCAGGTCTGCCGGTTTCCCGTGCATATGGAGAAAGCCTGCGCTGGTTGAAGGATTGGATTCTTGTTTTATAATACCAAACTGTTTTCCCTGATTTGTTTATAAAGATCATAGCCCACATAAATGATTAATCCCAGCATTGCAATTGCTACATACTGGATTGGTACAATATGTACTGCTATTAAATAAGGCATAAAACTCAATATTGATATCAAAGTAAATCCACAAGTAATCGGCAATCTCTTAACATTCAACACTCCATAAAGAACTGCTAATAAGTCAATTAGAAAACCATATCTGTCATGCATATGGGGTAACGTATATACAATAATAGCTACTGAAAAGAGCGCCAATGTAATCATCAACTGACTAGTCAAGTTCACATCTTTGTCATACAAATAATAAGCAATCCCACCTAAAATAATAATCGCCATAAAGGTTCCTGCTCCGCTCACTTCTGCGGCATGACGCATATCGGGCATCGCCTCACCAATCAATGCATAAATATTTGGATACTCCAGCGTGCCCCATGGATAAGTATTAGACTGATCAAAGTAGATTAACAACAAATCCTTAAAGCTACGACCCATAATCCATGCAGGAATTGCACTAATAACATAAATCACTGGCAGCCATATAAAATCTCTTAATCTGATTGTCTTCTTTTTTAACCACATAATAATCAAAAATGGTACTATAAATAACGTTTGTAATTTAAAGGAAAATGAAACGCCTAGTAAAATCAGACACTTTTTACTGTCTTCTTTTAGGAAAAAGTAAAGCGCATATAAAATAAAGGTTGTATAGATAATATCACACTGACACCAGTAAGCACTATCAATAATCACAGTCGGTAGTAACAGCAGAACTGACATGCCCATAATAGATTTTCTGATATTGGCAGTCAACTGCCATATAATCAAAAATACTGCAATTGATGCCATATAATCAAAGAAAACCGAGACCAATTTCAATGCATACAAATCATTGGTACTGAAATAAGAAAGGAAACACATGATATACATATAGGGTGATGTATAATTTGATATTTTCTTTTCCAGAGAAAGATATCCGCCGCCCTCTCTAATTTGTTTCATCCAATCAGCCAAAAAGCCCCAATAATCAGCTGATTCAATGGGCATCAACTTCCATCTGATTATAAAGGCAAAAATAAACAAACACATAATAAACAGGAAATCTATAGCACGAAGCTTTAGATTTCCTAATTTTATTTCTTTTGCTAAGAATAAATCTATTTTTCTCTCTCTCACGGGTTACTCCTTAAGCATTAATTTGTAAAGGCAATTGTTTCACCGCTTTCAAGGAATTTCTCCATCCATTTTCCGCCTTTTTCCTGCGTATAGTTAAGAATATGTGATTCAACTCCATTATAAAGCATGTAAATTAACTGTTCATATTCAATGCCTTTAAACTCATAGTTCAACATTATCTTCAGGCCATTTCGTCCGTCAACAGTAATTTTATCATACTCTGTAATATTTATCACTAC
>CAZNAP010000122.1:0-6785 GCA_964571145.1 uncultured Lachnospiraceae bacterium | reverse complement strand
CGGGGTATCCCTGGTGAATCAATTTAACACTATTTTTATTTATCTGTTTACAGCATTATCATCTGGCGGAGCCATTATTATCAGTCAATATATTGGACGAAAAGACAGAGAACAAGGCGGAAAATCTGCAAGCCAGCTACTTTTGTTTTCTACGCTCTTTTCCATTGTGATTGCAGGCCTGGTGCTTCTCGGAAACAAAAGCCTGATGAGTTTATTATTTGGAAAAGTAGAAGATTCTGTAATGCAGGCATGTCTCACCTACCTTAGGATATCGGCATTTTCTTATCCGGCACTAGCCGTTTATAATTCTGGAGCAGCCATTTATCGTAGTATGGGACGGACAAAGGCAACTATGTATATTTCTATTTGGTCGAACGTAATCAATGTAATCGGAAATGTTTTGGGAGTGTTTGTATTGCACGCCGGAGTTGCCGGAGTAGCGTATCCATCGCTGATTGCTCGTGCTTTTTCGGCAGTTGTAATTACAATATTGTGTTTTCAAAAGAAAAACGATGTTTCCTATGAGATGAAATGGCTTTTTCATTGGGACGGGAGGTTACTAAAAAAGATATTGGGCGTAGCTGTTCCAAATGGTATAGAAAACGGAGTGTTTCAGCTGGTCAAAGTAGCACTCAGCAGTATTGTTGCTTTGTTTGGCACATATGAAATAGCAGCGAATGGAGTTGCACAGAGCATCTGGTCTATGTCGGCGCTGGCAGGGGTATCAATGGGACCGGTATTTATTACGGTAATAGGTCAGTGCATGGGAAACCAAAATATAGAAGCCGCAGACTATTATTTCAGAAAATTGATGAAGCTGACATTTAAAATGTCGTGTGTATGGAATTTGTTGATTTTGTTTATTACCCCTTTATTTTTACAATTCTATGCGTTGGAACCAGAAACAAAGAAGTTAGTATTTAGCTTGGTATTCATACACAATTTATTTAATGGAATTGCTTTTCCGTTCTCCGGTGCTCTGGGTAATGGGTTAAGGGCTGCAGGGGATGTGAAATATACAATGGTAACCTCTGTCATGTCGACACTATTTGTAAGATTGTTATTGTCTTATGTGCTTGGCATCGTTTGCCACATGGGTGTTATAGGAATCGCAATTGCCATGGTTGCGGATTGGCTGATTCGAGCAGTTATTTTCTTGTGGAGACAGAAATCCGGGAAATGGAAAAAATTTCAACTTATTTAAAGGAGAGAAAAAAAGCATAAAACAACTGTTAATCAAAGAAGATGGAGGAGGAATAATGGAATATACAAATTTGGGTAGTTCAGATCTGCAGGTATCCCGTATCTGCATGGGTTGTATGGGATTTGGAGAAGCGAATAGTGGTCAGCACAGCTGGACGATAGATGAGATGCATTCCCGCGAAATCATTCAGCAGGGTCTGGCATCAGGAATCAATTTCTTTGATACTGCGGTTGGCTACCAAAATGGAACCAGCGAGCAATACCTTGGGCGTGCAATAAAGGATTTTGCATAAAGAGAAGATGTAATCGTTGCAACAAAGTTTTTACCTCGAACACCAGATGAGATTGCGACAGGGATTTCGGGTCAAAAACATGTGGAAACAATGATTAACACAAGCCTAAGAAACCTTGGAATGGATTATGTGGATTTGTATATTTATCATATGTGGGATTATAATACACCCTTATACGATATTATGGATGGAATGAACAATGCAGTGAAAGCGGGAAAAGTACGCTATATCGGCATTTCAAATTGTTATGCATGGCAGCTTGCAAAAGCAAATGCATTAGCAGAAAAAGAAGGCTTTGCTAAATTTATATCCATTCAAGGACATTATAATCTGATTTTCCGTGAAGAAGAAAGAGAAATGGTGTCACTGTGTGCAGAAGATAACATTGCACTTACTCCATACAGTGCATTGGCAGGAGGAAGATTAGCTAAGCATCAGGGTGAAACATCTAAGCGTTTAGAAGAAGATGCTTATGCAAAATTCAAATATGATGCGTCAGCAGAGCAGGATGGAATGATTATATCACGCGTAGCAGAACTGGCAGAAAAAAGAGGTGTGTCGATGACAGAGATTTCTTTGGCATGGCTATTATCAAAGGTTACAGCTCCGGTTGTATGCTTTTGTTGTTTATATCTGGTATGACGGCGCTTGTTGGAATAATTGGATTATCAGGTATGCTGAGTCTAAATGTATTGGAAAGAGCAAGAGAAATTGGAATTATGCGTCTCATTGGTGGAAGTAACCAATTACTAAATAAATTAATCATCTCGGAAGGAACCCTTCTAATGATAATTGCATGGGGAATCGGACTAATTTTTTCATTGCCTTTAACAGCAATAACTGGAGGTCTGCTTGGAGAGGCACTTTTTGCAACACCGCTTACCTTGTGTGTTAATTCTATTGGCATAGGTATTTGGCTGGTACTTTCAATCTTAGCTTCATTTATTTCAGGAATCTTTCCGTGTATAAAGATGAATAGAATGGTCACAAGAGATGTGCTTAGTGCATTATGAAGATTGACAGATAGGTATTGATAAATAATAATATAGATATTCGGGAATTAAAGATGTCGGCGAGAGATAATTTAATTTAAAGGAGATTTGGGAGAGGACACCTTGCGTATTTTATTGATTGAAGATGAACAAAGACTTGCGGAAGCTCTGGTTTGTATTCTGAAAAAGGAGGGCTTTATCACAGATGTGGTCTTTGATGGAGCCGAAGGTTATTTTTTGGCTGAAACTGATAATTATGATGTGATTATTTTAGATCGAATGCTACCCGGAATGGATGGAATTGAAATTCTCAACAAGCTTCGCAAGTATGGCATTAAAACACCTACTATTTTTCTGACTGCTAAGGACACTATCAATAATCGTATAGAAGGTTTGAACGCAGGTGCAGATGATTACTTAATTAAGCCGTTTTCAAAAGATGAACTAATTGCTCGAATCAAGGCTATAACGCGGAGAAGCCAAAGTCCGATTTACAATAGTAAAATACAGCTTGGACTTCTTTCGCTTGATGTAAGTGGTTGTGAGGCACAGATTGAGAACAAAAATATAAGTTTGAGCTTCAAGGAGACAGCTTCCGGTATTTGTCAATTGAACTGGTAAAAGAAGCGGATGGCTGGAAGGTTAGTTTTTATGGGATAGAAGGGTAAAAGTAATCAACATAGAGGAGTGAATTTAATGAGAAGAAAAGACCGTGAAGTAGCAGAAATGAGCGAGATAAATGATATTTTGAGTTTGTGTAAAACTTGCCATTTGGCGATGATTGATGAGGCTATGCCCTATGTAATACCACTGAACTTTGGTTATGAATTGAATGGTGAAACATTGACACTGTATTTTCACAGTGCCAAGGAAGGTCGGAAGATAGATATTCTCAAAAAGAACAATCAGGTCTGCTTTGAAATGTGCTGTGAGGGGGAGCCGGTTTTCGCTCGTGAAACGCCCTGTAATTCAGGTTATTATTACTCCTGTGTTCACGGATTTGGCAATGCAGAGTTTGTAACAGAACCTTCAGAAAAATGTGAAGCACTGACAGCAATTGTCCGGCAACATGCGGGTTTTTCTCCGGTTTTTACTGAAGCACAAGCAAATGGGGTTTGTGTTTATAAAGTTGTAACAGTAGACTTCACCGGAAAGAGGAAACCCCAAAAGTAACTTGAATGGAAGGAGAATATAGAATGGGATTCTGGATATTTATGTTGATTATGGATTTAATGATTCCATTTACAATGATCGGTTTTGGCAGATATTTTTTGAAAAAGACACCAAAGGAAATCAATGCAATCTTTGGATATAGAACAACGATGTCTATGAAAAATAAAGACACGTGGACTTTTGCACATAATTATTGCGGTAAAATATGGTACTATTGTGGACTTGCGCTTTTACCTATATCAATTATTACAATGCTGTTTGTTTTTGGAAAACTTGAAGATACGGTCGGGAATGTTGGAGGAATTCTTTGCGGAATTCAAATGATACCTTTGGTAGGTTCAATTTTTCCAACAGAAAAGGCACTTAAGAGAACTTTTGATAAAAATGGAAATAGAAGATAATGGAAATCAAAGAAAACTTCCATAGTTTTGGCGGTCATCAATAATATATTCAATTTTGATACAGTTTTCGTCATGCTTTATTTGAAAAACAAACCACAGATGAGGCCAGAACGTAATGACACGGTATTTATCAGGAATATAGCGAAGTCTTGAACATCCTATTAATGGCTGCGTTTCAAGAATGGAAATCTTCTCATCGTAAGAATCCAGAAGACGCAGGGCGCATTCTTGACCATTATCGGCATAACATCGGTCTACGTAGACCATGAGCATATCTTTGGCCGTTGGAGAGATATCTATTCTATACATGTGCAGACCTTTCTCTGATGCGGGAGCGCAAGTCATTGCTTACATCACGGGCAGATAAGTCTACGACTCCATATCTTCTTTGTTCTTCAATTTCTAATAGCTTTTCTCGAAGCTCTAACTGTTTTTCACGTTGGTCGTAGGCTGCAATATCCATTACTACTAAATCGCCTTCTCCATTTTTTGTTAGAAAAACAGGCTCACCAGTCTCTTTACATAGGTTAGAAATTTCATTGTAGTTTTGGCGAATGGTAGCGGAGGGTTTTATTAATGTTTGCATATATTAAATTCCTTTCGTAGTAATATTATAATTAAATTCTAACTATATTATACTATTATGAAACGATAATAACAACAATAAGTCACAAAAAGTAATGACTGGAATTAACGTTTATATTTATTGACTAAATTGTGAATATAGTATGAAAATATAAACGTTAATGAGATGATGAATTGGGAGGAAAGAAATTAAATGAATAAAGAATGGTCGGGAATGTTGGAGGAATTCTTTGCGGCTGCAAATGATTAATTGGCCTTGGCAGCTTTGGATTCCCGCAAATTGGATACCAGTCGTACGCCGTCCAGTTTTTCAATGGACTGGCGTATGGCAGAGGTATTGGCATCCAGTCTGACACTGACCCGAAAGCTTGAACAGTCTGCCAAAGGATTTTCAGGAAATTTTGCCGCCTGTTCGGGGGTCAGATATTCTGACTGAAAGGTTTCCCAAGCCTCGTCTGCACTGACGAAACGAACGAAGGCAACACCGGGAAGCCTCTGAAGCTCCAGTTCCATATCGTGTATTCTGTCATTACTGATATCCAAATCAAAGAATACATCGAGATTTTTTTCCTGATAAACATTGTAAGCAGCGTAGGAAGTAGAACTCACTGTTACTAGTAGTATTGCCATTAATGCAGCAGCTATCAGTTTGGAATGACGAAAGAGAGTATTTTTGCTGTGCTTTTGCTGGCAGGTATTTTGCAAAAGTTCATTTGCCATTTGAGTAGGGAGTGTAATTTCTGATATAAGATTTGTCCAATTTTTATTATTCATATTCATCTTACCTTTCTGTTATATTTGCTCTGAAATAGTCAATTTCTTTTGTAAGGCTTCCTTACCCCGTTGAACCCGCTTCTTAACTGCATTTTCGGAAATCCCAAGTATACCGGCAATTTCCCGCAAAGGATAACCTTCAACATAATGAAGCAGCAAAACTGTTTTCCATTTAGAGGGCAGGCTGATAACTTCTTTTAATATGTTTCGGTCTTCCGGTTCACGACTTGTAAGTTCCAGGTCCTCCAGACTGATATATGAGTGGCGCCTGTTAAATCGTAAAAAATCCTTACATAAATTTGCAGTTACTTTTAAAAGCCACGCCTTTTCATGCTCGACATCCTGAAAGTCAGGTGCTTTTTCCATGTACTTAATCATGACTTCCTGCAAAACATCCTGCACATCATGAGCATTTCCCAGAAGGATATAGGCGGTTCGATAGAGCAGATTGCCATAGTTTTGTATGACCTGTTGTACTTCTGTTTCACTTTTGGTATTCACATTGGTTTTCCTCCTTTTTCATTATATACACGTTTGGGGTTTGGAAAAGTGACTAAACAACAAAATTATTGTTGACGTCTATATACATAAGTATATAACTTACTTTAAAGTAATTAACTTTAAAGTAAGTTATGTGGTAGTTGTAAACTTTAATTACTCTCTAACAACTACACTTTTATGGTACTAAAAATAGAGAAAAAACTGTCAAAAACAAGTAGCTCAACTATGCAAATTTGGATATGAGCTGCTGACTAAAAAAAACTTGACTATTCTCACTAAGTGAGAATATAATACAAATATGAGAACGGAGGAAATGAAATGGAGCTATTGAAAACATTATCTAATCCGGTGAAAATACGAATTATGCAGTATGTACAAGAAAATGACACAGTAACAACAAAGCAGATTGCGGAGAAATTAACCGACATTCCAACGGCAACGTTGTATCGCCATATCAATACCATGCTGACGGAAGAAATTTTAATTATTGTTGAAGAACGTAAAGTGCGAGGCAGTTTAGAACGCTCAATTGCCATTAATAAGCAAATGTTGGTCAGCGTTGGTAATGAGGGAATAGCAGGTGCCGCTTATCAGTTTTTTATGAATCTATTTTTGCAATTTAGACAATATGAGGAAAAGGGAAATTGCGATCCGCTTAAGGATATGCTCAGTATGAGAACCTGCATGCTGAAATTAACTGATGAGCAGTTTTATAAGCTATTTGACGAATGGAAAGACGTGATTGAGAAATATCAAAAAGAAGAAGATATAATACACGGCAAAATGAGAAGTATATCTTTTGTCTCAGCGCCTACAGAGTAGGCTTTGAAAAGGAAGGTAATGACAAGGAAAGAAGAATTAGT
>CAZNAP010000121.1:0-6795 GCA_964571145.1 uncultured Lachnospiraceae bacterium | reverse complement strand
TTTTTTGTACTAAAATTAACACAATTTATTTCCACGGAATGCTTGCTGTAAGAAGCGGTATGAGATATAATTTTTATAGGTATGTATACAATGGAAGTGCTTACATATGTAGGAAAGAGGAGAATAGGGGTATGTCATATATTGATGTAATTAAGGACAAAGCAAGAATGGACAAGAAGACCATTGTTTTGCCAGAAACATCGGATAAAAGAACGTTGATTGCCGCTGCAAATATTTTACGAGAAGGTATTGCAGAGATTATCATGATTGGCAATGAAGAAAAGATAATGGATGGAGCAACTTGGCTTGAAATTGAACTGGATGGGGTAACAATTATCAATCCTGAAACTTGCGAAAAATTTGACGAATATGTAGATTTATTATATGAAACCAGAAAAAATAAAGGAATGACACCTGAGAAAGCAAGAGAAATTTTGCTCACGGATTATTTGACCTTTGGCGTTATTATGGTTAAAGCAAATGATGCAGATGGAATGGTAGCAGGTGCCTGCCATGCAACCGCAGATACCTTAAGACCGGCTCTTCAAATCTTGAAAACAGCACCTGGTGTTAAGTTGGTTTCCGGATTTTTCCTAATGTGTATTCCTAATTGTGAATATGGTGAGAATGGAACCTTCTTATTTGCTGATTGCGGATTAAATCAAGATCCTACAGCAGAAGAGTTGGCTGCTATAGCAGACTCCTCAGCTAAGAGCTTTAAGAGTCTGGTTGGTGCGAAGCCGATTATTGCCATGCTTTCACATTCCTCAAAAGGTAGTGCACATCATCCGTTGGTAGATAAAGTGATTGAGGCGACTCAAATTGCACATGAACAATATCCACATTTAACATTAGATGGCGAATTACAGCCCGATGCAGCACTGGTTCCACAGATTGCAAAATCGAAAGCACCGGGAAGTGAAGTGGCAGGAAAAGCCAATGTATTGATTTTCCCGAATTTAGATTGTGGAAATATTGGCTATAAATTAGTACAGAGATTAGGAAATGCAGAAGCTTACGGACCAATGTTGCAGGGAATTGCAAAGCCTGTAAATGATTTGTCCAGAGGCTGTTCCTGGCAGGATATCGTAGGCGTAGTTGCCTTAACCGCTGTTCAAGCACAGTTGGCATAGTAATAGCAGACATAATTAATGCAGCTGACGTGACATAGATGACATGTTGACATAGTTGACATGGCTGACATTGAAGGGAGTCAAAAGAAATGAAAGTATTGGTAATAAATTGCGGAAGTTCTTCTTTGAAATTTCAACTGATCGATACTGATTCGGAAGAGGTAATTGCAAAAGGTCTTTGTGAAAGAATTGGTATTGAAGGAAGTCAGATGACCTATACACCAGAAGGCGGAGATAAGGAAAAAACAGTAACCCCTATGCCGGATCATACACAGGCAATTAAGTTAGTGTTGGATGCTCTGAAAAATGAGAAGACCGGTGTTGTGAAAAGTCTGGATGAAATTGCTGCAGTAGGGCATAGAATTGTTCACGGCGGAGAAGCATTTGCTGCTTCTACAATTATTACAGATGATGTAATTAAGGCTATTGAGCAGTGCAATGATTTGGCACCTTTGCATAATCCTGCTAATTTAATTGGAATCAGTGCTTGCCAAGAATTAATGCCTGGCACACCAATGGTTGCAGTTTTTGATACTGCTTTTCATCAGACGATGCCGGAAGAGGCCTATCTATATGGTATTCCCTATCACTATTATAAGGATTATAAGGTTAGACGTTACGGATTTCACGGAACCAGTCATTCCTATGTTTCTAAACAGGCTGAAAAATTGCTGAAAAGACCTTATGATGAGTTAAAGATAATCGTTTGTCATCTTGGAAATGGGGCAAGTATTTCAGCTGTTAAAAATGGAAAGTGTATCGATACTTCTATGGGATTGACGCCACTGGAAGGATTAATGATGGGTACTAGATCAGGCGATTTAGACCCTGCTATAATAGAATATCTTTGCAATAAAGACCATAAGAATGTACATGAAATTTTAAATGTTTTAAATAAAGAATCAGGGGTATATGGACTTTCAGAAGGCTTTTCATCTGATTTTAGAGATTTGGAAGATGCCTATCATGAAGGTAATGCATCAGTGATTCGAACCATGAATGCATTTACTTATCGTGTTGCCAAATATATTGGTTCTTATGTGGCAGCCATGAATGGAGTGGATGTAATTTGTTTTACCGCAGGCATCGGAGAAAATAGTGGCTTTGTAAGAAATATGGTTTGCGAATATCTGGGTTATTTAGGAATCACAATCGACCAAGAAGCAAATGGAAAACGCGGAGAGGAAATTATAATCAGTACGCCTGAGAGCCGTACCAAAGTTTTGGTTATTCCCACAAATGAAGAATTGGCAATAGCAAGAGAGACCAGCGCGTTATTAAAATAATCGCGTGCGATTATTCATTGAGTGAGGAATCAATAAATACCTTTTATTTTTAAATCTTTAAGCGTCATTAAGTCAATAAATTCACCATCTGTATCGCGCAGAAGAGGGCGTCCCATACGGGCCTGATTAATCATGATAACCTCGGCTATTCGGTCATCGCTAAGTCGCACATTTAAACCAATCATGTGACTGGCGATGCGATATAGAATTGGACGCAGAAGTTCACTGTCATACTTAAAGGCATCTTTTTCAAAAATCTCAATTACCTGAAAGGGATTTAAGGACTGACGATAAGCTCTGGCGGATGTCATGGCTTCGTATGCATCTATAATTGCAATAAAACGTGCATAGAAATTAATTTGTGTGTCATGCAGTTTGGAAGGATAGCCGGAGCCATCAAAGCGTTCATGATGCATGAGAGCCGCCTGAAGGATATTAGGATCCAGATGAAAATTCTGTAGCATTTGAAATCCCTGAAGTGTATGTGTTTTCACAGTTTCAAATTCCACGTCAGTCAGTTTGCCCGGTTTCCAAATAAGGCTGTTAGGTAATTTTATTTTACCAATATCGTAAAAGAAAGCACATTGAATTAAGAGGTTTAAATCGGATTCAGGCATTGAAAACCAGGAACCGAAACGGCCTGCAATAATTGCTGAGTTTAAACAATGCGCATAGGTCAAATCATCTTCCATAGGAAGCATATTATATAAGTAATCGAGCACCTTTTCCGGTTGGTCGATACTGTCGTTTATTTTATGATAAATCTGCATCAAATCATCTATTTCAAAAGGAATCCCTTGCCAAACAAATTTATACATCATTTCTTTATATAATGGCATGACTTCCATATAGGTATCATGAAAAGCTTCAAATCCCTTGCTGAGACGAATCTTTTCGAAGTGAGTGACAGCATAATCAATTTCTTCCATAATCGGAACGCAGATGATAGAATGACGAGCTAGTTTGTGGATAATGGTATCATCAATTTTGGAGCCTTTTGCAACAATCAGCTCGTTTTGATAATTATATACATCTTCTCCAACTTCCATTCCTGATGTTAATGCCATTCTTGCTATATCTTTCATGTTTCTCCATCCCCCTGCATATCGCAGATTTCCTGCGATACTGCCTCCATAAAAGGTTTGAAACTCTGTTTCAAACTTATACCCCTAAGGACACTCGCTATACAATATTTAGTATATTATCAGAAAATTACTTGTATAGTACCTATATTTTCAGTATAAATTATTCTTACTGTTTGTCAATAATTTACTTTGGAAATCAATTAAAATATGTTATTATCTAACATAGAGATTTTTAATTAAATCTTAGGAAAAGGAGGGCGAGTGCAATATGAAATTTTATAAATACTTATATATTGGCGATACTGTTAACAATCCCTCTAAAATAAAATGGAAATTGAAGCATCATGCAGGTACACAGGTATATATTATTAGCATTGCTCAAGGAGCGGATCAGCTGGAAATTATGCACAGCGCCTATTTAAAACAAAAATACTTCAGAGCTCATCCTCCGATTGTAGTAGGCATTACATCCACCTATGATGAAGCAGTCGAAATGATTATTACCATAACAAAGGAATGCTTGGAAGCGACAGGAAACTGTAATTTAAAGGATTATTTAAAGAAGAAAGCACATATGAAAGAAACTGATTCTGGAGTGGCGATATGATGGCTGTGGTATTAACGATATTAAAAATCATAGGCATAACACTGTTGGTGTTGCTTGGTATTGTGATTTTATTGCTTATTTTGGTACTTTTTGTGCCAATCAGATATAAAATCACTGCACAACGAAAACTATCTGAAGAAACCCCGCACAAGGCAATTGTGAAAATTGGCTGGTTATTGCATATTTTCAGATTGACATTTTCTTATCCAGAAGCGTCATATTTTCGGCTGCGTATTTTCTTCATTACCATTTTCCGTTCAGATAAGCCACGTAAGCCGTATAAAGTGAAAAAAGCAAAATCAACCAAGAAGGAAGAAGAACTGAAGCCGGAGGAAACACAGAAAACAGAAGAGCCACCGAAATCGGAAGAGTCGAATAAACAAGAAGGGCAGATATCTGAGAAAGAGACGTTACTAAAAACAGAAGCTGTATTTAATAAGGAAACAGAATCGAAATCAGAGTCAGAAACGGAACAGAAAACTGAACTTCAGAATAGCGATGATTCACAACAAAAAAAGAAGAAACATAAGTTTAGAGATAAGGTCAATTCTATAATTGAATTCTTTAAAAAGATATGGAAGATGCTTAAAAATATTCAGTACACAATCCATATAATATGTGATAAGATAAAATATATTGTAAAGAATATAAAGTATTATTTGGAAATTCTTAAGAGTGAAGAATTTGGAAGAGCATGGATGGTAGGCTCCGGACAAGTGATGAAATTAATCAAACATATACGTCCGCAGAAAATAAAAGGAAGCATTCTTGTAGGTACGGGAGACCCTGCCAGTACAGGTCAAATTCTTTCAATATTTGGAATTTTATATCCATTCATAGGTTCCAATATAACGGTCACTCCTGATTTTGAACAGACAATTTTTGAAGGTGACCTTTTGGTCAAGGGAAGAATAACAGTATATAAACTACTGAAAACAGGTCTTATTGTATATCTGAATCAAGATATCAAACAAGTGATTAATTCAATGAAAAGGGAGGCAGTATAATGGCAGACAATAATTTTACAGGTGTAATTGAATCTCTGATGAAGGGTATGAACACTGTTTTATCTACTAAAACTGTAGTTGGAGAGGCAACTAAAATCGGAGATACCATTATTTTACCTTTGGTTGATGTAACCTTTGGTGTAGGCGCAGGTGCGAATACAGGAGATAAGAAGAATGGTGGAGCCGGCGGTTTCTCGGGCAAATTAACACCAAGTGCAGTCCTTGTTATTAAAAACGGTTCAACAAAGCTGGTTAATATTAAAAATCAGGATACCATTACGAAGGTATTGGATATGATTCCTGATATTGTTGATAAATTTACCACACCTAAAGAAGAAATGATGGATGATGATGATGCAGTAGATATTGCATTTCCTGATGATGAAGAAAATAAGCAATAATTTTGAGCAAGCTGCATAAGATAAAGTAAGAAGCATAAGTGAATGGAATACGCATGAAGAAGTTAATTGGTTTTATTGCATTTTGGATTGCTGTTGGTATGTTGCTTATGCTTTTTCTGTCGCATCACTATTTGATTGGGCTGATTATCATAGCACTTCTATTATTAATAGGATACAATTTTTATTTTTGCGACTGATATCGGAGGATAAATATGGGGATATTTGATCAAGCCAAAGAAAATCAGGATTTTGAGAAGGTTTTGGTTAGTGGGAATCAGGACGAGCTGAATGAACTAAAAGTATGGTTGTTTAAAGAAAATATTCGTTTGGAAATGGAACGCAATGAATTAAAGCGTATGGAAGATAAATTCATTCAGGAAAAGCAGCGATTTCAAACGGAAATGACAGAAGTGAATCAACGATTGGTAATTGAAAGAAAAAGATTAAAGCAGGATGAACTTTTTTTTGAGAAGAAAATGGACATCCTTAAAAGTGGTTTTGCAGATCTCGATACTGAAAGAAAGAAATTTGAACGTAGTAAAATCCAGTTTGATGCGGAAAAGAGTGCACATAAAAGTTATGCAAGACAGGAAAAGAATATGGAGCTGGCGGAATTACTTTTCCAAGGTGTAAATAGTCATCTGGCACTTAAAAAGAGATATAAAGATTTGTTGAAGATATTCCACCCCGATAATATTGCAGGCGATCATGAGATGTTAGTGGTCATCAATAAGATATACGAAGAGTTGAAGAGAGACTATGATATTGGGAAGCAAGCCTAAAAGTCGTCGTGGCACGACAACTAATAAAATTGCGTAGCAATTTCCCTTGCAAGGATATACACAGCTGCATTATTATAATGTATAAAAAGAAACGGTACATTCTATTAAGAATATACCGCTTTTTTAGGTTTCATGATTTACAAATGAATAAAATCAATAACAATAAAATCGAAGAGGGATTAAGCTCTTTCAACTTTGTTGGATTTTAAGCAGTTTGTACAAACGTGCATTCTTTTGGAAGCTCCGTTGATTTTACATTTAACATTCTTGATGTTTGAATTCCAGATTCTGTTAGATCTTCTATGAGAATGGCTTACGTTATTTCCGAAATGAATGCCTTTACCACAAATATCACATTTAGCCATCAGTGCACCTCCTAACAATTCAATAATAAACATACACAACAGTAGTATGATATCAGAAAACAAAACAGATTGCAAGAGCAAGTTTAGAAAATTTTTTGTTTCATTTTTTCTGCAATGCGGTTATAATAC
>CAZNAP010000120.1:0-6940 GCA_964571145.1 uncultured Lachnospiraceae bacterium | reverse complement strand
ACATAACTAAAAAATCCTATTCTATTTGCCAACTAATATTTTACACTAACAAAATATAGCATGTTAAAAAATTTAGTAAAGTTTACAGTAGGAAAGACCATTAGAATATGATAAAATCGAAAGGAAAGGAAGGTGGGTCATGGCAGAGAAATATTATGCAGTCAAAAAAGGTACTGCAACAGGCATCTTTCGAACATGGGATGAATGTAAAGCCAGCGTAAACGGTTATTCAGGAGCGGAATACAAAAGCTTTCCTTCGGCAGTGGAAGCAAAGGCCTATTTGGAGGGCGGACAGAACCGAAGAAAAGATTGTGTTGAAATATATGTAGATGGTAGCTACAATAGCGTCACGAAGGAATTTTCGTATGGAATGGTAGTATTAAAAGACGGATTGGAAGAGACCTACAACCAAAGCTTTGATGATGCAGAACTTGCGACGATGCACAATGTGGCGGGGGAGATTAAGGGCGCAGAAGCTGCCATGCAGTATGCTTTGGATCATCACATTTCTAAAATAGCGATTTATCACGATTATGAGGGAATTGCAAAGTGGTGTCTTGGGGCATGGAAAACCAATAAAGACGGCACGAAAGCATATAAGGCTTTTTATGATAAAATAAGTAAAGAGATATCGATTGAATTTGTCAAGGTAGCTGGACATTCCAATGATAAATACAATGATATGGCAGATCATTTGGCGAAAGAAGCCCTTGGCATAGAATAGAGAAAATAGAAGTGTTAATACTAAAGTTAAAATGCTTTATTAGGAGGAATTATCAGTGATTCAATACCTGATGAAAGAAGGAACGCCCTTAATGGCGGCTATAGGTTTACTGGTCGCTTTTGCAGGAACCTGCTTTTTTATTTCAAAATTAGAAAAATTTTTACCCAAAGATGCCGGTCGGGAATATGCGCATGACGGAAAGTTATCAGCAGGGAAACCACGCGGTGCTGGAATTATTTTTATTCTGGTTTTTGCAGTTTCAACACTATTATTTGCACCAGTCGACTTGGAACTTTGCATTTACCTGATTTTGATTGTTGCAGAAATGTTGACCGGATTCATGGATGATGCATCGGAGCATCCATGGGGTGGCTATAAAAAGGGACTCTTGGATTTAATTGTAGCAATTGTTTTGGCAGTAACCTATTTGAATTTTAATTCCAGTGTCATCAGGTTTGCCATATTGGGAATGACAATTACTATACCACCGATTCTGTTCGGACTGATGACAGTTATTTTGGTTTGGTGTTCCATTAATGTTACCAACTGTTCAGATGGGGTAGACGGATTATCCGGAACACTTACAATTATTACGCTGGTTACTTTTTATGTAATAGATAATATTACCCAAAAAACAGATGGATTTACTTATGTGATTTTGATGTTTGTTATTTGTATACTGGGCTATTTGTGGTACAATGCCACTCCAAGCAGACTAATGATGGGAGATGCCGGTTCCAGAGCCATGGGGTTATTTATCAGTATAGTAGCTTTGAAATCTGAAAATCCGTTATTGTATATACCAGTAGCCATTGTTCTGATTTTGGATGGAGGGTTAGGACTTCTAAAGGTGGCACTTATTCGTGGATTTAAAATCTATATCCTGAAGAATACCAGAACTCCTTTACATGACCATGTCAGAAAAATTAAAGGATGGTCTAATACACAGACAGTATTTCGTTTTGCGATTATTCAAATAGTCATTTCAGTTGCTACAGTATATTTATTAAAGTAAGTACTCAGTACTGAGTGGCTGAATGAAAGTCAAAAACAAACATTATGGGGGTACAAAAGATGGAGAGAAGAGACAAAATCAATTATTATCTGGATTTGGCAGAGACAGTTTCAAAACGCAGTACTTGTCTGCGCAGAAGTTATGGTGCTGTTATCGTGAAAAATGATGAGGTAATTTCTACCGGGTATGTTGGGGCACCAAGAGGACGGAAAAATTGTACAGATACCGGCAAATGCATACGCCAGGAATTGAATATTCCAAGAGGAGAGCGCTATGAGCTGTGTAGAAGCGTACATGCAGAAGCAAATGCCATTATCAGCGCGTCCAGAGATAAAATGCTTGGAAGCTCTATGTATCTGGCCGGCAGAGATGTGGAGACAGGAGAATACATAGCGAATTCGAACAGTTGCTCCATGTGTAAACGTCAGATTATCAATGCAGGCATCAGCAAGGTTTATATCAGAGATACCTTTGATGACTACCGGGTGGTAGAGGTACAGGAATGGATTGATCATGATGAATCACTGGATGGAGTTAGGGGTTATTAGCACTGCAATTCTCTTTCATTTGCAGTTTTTTGGGAGTGATGCCATAAGTTTCTTTAAAAGTACGGATAAACACCTTGTAATTGCTAATACCGTTTCGTTCCATTAATTCAGTAATAGTATAGCTGGTCTGAAGTAATTCTTGGTGAAAATGATTCAGCCGAACGGTATTCAGATACTCTAAAAAGGTCTGTCCGGTATGATTTTTAAAAAGACGGCAGAAGTATTCCGGGCTGACATTGATGTGAGAAGCCACTTCTCTCAAAGTAATTTCATGACGGTAATTATTTTTTACATATTGAATAATTTCTTCGATACGCGCAAAATGACGATTTTCTTTTTCTTTTACTTCCCGGCTAATCAGTCGGGAATAGTTTTTATATAGTATGTATAGAAACTCATATACGACTGAAGAAAAGTGGAATAAATAACCATCTTCTTTATCGGTATAGGTTTTAACCAGTTCCAATAGAAGTTCATGAAGTTGCTTTCCTTCGTTAGTTGTTAACAAAGAGGGAAAGAACTCTTGAAATTGTAAAAGGGAAACATTGGATAGAATACGGGTAAGGTAATCGTAGGGAATTTGCAAAAGAAGATAGTTTACTTCTCCGCATAAATTAGTGGAATGCAGCTCACTTGGATTAATGACCAGCATATAATTCTTCTCCAAAATATAGCGGCTGTCATTAATGTAAGCTTCCATTTGACCATCCAAAATGAAAATGATTTCCAAATGTCCATGCCAGTGCAAAGGGAAATAATTGTTGCACTCATTAATCAGCAGAAAGTTAAGTTGTAGGCGAGTATCATCATTAATAATTTGATGTTCATAGTTATTCATAAACAAATCCTTTCCTATAAAAAAATACGGTTTGAATTACAGTGATAAAATCAACAAATATTTTCAATAGAATTATAGCTTTTTTTATTAAGAATGTCAATATTAACCCAATTAATGATTAAGAAAAGATGTTGGAATAGGTAATCATATCATGTAAAATAAATTTAATCAGTGAGAAAGGCATGGTACTAATAATGGGACAAATGAAATTGGATTTGGAGAAATATGGTGAGGTAGCAAGACAGGCAATCGCCGAGGGGCAAGTTCTGTTACGGAATGAGCAGAATACATTGCCTTTGCCAAAGAATGCCAAACTGGCTGTTTTTGGAAGAATGCAATTCCATTACTATAAAAGCGGAACCGGCTCAGGCGGAATGGTCAATGTGGATACAGTGACAGGCATTCTGGATGCTTTCATAGAGCATAAAGATATTGCCGTGAATCAACAATTAATAGAAAAATATCGCCAATGGGAACAGAGTCATCCGTTTAATGAAGGCGTTGGCTGGGGACAGGAACCCTGGTCGCAGGAGGAAATGTCGCTTTCGGATGAGATGGTTAAACAAGCAGCCCAAGAATCAGACTATGCACTCATTATTATAGCCAGAACAGCCGGAGAGGATAAAGATAATCAGAATCTGCCCGGTTCTTATTTGCTGACCCAAACAGAAGAAGAAATGCTTCGGAAAGTGCGAGAACACTTTTCCAAAATGATTGTAATTTTGAATGTGGGCAATGTTATAGATATGAGCTTTGTTGATACCTATAAGCCGGAAGCAGTTCTTTATGCATGGCAGGGTGGTATGCTGGGCGGACTTGGGACAGTTGACATTTTAACCGGTGTTGTCAGCCCAAGTGGAAAATTAGCAGATACCATTGCTTATAAAATAGAAGACTATCCTTCAGATAAAAACTTCGGTAACTTAACGGAAGGCATTTATGAGGAAGATATTTATGTAGGCTATCGCTACTTCGAAACAGTTGCGAAAGAGAAAGTACGTTATCCGTTTGGATTCGGTTTGTCTTATACAGAATTTCAAATGACGCCCTCTGATTTCAAGTTGGGTAAAGATACAGTGCACTTTAATGTCACAGTGAAAAATATTGGTAAATGCAGCGGAAAAGAAGTTGTACAGGTTTATGTGCAGGCACCTCAAGGCCAGTTGGGTAAACCTGCTAAAGTATTGTCTACTTTTGCTAAGACAAAAGAATTACAATCAGGTGAAGAAGAGACTATTTCGATTAAGATTCCATTTTACGACTTTGCATCCTATGACGAAGCCGGTGTAAGCGGATTTGCTTCAGCGTATGTGTTGGAAAAGGGCGAATATATCGTGTGGGTTGGTAATAGCGTCAGAAATTTACAGGAAGTGGACAAATTCACATTTTCTGAAAATATCTTGCTGGATGAGCTGACACAGGCCATGGCGCCAATTAAGCAATTTAACAGAATGAAACCTGCATATAACGGAGCAGGCGAGTTGTTTATGTCTGATGAGCAAGTGAATTGTGCAAAATTATTACCTGCACAAAAGCGATTATATTATTTGTCGGATGAATTAACTCCAACCGGTGACAAAGGTTACCAACTTGCAGATGTAATGGAGCAGAAGGTGACGATGGAGGATTTCATTGCACAGCTTTCAGACGAAGATTTGGCTTGTATAATTCGCGGAGAAGGTATGGGAAGTCCTAAAGTTACCCCGGGAACAGCGGCAGCCTTTGGTGGTGTATCAGATCGTTTGAAGCAGTTTGGTATTCCTTGCGGATGCTGTTCGGACGGACCTTCCGGTATGCGTTTAGATAGTGGGGTAAAGGCTTTTTCACTTCCTAATGGTACGTTATTGGCATGTACATTTAATGAAGCGTTAATGGAAGAACTATTTGCCTTTACCGGAATCGAGATGGCTAAAAATCGTGTAGATACCCTGCTTGGACCGGGTATGAATATACACAGACATCCATTGAATGGACGCAATTTTGAATATTTTTCCGAAGATCCGCTACTGACAGGTAAAATGGCAGCCAATCAAATAAAAGGTTTGCATAAGGCTGGTGTAACAGGCTGTATTAAGCATTTCTGTGCGAACAATCAGGAATTAAGTCGTCACGATATTGATTGCGTGATTTCCGAGAGAGCACTTCGCGAGATTTATTTAAAGGGATATGAAATCGCTATTAAAGAAGGTGGCGGCGATGCAGTGATGACCACTTATGGCTCGGTAAATGGCTTGTATACAGCTGGAAATTATGATTTAAATACGGTCATTCTCAGAGATGAATGGGGATTTAAGGGAATCGTAATGACTGACTGGCGTGCCAAAGTCAATGATGCAGGGCAGCCCGGTAATCGAACCAATCTGGCAGCGATGGCAAAAGCGCAAAATGATATTTATATGGTATGTCAGGAATCGGATAAGAACAGCTCCGGTGATAATACAATCGAAGAGTTAAATGCAGGCAGCCTTACCAGAGGTGAATTACAGAGAAATGCAATGAACATCTGTTATTTCTTGATGAAAACCCATGCGTTTGAGCGTATGAACGGAGAGACAACACAGGTAGAGGTGATTGGCGGCACAGAAGCGTACAGGGAAGCAGAACAGGAAGTTTCATTCCTTCCGGTTTCCAAGGAAATAATCATTAATTTGGAAGGCAAGAAGACCAGTAAAGGCAGCAATATAGTGTTGGCACTGGATTTGGAGACAGTAGGGGATTATAGAGTAGAATTGACGGCCAGCTCCAAACTGGGTGAACTTGCGCAGATGCCTGTAACCTTATTTTATCAAAGTGTGCCTTTTGCAGTCTTTACATTCTTCGGCACAGAGGGCAAATGGGAGACCATAGAGCGGACTGTTGAGTTGCACGCAAAATATGCTGTTATCAGACTTTATTTTAACCAGAACGGACTGGATGTGAAGGAAATCAAGTTTACTTTTTTGAAATCCATGGCTGATAAAGAAAAAGAAAAAAATGAAGCCTCTTTTTGGGGTGTAGAATAACCGCAAGCTGCATACTATAGTTAATGATGAATAGTGTGCATTGCTTAGTCATTCGGTGACTAAGTTGCGCGAGTTCAAAATTGAAAAGAGTATTAATAGCCGGAGAAACACCAAAGACGCGAAACTACGAATGTGCGATGAAAAGATTTGGTGTGACTCCGGTTACAACGTTACACGTACCGGATAGCAACGAATATGATGGGCTTATTTTGCCTGGCGGAGGAGATATTGACCCACACTTATTTGGCCAATTGAATCAGGGAACACGTAGTTTTAATCCCGTATTGGACAGATTGCAACTAGCTGTATTACAAGCTTTTGTATTAGACAATAAGCCAATACTGGGGATTTGCAAAGGGATGCAATTAATCAATATATTCTTTGGCGGAGATATGCATCAGCATTTACAGACAGCATCTATTCATGAGTATTGTGGTGCTGACCAGTTGCATGAGGCAAATGCAATATCAGCTTCGCTCATAAATCGATTATACGGCCCAAATCTGGTAATAAACAGTGCACATCATCAAGGGGTGGATAGCCCCGGGCGTGGCATCACGTATACACAATTTGCACCTGACGGTGTAGTGGAAGCATTGGAACATCGCTTTTTGCCTATTGTAGGGGTACAGTGGCATCCGGAACGGATTGAATGTGGAGATATTCTTTTGCAGAGTTTTACAAAAAAATTCAAAAACTCTTGACAAGCATATTCGGAAAATAGTATACTAGCAAAGCGGGTCAGATATATGACTCACATGGGATCTTAGCTCAGCTGGGAGAGCATCTGCCTTACAAGCAGAGGGTCATAGG
>CAZNAP010000119.1:0-6977 GCA_964571145.1 uncultured Lachnospiraceae bacterium | reverse complement strand
GCATAACCTCTGTTGTTCCTGCACATTCTTTACTCAAAACACTTCCACCTTTCGTTTATCTTTATTTAACTTCAACTACCCAACCTTCAGGCGCTTTAATTGTGCCCATCTGAATACCGGTGAGGGTATCGTATAATTTCTTGGTAATCGGTCCCATTTCAGTCATGCCGCTGGGGAAACAAATTTCCTTGCCATGGTCTACGACTTTGCCTACAGGAGAAATAACAGCAGCGGTACCACAAAGTCCACATTCTGCCATATCTGCCAATTCTTCTACTGCAATTTCGCGTTCCTGCGCATCCAATCCCAGATACTCTCTGGCAACCTGAATCAGGCTGCGTCTGGTAATAGAAGGAAGGATACTGTCGGACTTAGGCGTAACTACTTTGCCATCTTTGGTTACAAACAGGAAGTTTGCACCACCGGTCTCTTCTACATGAGTTCTAGTTGCTGCATCCAGATACATATTTTCATCATAACCCTGCTTATGAGCATCCACAATTGCATGAAGGCTCATTGCATAGTTCAAACCAGCCTTAATATTGCCGGTTCCTCTTGGTGCTGCACGGTCAAAATCACTAATTCTAATGGTAAGGGGTTTCACACCGCCTTTAAAATAAGGACCTACCGGTGTTGTAAATACGCGGAACTGATACTCATTAGCCGGTTTAACACCAATAACTGCATCACTTCCGAACATATAAGGACGTACATACAAAGATGCACCGCTTCCAAAAGGAGGCACATAAGCTTCATTGGCTTTAATGGTCTTTAATACTGCTTCTACAAATTTATCTGCCGGAAAAATCGGCATTTCCAACCGTGCAGCACTTTGCTCCATTCTTTCTGCGTTCAGGTCAGGGCGAAAAGTAACAACTCTTCCGTCAGCTGTTGTATATGCCTTCATTCCTTCAAAAATTGTCTGCGCATACTGTAAAACACCTGCACATTCACTGATGACCACATTGGCATCCTCGGTTAAAACGCCGTCGTCCCAGGCACCGTTTTTGAAGTTGGATACGAATCTGTAATCTGTTTGGATATAGCCAAATCCAAGATTTGCCCAATCGATATTCTTCTTTTCCATAATTTTCGCTCCTTTTTACTATTTATTTAAATGAATATGTTGATTATGAATATTTCATAATTGTCTCAATTATTTTTGGATCTACCCATGTCAAATCTTTTCGATTCAGTAGTCCGAACGTTTCTCCGCCGCCAGAGCCCAACGCATAGCCATTATCCCATACGCAGCAGGTGATTCCTCTGGCTTTAGCAGCTGCAACATAATATGCATAAAAATTGACTCGATCCTGCAAATTATTATCCCTGCTCATGGCGCCATATTCGCCCATGACAACCGGTATTCCGTTAGAAATAAACTTATCATAAAGCTTGGTCATTAATCCATCTATTTCGCCTGTACTACTCGGTGATGTGGGATTAAAGCTGCCACCACCACCCTGATCAGTTGGCTTCAATGCAAAGTTATACGGTGTATAGGCATGGTTAGAAACAATCAATCTGTTTTCCACGGTGTCTGTCGGTAATTTGAATAAATCTGAAGTGACTGCTGCAAGTGATGCGCTGTAGCTCGGAATCATCAAATATCTATCTGCGTTATTGCCGCCGCTGTTTCGTACCACATCTACGAATACCTGATTCAAGCGGTTAATACAGTCTGCACTGTCTTGACATGCAGCATCATTTTCATTGAAATTCCACTCCTGACTTGTTCCTATCAATCTTGGTTCATTACTGGCTTCAAAAATCAGGTGCTGATCATAATCCTTAAAACGTTCAGACAAAGCTGCCCAAATTGCATAGGAAAAATTGGCTGACTGTCCATAATGTGCACTGTCCGGATAGTAGTAAGCCAAGTCTGTATCGTGATGAATATTAATAATGACATACATATCATTGGCATATGCATAATCCACAATTTCCTGAACGCGGTCTACCCAGGCGGTACTCACTGTCACACCTGCTCCCAAATGGGAGTCTGCAGTAGACTCGATTGTCACATGCTGATGCCAGGTAATCGGCAGTCTTAACGTATTAAATCCTGCCGCCTTCACAGTATCAATCATCTCTTTGGTTGTAACTGGATTGCCCCAGGCTGTCTCGGTCTGCAGCTCATCAATGAACGACCCGTTTGAATTATGTGCATCTAATGTATTTCCTAAGTTCCAGCCTGTTTTCATGTTCTGTACAAACTGCAAGGCTTCATTATCTGGGATTGATTCCTTTGTTATGTTAACCTCTGGTATCACGATATCCGATTGCTCCGACGTTGTGAATGGTGTAGACTCAGCCTCCTCCGATTCTTGTTGTTCAGTAATCGTTTCTGCCTCTGCTATCGGTTTCTGTTGTTCTGTCGGTTTCTGCTCTTCTTCCGGTTCTTGCTGTGCTGCCGGTTTCTCTACCTCGATTACCGGTTCTGCTGTCTCTGTTTTATTTCCGCAAGCTGTCAATGTTATGAACGTAAACGTAACCAACAGCATAATTAATTTCTTTTTCATAATACTTAAACCCTTTCGTATTTTACAAAATAGTATGTTAAATCAAAATACGTTTGCTCATCACTTTGATCCGTTATTTTCCATTCAGGCATTTCATCTAAATTCGGGAAAAAAGCATCTGCATCATAAGTATAATCAATTTGTGTCACATGCGCCACATTACAATAAGGAAGAAGCTGTCTATAAATGCTTTCTCCCCCTATTATATAGATATCTTCCGTGTTATATTTTTTCAGCTCTTCCAAAAGTTCTTCCACACTATGAACGACCAATGCATCCGGCACCTGATAGTCCTGACTGGTGGATAAGATTATATTGGTACGATTGGGCAAAGGCCTTTTTCCGGGAAATGTTTCTAATGTCTTTCTGCCCAAAACAACTACTTTGCCAGTCGTTTCCTGACGAAAGAACTTATGATCTGCAGGAATGCGAACCAATAAATCATTGCCATTTCCGATTGCCCACTTTTTATCTACTGCTACGATTAGATTCATGCGGTATCTATACCTCTTTCTTCCTATATCATAATTTCGCAGATTCAAACATTCAATGTATCAATCATGTCAAATCGCAATGGGAATATTCTTAATCTGCTCACCGGTGACATACCCTTCTACGCGTACATCCTCTCTGGAAAAGGCATAAAAATCCTTAATTTCAGGATTCAGCCAAAAAGTAGGTGCCGGATTAGGTGTTCTGGTAATTAACTCCTTGATAATCGGCACGTGCCGGTCATAAATATGGGCATCGGCTATCACATGTACCAACTCGCCCACCTGCATATCACAGGTTTGCGCCAACATATGAACCAATACCGCATATTGTACCACATTCCAGTTATTAGCTGCCAGCACATCCTGCGAACGCTGATTCAGCACAGCATTCAATGTCAGTTTGTCTTCGCCCTTCTTCTGTGTCACATTAAAAGTCATGCTATAAGCACAAGGATAAAGATTCATTTCATGTAAATCTTGATGCACATAGATATTGGTCATTATTCTACGACTAAAGGGATTATTTTTCAAGTCAAAAATAACTCGGTCGACCTGATCCATCATGCCTTCTTTATACTGATGCTTCACACCCATCTGATATCCATAGGCTTTGCCGATAGAACCATTTTCATCTGCCCATTCATCCCAGACCGTACTGTGCAGGTCATGGATATTGTTGGACTTCTGCTGCCAAATCCATAACATTTCATCGGTTGCACTCTTCAATGCGGTTTTTCGTAAAGTCATAATTGGAAATTCCTTGGACAAGTCATATCGATTGACCACACCAAATTTCTTGATTGTATAGGCCGGCGTACCGTCCTCCCAGTGAGGTCTGACCTTCTCGCCCTCCGTACTGGTTCCGTTCTCCAAAATATCTTTGCACATATTTATAAAAATATCATCAGCTAGACTCATGCTTGCTTCTCCCTATCCAAAACCTTTTCACTTAATTCGGTTACTAATTATCCCACTTATCGCTGAGGGAATTTATTTGATCTGCAAATTTAGCCAAATCTTTATTTGCTCCGCCTTCATTCTTCTTAATAACAGCAAGTAATCTCTGGCCTGCTGCCAACAGTCTGTTAAATACATCAGAAACTGCCTTCACCTTCTTAACAATTGCAATCGGCTCTGCTTCATATTCCAGCTTGTTGCTAATCAGATTAAACTCTGTTCCGCTATAAGGTGCATATGCCTTAAAGCCATGCTCAACCTGCAGACATTCTACAAACGATTTGCAGACAGAATCTTCACCATGGACAACAAAGACTTTGCGGGGTTTCTCCTTAAAGCCTTCCAGCCATTCAATCAGCCCATTCTTATCCGCATGCCCGGACAATCCGGCCAATGCCAACACGCTTGCTCTGACATCAATGGTTTCACCAAACAGTTTAACGGATTCGGCACCCTCCATCAAATATCTTCCCAATGTGCCTACTGCCTGATAACCTACAAATAAAATCGTACATTCCGGTCTCCACAGGTTATGTTTCAAATGATGACGAATACGTCCCGCCTCACACATACCTGATGCGGAAATAATTACCTTAGGTGTATTTTCGAAGTTAATTGCTTTGGATTCATCACTGGTAATTGAAAGGCGAAGTCCCGGGAAAGCAATGGGATTGATGCCCTTGTTAATCAGCTTCATGGCATCTTCGTCAAAACAATCTATTTCATTCTTATGAAAAATGCCGGTCGCTTCTACTGCCAACGGACTATCCACATATACAGGGAAGTCTTCGTGACGTTTAATTAATTTATATTCTTTTATTTTACGTAGGAAATACAACATCTCCTGGGTTCTACCCACTGCGAAAGAGGGGATAACTACATTACCGCCTCTGTCAAAGGTTTCCTGTAATATCTTCGTCAACTCACCAATATAATCCGGATGTTCACTGGGATGATAGCGGTCGCCATAAGTGGATTCCATAACCACATAATCTGCCGACTCTGTATGTGAAGGATCCTTGATTAAAGGCTGATTCTTATTTCCTAAATCTCCCGAAAAGACAATCTTGCGGGTAGTACCTTCTTCTGTTGCCCAGATTTCTATACTGGCTGAACCGAGTAAATGTCCTACATCTGTAAAACGAATTTTCAAGCCTTCACACAGTTCAATCTCCTGACCGTAATGGCAAGGCACAATGCGCTTAATTGCTGCATAAGCATCTTCCATCGTGTAAATCGGTTCATGGATATCTACATCTGTACTTCGTTTGGCTTTACGATTTTTCCACTCTGCTTCCTGCATTTGAATATGTGCACAGTCACGAAGCATAATACTGCACAAATCTGCTGTTGCTTCTGTGGTCATAATTTGTCCGCGAAATCCTCTGGCACTGAGTTGTGGAATCATACCGGAATGGTCGATGTGTGCATGAGTTAACAAAACATAATCAATCAATGATTCATTAACCGGAAGTGCACAGTTTTCAAACTGATTCGCTCCTTGTTCCATACCATAATCCACAAGTATGTGCTTTCCACACACATTTAGGTAATGACAGCTTCCTGTCACCTCATGGTCTGCTCCGATAAAAATCAGTTTCATTTACTCGTCCTCCATTCAGTCAATTATTTTAGTCATTATTTCAGTCGTTTACTCCCGCTATATCATATCATTAATCGCCTAATTAATCGTTGGTGTATAGTTATCAAAATAGCTGAAATTACATCTGATACAAGTATAGACTGTATAGCCTTGGGTTGTAGCGGTAGCCGGAATAACGACTGCTCTGTAAGTGTGATTATTCAAATCCAGTTCAATACTTTCTGCTCTGCTGCTGCCACAGGTACATATAAACGAACGAATACCCTTCTCCGTACAATTTGCTTCTTTTAGTACATAAGAAGTATAGCTATGTACATGGGGTGTAGAGCTGACTGCAGGTGTCGCTGTAGCTGCTGCATTCCCGGCCGCGGTGCCTGCTGCAGTTCCTGCCGGTGCCGCACTGGCTGTTGCTGCGGTTGTTGCTGCCGGAGTTGGCTGTACTGCCGGAATCGGTCTGGAATCCAATAAAACGCCGCATACAACACAAGTTCTCTGTTCCGTTCCTTCCTGAGAAGTAGTAGCTTCCGCTGCTACAGTCCAATCAGAGGCGACATGACCTGCTGCCGGTATCATTTCCGTATAAAAATTGTTACAGGTACAACTATATTTCCGAAGACCTGCCAGAGTACAGGTAGGCTCTCTCTCTGTGGTTGACGTATATTGGTGTATATGATTTGCTTCTGCCGAAGGTGTGCCACTTGCATCGGCACTACTACTTGCATAAGCAATATTTTCCTGTGCCATTACCTCATCACAATAAATACATTTCTTTACACGCAGTCCATCCTGTGATGCAGTTGGCTTACGCAGTACTTCCCAATCATCTGCCACGTGTCCGGTTGACATAACATCTGTAAAATAAGTATCTCCACAGGAGCAAGTATACTTAATTTGCCCTGCCTGATAACAAGTCGCCTTAATAACTTCCTCGGGCTTATAATCATGTACATGGCCAGCCAAATTCACGATATTCTCAGCCCCTGGTGCAGGTGTTGTGCTTGCGCCATCTGGTATTGCTGTTGGAACCGGTAAATTATCATCCGTTGCTTCGTCAACATTTTCACCACTTGTAAGCTCTTCTACTTCTACAACTATATTATCCGGGCTGATTGTCCCATCTGCCCGGTTTGAGGTTAATTTATTCTTTGCACTTCCTCCGCCTGTCATGGTGTATCCGATAATCCCTATGGTCGCCAAGCAGGCTACCACCGCCAGAACACCCAGTATACAGGTCAAAGCCTTTATCAGTCCATTCATGTACCATTCCTCATAAATTCGAAGTTTCTCGATTGGTTACTAACATTATTAAGTATATAGTTTTTCTTGTTTTTTGTAAAGTAGATGAGGGATTTCAGATTTCTCCTAATCCCTCACATTCTTTGTATATTTATTAATAACAAT
>CAZNAP010000118.1:0-7029 GCA_964571145.1 uncultured Lachnospiraceae bacterium | reverse complement strand
CACAAGGTTTTTCCATTGCAAAAGACGGAGCACTTCTTTTACCGGAAGGAATAACCCCCAAAATGACGATTCCTTCTGAATTAATTCCCCATTGCCCCCATTGCGGAAAGCCTATGACTATGAATTTAAGATGTGATGATACTTTTATAGAAGATGCCGGATGGGATATGGCCGCACAACGCTATTCCGATTATCTGAATAGCCATGAGCATGGACACATTCTTTATTTAGAACTGGGTGTTGGAACGAACACCCCCGGCATTATTAAATACCCTTTCTGGCGCAGAGTCAAAGAAAACACTGAAGCTATTTATGCTTGCATCAATTATGAAGATGCTTATGCCCCCACCGAAATACAAAATAGGAGTATTTTAATACCCGGAGATATAGAAAATGTGATTTCTAAAATTTCTTCAACAACTTGAGTAGTATATAAAGCATTCATTTGAAAAAGAAGGGTAAATTCTACCCTTCTTTTTGTTTACTCAATTTCCATTCTGATTCTATCTAAAACTACATGTCTTTTATTCAAATAGCATTTCTAACTTAACATCTTTACAATCGTATCCGA
Source organism: uncultured Lachnospiraceae bacterium (assembly GCA_964571145.1). GTDB lineage: Bacteria > Bacillota > Clostridia > Lachnospirales > Lachnospiraceae > Suilimivivens. The sequence continues at coordinate 6,458 of CAZNAP010000118.1, read as the reverse complement.
CAATTTTTAATCGATTCTGTCCGCTTTTTAAGGAAACATTCTTGCTTACATAGCCATCTGTTGTAGTTTCAGGTGTACACTCAATAACTGTCATAACATTCCCTTCATCATCTATATGTACAATCTTGGCTTGTCCTTGTGAAAGGCTAAAAGAAAATTCAATATTAATCTCTTTATGCTCTTCTAATCGTTCCGACCATAATGTTTCACGCCCATCAAACTTAGAAACAGTAAGGGAATATACCCCATCTTTGGAATTAAATACTATTTAGTTCTGTCGGTGTGGGCGAGAAAAACATTGCCGCTTCTTTTGTAATTTTTCTTTCTTTAATTAAGCGTATCAAATCATAATTCAAGGTATGCATGCCCTGTGCAATATTGGACTGTATAGTGCTTGTAATCTGGTAAGATTTATTCTCACGGATTAAATTAGCAACCGCATTATTATTCAACAATATCTCAGTTGCAGCTATACGCCCTTCACCATCTGCCCGCTTAATCAGCTGCTGTGTAATAACACCGTTCAATACGTTAGCTAACTGCAGTCTGATTTGATTCTTCACATCTATCGGGCAACCATCAATAATACGTTCAACGGTTTGTGCTGCACCTGTTGTATGCAATGTAGCTAACACCAAATGCCCTGTCTCTGCTGCTGTAATAGCTGCACTGATTGTCTCAAAATCTCTCATTTCACCAACCATAATAACATCCGGATCTTCACGAAGAGCAGATCTAAGTGCAGTTGCAAATTTGTCAACATCTTTGCCCACTTCACGTTGATGAACCATTGCCTTGTCATGCTTGTATATGTATTCAATTGGGTCTTCAATCGTCAGAATATGTCTATTCTGCGTGTGATTGATGTGTTCCAGCATTGAAGCAAGTGTCGTACTTTTTCCGCATCCGGTCGGTCCTGTTACTAATACAAGACCCCTTGGCATCTCTGCCAGTTTCTTAACAGTAGTCGGTAATCCCAGTTCTTCAATTGTCGGAATCTTGCTTTCCAATAAACGAATACTTGCAGCTAAGTTATTTCTTTGATGATATACATTAGCCCTAATACGAGAACCATCTTCCAGCATGCTTCCTACATCGATATCTTGTCCTTCCAATACCTTGTCCCGCTGTTCCGGAGTCAGTATTGATAAAATCATCTTCTCCGCTTCTTTAATCGTTGGAATATAATCATTCTCGTCCTCCAACATCATCAATTCCCCATAACGTCTGATAGCCAAAGCTGTACCAGCAGTAATATGCAAATCCGAACAATCCTTTGCTCTAGCCATCCTAAAAAGTTCTTTAACATCCATCTTTCCGTCCCCCATACTATAAGTTTTCTACGACTTTTTTATACTATCATAAATACCTTTACCTGACAAGAAGTTAGTACCCCAACTATCTATTCAATTTTCAGGCAGTTTTTCATAATAATTAAGCCAATAACCAATCCTGAAACAAAACTACATGCGTGAATAATAATTGTCATATAGCTTCCGCTTATCAAGTTGGCAATGAAGAAAAATACAATTATATAAAAGCAAGTCGGCTGATACCATTTTATAGGGATTTCATCAGGATATCTGAGCCATAATACTAGCAGAATTGCAAACAGGGCGTATAGCACAATAGATGAACCATTTCCACCGGTACACTCATTCATATATCCATAAAACAAAACACTTGAAATGAGTTCTGCACAAATATATATAATTAACATTTTCAATGAGCCAAGTCTTTTTTCCAAATAACTTCCTACACATAACAGTGCCACTATATTTGCCGTCAAATGCAATAAATTGGTATGTAGAAATGAAGCAGTAAATAGCCTATATATCTCTCCGTTTAACTTTTTGAATCCACTTCCGGACAAAGTATCAAAAAGTAAGTTGTTTCCCAAGCCTTTATCTGCTATAAACACAAGAATAAAAATAATTGATATAGATATTACAGTCTTATTATCATAAAGTAATCTCTTACAATTTTTCATTATTAATTCTTTCCCTCCACTCCATTCTACACCAGCCACTCTTTTGCCTTTTCAAAATCATCTAAACATGTAACAAGGAAATTAATTTTAAGCTTGTTCACATATCGTTTCATCTCTGAATTTAATCCAACAAATACAACTTTCTGTATTCTTTTATTTAAAGAAGATAGTGTATCTGCTATGAAATCAATTAAGGCTCTATCAACGTTAGTTTCTTCCAGATTTATTGCTATAAATGAACTTGTTGAAGGCTTTGATATCGCAATTAAATCTTGTTGAAATTTATCAATAAGCAGTGCACGTTCATCGTATAACGAATCTAAGTGTTCGCACCATATCTCTCCACCATGAAAGGGTAGTGAAAAAGATTTTTTACTTAACCCCGGCATATACTTTTGCATAATTCTAATCCCCTTTCATGTTAATTTTGTGGACGAATTCCAAAATATCACATGGTATCTATCATGATGAAAAGCTTGTCTTTGTTTCCTGCTGTTTTCTCACTTCCCATTACTTCCAATCAGTTCCAGTGCTTTTTCCATTGCTATGCTGCTATCTACCTCGTAATCCGGCATAATTGGCTGTCCACTTTTACTTGTGTCCACTCGCCACCATCGTTTATGAGAAACTCCCATAGCGAGCTTCGAATTCGGAAGTTCAAAGTTCAGCACATCTCCATATCCATCCGGCATATTTCCTGAGGCTTCGCCGATTATCGTTCCCAAATGATTATCTGTTATCAACATTGCAAAGTCCATTGCTGAACTGTATGTCTGTATATCCGTCAGCACATATAACTTTCCGGTAAATACCTGTTCTCTTTTTTCATTCTCTATGAGAACATCCTCTTGTTTCCAAAGATACCATCCCAGTCGCATCGCATTTCCCCAGCTACGATACTCATCTACGTCAAGCGACTGCATAAAATAATTTGCTACAGTGGAGCTTCCTCCACCATTTCCCCTCAAATCCACAATAACATTATGAATATTATTATCAAAGACTTCTTTCCAGAATGCATCTGCTGTGTTATGGTATTCATCATTATATCTGCAGGATGTCAACGTAAATACTGCAACATCCTGTTCTTTATTCACATTATAATATACCCAGCCCAAATCTTCCTCTGAACTATCCTGCGGATTTTCCAATCCTTTAATCTGTTCAAACTCTACAAATTCATAATGAAAATCCTGTTCTCCTGACGGTGTGGTAAAAGTAAATGTTACTCCATCGGTAATGTCTATCCCGCAACCTGCCAGCCAATAATCCATATTTAGAAAGCGCCTGTAAAAACCGTCCAAAGCAAATTCCCTTCTCTCATATGGATAAATAGATAAATAATTATCAATGACTGTTTCCATTGAAATATCATCAATCCTTATTGGCAATCCATATAATTGAATTTCTTCTACACTCTCTATGAATTTAGGCTTTTCCGTCCTGTAATATACTCCAGTGTGCCCATCCTTCATTACACCGGTCATGCGTGCACATGCTTGCCATATTTCAAGTATAGTAACTTTCCCCTTTTGCGATAACAGTGCCTTTTCTGTCTCGTATTGCTGTTCTACCGCATTGACAATAGCATCATTACCGTCCAGCCACGCCGGATGTCTGGAAGATACACGTTCATACACATAGTCTAAATCTTCTATGGCCTCATCAAGACTCAACTCTGTATCAAGCGATTTGGAATATGGCATACTGTCCACTGTTCCACGATACGGGTTCATACATATATAGTAATAAACTGCAGCTCCTGCGGCCAGAACTGCAAGCACACCAATAAAAATCAATAATCTTTTTAACCATTTTTTCATAACAAACTCCCTATTCATATTAATGCAGTTTTGTAAAAGCTCGTCTGCTAATATGTTTTAGTAATCTTTAAGCTTTTTTGAAGCGATTTCTTCCTTGGAAAGCAAAACTACTGTCTCCACATGACTTCTAAACACATCATAATTCCATAACAAAAATTTCATTACTTGTATTAAATAAAAATCCACAAGATAATAATGTATTACAAGAAAGCTTATTTTCTTGTTCCGGTTGCACAATGATACGTTTTGCATTGTTTTGTAATTTAATTTCTTGAACCAGTAATTGTATAATTCCTTTACCATACCCCTTGCCAAGATATTCTGTATCACCAATCAGATAGTCTATACTGTAAGTACCGTTTATATCTGTATTACCATGCCATTTCTCTTCGCTGTGATAGTATTCATAATACTGGCAGAACCCAATAGGCTTACCATCTAATTCTACAATGAAATGATTTAAAAATGAAAACTCATCATTTCTTTTTTTGACCTCATCTATCCAATCCAATGGGTCATGATACCATTTGGCTACATGGGGCATATATAGCCATTTCTCAAATAGTGCAATGTCCTCATTACAAAACTGCCGAAGTTCTAATTCCATATCTATATCCTCATCATTGTGAATTATTCTGTCCTATTGCTGACGAATTTGTTCAATTTTATTCATTATTCTTGTTCTCTGTCTTATAGTTTAGCCATGCCTCTTCAACTGTTTTTACAAGGAAGATATTTACGTTGCTTATCTCCTTAAATTATCCAAGCCTATTTTTCATCTCTCAACGGGAAATTCACACATAACCATTACTGTATTTTTCTTTTGCCGCCATCGTGTGTTTTTCAACAAATTCGCTTGTGATCCCTATTTCAATTGCATCTGAAAAGGCAGTTTCGCCTGCTTGATTTATGCTTTCTCCATATAGCTTTAAAGCAAAACCTGCAACAATTTTACCACCCGTTTCCAAATACTCCTTAACATCATCAGCGCTGATTTTTGGCATATCTTTGTACCTCCAATCACATTTATTTCTGTTTATCTTTGAGCTGCAAAACCTTCGTAAATTGGTTCATATTTGTAATGAAGAACCGATTCAAAAAGCTCCAATGTAAAAATTATTGACTTAATCGAGCTCCCAATTTATACGCACCTTCCAAATCTGTCGGAAAGCACAATTCATGAACGCTTTGCTTTTCTTCCTCGTTAAAACTGCTCATATCAAATTTCGAATAGTCTTTTACCTGAAGGGTGTTATAAACCGGATATAGGCAAACCTCTCCATTTAATGCCTTTAGTTCATTTGCATATGTTTCAAACTGTTCCTTATACAATTTTTCATAGAACTCTTTCGTAGCATTCATTGTCAAAAACATTCCGACATTGACTTTTCCTTTAAAATAGTTACTGTAGTCATCGTAGGAAAGAGCACAAAAATGCAATCGTTCTAAGAAAGCAAAATATTGACTAGTCGGCCTGCCCAGATAGATTGGTGTTCCAATCAGTAGTGTATCTGCCGAAAAAACCTTATCTATTACAGGTGAAATGTCATCTTTCCAGTAGCAGTGACACCGCTTGACATCTTTTCTTTTACAAAGCATACAGCTTCTGCAGCCTGTAAAATTCAAGTCATACAAATTAATATATTCAACCTCTGCTCCAGTAGATTCTGCGCCTTCCATTGCAGACTTGAGCAGTTGAGCTGTGTTCCAATTTTTTCGTGGACTGGCATTTAAAACAATTGTTTTCATCTTTACCTCCTGATTAGATAATCTTTTCCCCTGGACCAACCTGAATTCACTTTCTGTTATTATTGGAGGATAGTATTTTTTTATAAGCGCCCACATATTGTCGTTACGAACTTCCCCACACCTTGATCAATTGTATTAATCAACGAGGATTGATCATCAAAATTTGGTGTGGGTTCTAATATGCATTCAATGATAGCATCTGAATTATTAGTATCATGAAAAACGTTCACATTACCAGACATATCCCTGTTAAGTAAAGAAGCGTAGCTTTTCGCAATGTCTCTAGTCCGAGCAGAAAGCCATACTTCAAAGTCTCCCTTATCATGCAAATACACAATGGCTATTTTCAAACCTTTATCCTTTAATGACTTCGTGCTCAAAGAAAAATATGACATATCCATGTAACCTTGATATATACTGCTCACATCGTAATGCGGGTATTTCCTAATAAATTCAGCTCTTAATTTCCCTAAAAATTCTAATATTCCTTTGTACGCAATTTGAATTTCACCTTGCTGCAAATGATGCGTATACTCTTCAATTAGCTCATTTAAAGTCTTCATATTTCGCCTCCTTTATTTTTACATCGTTTTGTCTAAAATCCATCCCTACCACATACCCCGGAAAAATCAACAAACATCTAAATCGACCACTGCAAGCTCATGTTATCTAAATCGACCACACGCAAACCCATGTTATCTAAATCGCTCTGTCACGTTCAAAATCATGACTTTGGACTTGTTCCCGCGAACAGATATTTTCACGTTTTTATCACTTCGATTTTTCACTCTCAAACCTTGGAAAGCCTTTGTTTACAGGCTTCTTACTACACTTGCTTGTTAACCCTTGATAGAGTAGAGCGGTGGGATTGCCACCGCCCCCTCATCAAACCGTAC
>CAZNAP010000117.1:0-7261 GCA_964571145.1 uncultured Lachnospiraceae bacterium | reverse complement strand
CTCCCGAGAGAATTAACCCGGGTGATAAAGTACATCGTTTAGAGACAATCGTTAAAATTGTTTCTGGTATGGATGAAGAAACACTGAATACCATTGCTAAAGTTTATGAATTAGTTGTAGAAGCCGGTGTTTATAGAGCTGACTGCATCAAAGTGGCAGAAGCAGCTAAAGTTATTGAAAACAGCCAAAGAGACATTAACATTGCTTTCATGAATGAATTATCCATTATTTTTAATAAAATGGGAATTGATACCAAGTCAGTATTAGAAGCGGCAGGAACCAAGTGGAACTTTCTGAAGTTTTTCCCTGGACTGGTAGGTGGACATTGTATCGGTGTTGACCCTTATTATCTGACCTACAAGGCAGAAGAATTAGGCTATCATTCACAGATTATTTTGTCAGGTCGTCGTATCAATGATGATATGGGTAAGTATGTGGCAGAAAGCCTTGTGAAGAATTTAATTAAAGCAGATATTCCGGTTAAAGGTGCTAAGGTAGCTATTTTAGGCTTCACTTTTAAAGAAAACTGTCCGGATACCAGAAATACCAAAGTAATTGATATTTATAAAGAACTGGGAGAATATGGAATTGATCCTATGGTAGTAGACCCGGCAGCTGATGCAGATGAAGCCAAACGCCTCTATGGAATTACCTTTGAAACCATGGATGATGTGAAAGACATGGATGCTGTGATTATAGCGGTATCTCATAAAGAATTCGACAGCTTAGATAAGACAAAAATCAATTCATTCTTTAATACCAAACACAACTGCAAAGTATTGGTAGATATAAAAGGGGTGCTTGATAGAAAAGAATATGACAGTGAAGACTATCTATACTGGAGACTGTAATTTGGATGGTAAATAATGTGAAAATGATAAATAAAGCAAGTATTAAGTTATCAAAAATTACAAATTATTTATATCATGAATATTGCAATCCTTCTAGAAAATTTTCGATATTTATAGTGGGTATAATTTCTTGCGTCCTTTTTTTGCTATATTATACATGCCCGTTTTATGCAGATGATTTTGGGTATATGAATTGTTGGAAATCGGACATTCCTTTATCAAACATACAAGACATAATAGATTTTCAATATACTCATTATATGAAATGGGGAGGGCGTACAGTTGCACATACTATACTTCAGCTTCTTTTGCTTAATGGGAAATTGGTTACTGCATTCTTAAATACTTTATGCCATATGTTACTGGCATATATGATTATGAAATGCTCATTTACGAAAAGAAATATATTTATTTACATAGAGATTTTTGGTATTTTATATTTTCTTAATCCCAATTTTGAAGAAACAATGATGTGGCGTACGGGCAATGCAAATTATATGTGGACCATGCTTTTGATTCTCCTTACAATTTTTCCTTTTTTACAAATGTTAGATACATTAAATGGAAAAGGGAGATTTCTATTTCCAATAGCTTTTTTGGCTGGATGGACAAATGAAAATATGGCCCCCACTATGATTTTACTTATGATTTGTTGCGTGATTTATTTGTATAGAAAAAAGAAGATTATCAATTATAAAGCTATTGTAATGATTGTTTTAGCAAGCTTGGGCTGTATCCTTTTGATATTTGCACCAGGTAATTTTTGTAGGGCAGATGCTTTACCAAGTGGTATATTAAGTTTAATGTATAGAGGACATGGACAGGTAAATGCATGGTGCAACTGGTTATTGCCAATTTGGGTTGTATTTATAATTATCTCTATGTTTATTCATAATGAAACATCAAAAAATGTTACATATGCTACGATAGGATGGGCCATAATGAGTATTCTGATTATGATTGCATCGCCTAGTTACCCTGAACGTGCTACATTTGGGAGTTTTGTTTTGATTGTTATAGCAATTCAGAGTAAGTTGAAAAATATTTCTGGTGAAGCAATCATTAATAGAAGGATATTGGTGGATTGTATATTTTTTATAGGGTGGCTTGGTTCACTTGCATCTATTATTATCTTGGCATTTGTCAGATCTAGAGGAGTATATATACCTGGTTAATAAAATAGTTTTCATGTTCGAAAACAAAGGAACCTTTTGACTAATGATAAAAATGCTCCTGCTGAAGACAGGAGCATTTTTACGTTAGAAAAGACATCAACGTGAAAAGACAATAATGATATTATTTGATAGTTGTGTTATAATACATATTGTTTAAATTACTACTCTAAGGAGAATCAATAAATGAGCTATAAAAATTTGAAATTTGATAAAGACAGTGTATTTTTAGTAACAGGCGGTGCAGGTTTTATCGGATCCAACATCTGCGAAGCACTGATTAACATGGGCTATACCGTAAGATGTTTGGACAACCTATCTACAGGAAAATATGAAAACATCGAACCACTGACAGCAAATGAGAAGTTTACCTTTATAGAGGGCGATATCAGAGATTTAGATACTTGTATGGAAGCAACCAAGGGCGCTACCTATGTTATGAACCAGGCGGCTTGGGGCAGTGTTCCGAGAAGCATTGAAATGCCACTTTTATATGAGGAAATCAATATCCGTGGAACATTAAATATGATGGAAGCTTCCAGACAGAATGGTGTCAAGAAGTTTGTATATGCTTCCAGTTCTTCTGTTTACGGTGACCATCCGGTACTTCCGAAACAGGAAGGCAAAGAAGGAAAAGTTCTTTCTCCCTATGCTTTAACTAAAAAAGTAGATGAAGAATATGCCAGACTTTATAAAACACTTTACGGTCTTGATACCTATGGACTGCGCTACTTTAATGTATTTGGCAGGAGACAGGACCCTAACGGCATGTATGCTGCAGTAATACCGAAGTTTATTAAGCAGTTGTTGCATGGAGAGGTTCCTACCATTGATGGCGATGGCAGACAATCCAGAGACTTCACCTATATTGATAATGTTATTGAAGCAAACTTGAGGGGCTGTTTGGCACCAAGCGAAGCCGGCGGAGAAGCTTTTAACATTGGTTATGGCGGACGAGAATACCTCATTGACGTATATCATTCGTTGTGTAAGGCACTTGGCAAGGATGTAGAACCCAATTACGGACCGACTCGTAAAGGTGACATTCGTGACTCCAATGCGGATATTACCAAAGCCAGGACATTGCTTGGCTATGATCCGGAGTATGATTTTGAAAAAGGAATTAACTTGGCAATTGACTGGTATAAGGCTAATCTATAAGTTTATAGATACTGGATTGAGTTGCGAAGGGAAGATAGATTATGAATTATAAAGTGGTGGTTTTTGGAGTGAAGGATACCTCTGAAAATATTGTAGAGTTTATTCATAAGAATATTTGTCCGGTAGACTTAGTGATTACCATTAGTCAGGCAGTCCTAAGTCGCAACCAGGTGGCGGGATTTAAAGGCTTGTCGATTCTGACGGATCAATATGGGATACCGGTTCATGAAGCGGACAGCTATTCTCTGACTGATGAGAAGACACAGAAATTCTTGGCAGAAAATACCTTTGAAATTGGTATTTCCATGGGCTGGCAGCGATTAATACCGGAAAGTGTATTGAATGCATTTGAGTATGGTATTTATGGTTTTCATGGGAATGCAGGATACTTGCCCTTTGGACGTGGCCGTTCACCACTAAACTGGTCTATTATTCTGGGCGATACCAGATTTAACTTGAATTTATTTCGGTATGACACCAAAGCCGATTCCCCTAATATTTTTGCAACAGAGATGTTTTCACTGACGGAACATGATGATATTCGTACAGCACAGTACAAGAACATGATTTGTTCTAAGAATCTGATACGAAAGCTTTTAAAAGCATATCAAGAGAAAACAATTACAATCAGAACAGAATCGAAAGATTTTGATTCATGGTATGAGAAACGAACAGCAACGGACGGGAAAATTGATTTTCACGAAAGAACACGTGTTATTTATAACTTGATACGAGGAGTTGCAGCACCTTTTCCGGGCGCAACTGCCTTATGCCGAGGAGAGAAGATTACAATTTGGCAAGCACATCCTTTTGATGAAATGATTGATTTTAGTGGATTTGCACCGGGAGAGGTAATTGACATTTTTGATGGAAAGCTGATTATCAGAACAGTGGACGGATCCTTATTAATTGACCGATATGAAGCCAATAGGGAAATTCAGGTCGGAGATATTTTGGAGTAACTATGCAAATTGCAATTCGAATGGATGATATAACACCTGATATGGATTGGGAACGGTTTATAGCATTTAAAGCCGTTTTGGATGAATATGGAGTCAAACCATTATTAGGAGTAATTCCAGACAATCAAGATGAAAATTTGAAGAAATCTCATAAGATGCAAGCCGATCATCCGGAGTTCTGGTCTTATATGCTGGAACTTCAAAAGCAAGGATGGATTCTGGCTATGCATGGTTGTCACCATGTTTATTCAACAAAAAAGGGTGGCATGTTTCCTCTAAATAAATTCTCTGAGTTTGCAGGACTTTCCTATGAAGTACAAAAGGAAATGATTACAGAAGGAAAGAGAATTCTGGAAGAGAAGGATATTCTTACAGACATATTTATGGCGCCCGGTCATTCTTATGATTATAAGACACTTAGAGCATTAAAAGAAGCAGGCTTTCTCAGAATTACAGATGGATTTGGAAATGCACCTTATCAGTGGAAAGGCCTTGTTTTTTATCCAATTTCTTTTATGTTAAGCAAAAGCTTACGAAAGCGTCGTGGGTTTACGACGATGGTGATTCATGCAGGAACTATGACAGATGATGACATAGAGCGTGTGCGAGGAACTTTATCGAAAGCTGTGAATACCAACTGGATTTCCTTTAAGGAATATCTGGATGCACCGGTCGGTAAGAGAAGTGTTTTTGGCAGGCTATGGGAGTACGTTTTGGCTAAAACGAAATATTACCTTGTTAAGTTAAAATAGGCAGTTACAACCTGCCATCCATGGAGGAATTCTAATGATACGTATTTTACATGTCTTTGGCCGACTGGATTTGGGCGGTGCTGAAAGCCGAACAATGGATTTGTTTCGCCTGATGGATAGAGAACGCGTGCAATTTGACATGGTGAGCCATACCACGCAAAGATGTTTTTTTGATGATGAAATTGAGCAGTTAGGTGGTCATATTTATCGAATACCTCGCTTTAAGGTTTATAATTATTTTTCCTACAGAAAAGCATGGAAGCTTTTCTTTGCAGAACACAATGATTTTCAGGCTGTGCATGGTCATATGACAAGTACGGCCTCTATTTATTTGCCTATTGCCAAAAAGGCAGGAGTTCCAATGACCATTGCACATGCCAGAAGTGCTGGCGTGGATCATGGATTAAAGGGCGTATTAACCAGATGGATGCGACGAAATTTGGCTAAGAAAGCCGATTATCTTTTTGCCTGTTCCAAGCTAGCCGGAATTTCTGTATTTGGTCAAAGGGCGGTGCGGGATAATCAAGTGGTTATGATTCCCAATGCGATTGATGCCCAAGCCTTTGTATACAATGAGAAGACTCGAGAAGAAATGAGAGAAAAGCTGGGCATCAACAACCGATTTGTAATTGGTCATGTGGGACGATTTCATTATGCCAAAAATCATGAATATCTGATACAAGTTTTTGCAGCGATCCTGAAAGAAAAGTCTGATGCAGTGTTACTTCTGCTTGGTGAAGGCCCCAAAATGGAAGAAATGAAGGCCTTAACAAAACAACTTCAAATTGAACAACAAGTGATATTTTTAGGAAATAGAACACCGGTTGCTGATTACTATCAAGCCATGGACTATTTTGTATATCCCTCCAGATATGAAGGACTTCCGGGTACTGTAGTAGAGGCTCAGGCGTCGGGATTGCATTGCCTGATTTCAGATACAATTACAACAGAGGTGGTATTGGGAGAACAGGTTCAGTGCATGAGTATACAGTCGAATCCTGAATTGTGGGCTGAAACAGTATTAAAGGATTTGGACTATCAGAGAACAGACCAATATGATTTGGTCAGCAGAAGTGGTTTTGATTGTCGGGAACAGGCTGAGAAAATGATGAGATTTTATGAAACAGGAAATACGGAGGAACTACGGGATGAAGGATAAATTAATGCTCATTGTTCCAATGCTCCATCAGGGCGGATTTGAAAGAGTCTGTGTGACAACTGCCAGATTACTGGAACCCTATTACGACATAACAATTGTTATTTTTGACTCGACAGATATAGATTATGATATAGATGGTCTGAAAATTATTGATATTCGCATGGGCGTACGAAATAGTATTCTGCGAAAACTATTTACAATGATTCGAAGAAGTATCAAATTGCGAACTATTAAAAGACAGCTTCAGCCGAAAGCTGCTTACAGTTTTGGATTAACTGCCAATTTGGTGAATTCATTATCTAAAACCAAAGGTACGAAAGTATGGCTGGGACTACGCAGTTACGGTGATATAGAAGAAACTTCAAAAATGCGTCTATTTGTGAAAAAAGCAGATTTGATTATTTGTTGCTCCAAAGTCATTGAAGAGAAACTGAGAGTCCAATTTCACACAGATAAAACAACTACCCTCTATAATCCTTTTGATGTGGATCAGATGCAAGAAACTGCATTGCAGAAGAAACCGGAGTTCCCATGGGACAGCAGTCAGGTACGGTGTCTGATTTCTATGGGTCGTGAGGATGATGTAAAGGGTTTTTGGCATATGTTGAAGGTTTTCTGTGAGGTACATCAACAGTTGCCTGATACAAGACTTGCCATTTTAGGTGCAGGGGATTTTAGCGATTACCAGAAACTGGCTGAAGAGTTGGGCATTTCTGAACAGGTGTATTTTGCAGGATTGCAGAAAGAACCTTATTGTTTTCTTCGAGAAAGTGATGTTTATTTATTAACCTCTTCTATGGAAGGATTCCCCAATGCACTGGTAGAAGGAATGGCACTGGGCTTACCGGCTGTCAGTACCGATTGCTTAACCGGCCCCGGAGAAATATTGATGAAGAATTGCACCGGAAGAGTTTTTGACGACAATACCTATAAAGACAAGATACAATCCGGTGGAGAACAGATTATTTGGGGCGATTTTGGCGTGCTGGTACCCGTGATGAGCGGAGAAAAGGATTTGAGCACAACGATTATGCCGGAAGAAATCAATATGGCACAGGCAGTGATTATCTTATTAACAGATGAACATAAAATGCAACAATATCAGAGCGCAGCACAAGAGCATGCGAAGATTTTCTCCTATGACAGTTACATTCAAAGATTCCAAGAATTAATGCATGAAAGCAAATAATGCATGAAAGCAGTT
>CAZNAP010000116.1:0-7300 GCA_964571145.1 uncultured Lachnospiraceae bacterium | reverse complement strand
GAAATCAGTTCAGCTTGACCAATGCTTCTATGGGAGGCAAGCTGAAAGGTCTGGTGGAAATGCGAGACGGTAATAACGGAGCGAACTTTAACGGCATGGTAACCGGATATGATGATACGACCAACCAAGTGTCTATTAAAGTAACCGAAGAAAATTTAAAAGATATGAAGCAGTGTATGCTTCCTGATCCCGCAGTCGGCGGAACTATTAACATAGGAAATACAATTTATCAATATACCGGATGGACATTTGACGGAACAGATACTTACACCTTTACCATTAACAATAGTTCGGCTACTTATCCGCAGGCAACTGCAGCAAAAGTAAACGGCAGAGAGGCTGAAACAGAAACAGATATTAACTATCAGGGCATTCCTTATTATATGCAGCAGATGAATACCTGGATTAGAGGTTTCTCTGAACAAGTTAATGAAATCTTGAAGCTCGGCGTAAATGCAAATGGTGATCCGGGATGTATTCTTTTCACAGGGAAAAGTGGAAACGGCACAGAGTACACAGATGCGAATTTTGGAGATGTTGATGCTTATTATGAACTGAGCGCAGGTAATTTTGACATTAATTCCGCTTTAATAGATGATGCGTCCCTGTTGGGTTCACGTAGTAGCGAGAAAGTTGGAGTAGAAGAATGCGGACAAATCGAGGAGATTATCACACTTCTAAACAGCAAAGAGAAGTACAGCTTCCGAAACGGCTCTGCCGGTGAAATGTTGGAAATGATTTTATCGGATGTGGCACTGAACGCCAGCAATGCAAATACTTTTCAAGATGTTTACAAGAGTTTGAAAAACTCCATTGATAACCAGAGGAGCTCCGTAGCCGGTGTAGATGAAGATGAAGAAGCAGTAAGCTTGGTGAAGTTTCAGAATTCTTATACTTTGGCATCCAAGATGATACAGACCCTTACAGAAATATACGACCAGTTGATACTAAATACCGGTGTCTAGTAATGTGAAAAGTATTTTGAAGACACTTTATACGAAGATACAAAATGACACTGAGAGAGAGGAGTATGATTTATGAGAATGACGAATAAGATTATGCAGAACAATTCTCTGTATAATATTAATAACAACAAGATTCTGCAGGACAAACTCAGCACCCAGATGTCTACACAGAAGAAACTCACAAGACCTTCGGATGACCCGGTTATTGCAATTCGTGCCCTTCGACTGAGAACCAGTGTTTCAGAACTGACCCAGTACAATGACAAGAATGCCCCTGATGCTGAAAGCTGGCTGGATGTCACCGGCAAGGCTCTTGGAACCGTAACAGAAGTTTTAACCGATATGACCAAACAGGCAAATAAAGGTTCCAATAAAGATTTGGGAAGCGAAGACCTTCGTATTATCGTAGAACAAATCAAGTCCCTGCGAGATGAATTCTATTCTACTGGCAATGTAGATTATGCCGGAAGATACGTCTTTACAGGATACAGAACCGATACAACCATGTCTTTCACCAAAGAGGTGGAAGAAAACATGCCGAGTTATAGCATTACAGAGCAGAACACCATCGGAGATTTTGATTCCATTAACTATACGGACATCGGAAGACTGGACGGGATGAATAAGAATAATTATGATACCATTCCACCGACTACCGACCCGGCACTGACAGAACAGGAAGTGACCAACGGCGATATCCATAGAATGCGACTGGCTTATGATGATTTACAGAGCGCAGGAGGCGTAACCATACAGCTGATGGACGGAACACCTGCCCCCGGACATTTTGTGACTACTACTACAGTATCCACAAGTGCCGATCCGAATCCGTATGAAACCATACAGACGGCCAACAATGCACCTGATCAAATTGAAACATCTCCCGGTGTATTCGAAGACAATCCGGCCAAAACAGCAGTTGTATATGTGCCGGAAACCGGAGAAATTCTTTTCAGTAACAAGGCTTATGAGGCTTTAGAAGGCAGTGTAACAACAGATACGGAAATTCGTTTCACCTACACCAAGAACCAATGGGAAAGTGGTGACCTGAGACCGGAACACTACTTTGCTTGTACAGGACAGACCGGAACAGCCCCGGCAATTGATTACAATCAGGAATACCTGACTGGAACCAAAAACAAACAGGCCATTGAATATGATGTGGGATACAACCAGACTATTCAAGTAAATACCACAGCTGATGAAGTATTTAATCACAATTTAGACCGTGATGTAGATGATTTGGAAAATGCACTGACTGAATTGGTAGAAATTGAAGCCACTAAAGAAGATTTAGATCATGTGTTGGAAAATATGGACCCTGAATCTGCAGATTATGAAACGACCAAAGATAAATACGATGCTGCCGACAAGGCATACAGCTACATCCGTGATAAGATTCATAAGATGTTCGAAGGAACCATTACCAGCGTGCAGGGTTATCTGGACGATACTAATGTGGCCATTACCGATAACGGAACAAGAAGTCAGCGACTGGATTTGATTAGCAATCGACTGATGGATCAGAAAACCACCTTCAAGACATTACAATCGGAAAATGAAGATGCGGACATCGCAGAGGTGGCAGTACAGCTTACCAGCACAGAATTGACCTACAATGCAGCACTGATGGCAACCGGCAAGATTATGCAAACATCACTGATGAACTATATTTAAAGTCGCAACGAGAGCGCAGAGAAGCAGTATCGCAGTCGACCTGTGATATGCAAGGAGGAAGAGTATGATAGTAAACACGAAAGTTTTTGGGGAAATTGAATTGGCAGAAGACAAAATTATAAGTTTTCCTTTAGGGATAATCGGTTTTCCTGAACTCACCGATTTTGCCCTGGTACATGATGAGGAAAAGGGGATTGGTTCTATTCACTGGCTACAGTCCATACAGGAACCCGGCTTTGCAATGCCGGTTATGGATCCACTGATTGTGAAGCCTGACTATAATCCGCAGGTGGATGATGAATTATTAAAACCTCTCGGACAATTAGTTTCAGATGAACTGTTGGTGATGGTTACCGTAACGGTACCCAGCGACTTAAAAAAGATGACAGTAAACCTCAGAGGACCTATTGTAATCAATGCGGCTGAGAAGAAAGCATGTCAGGTCATTGTTGAAGGAGACGAATACGAAGTGAAGTTTCCTATTTATGATATCCTGAATGCAGAGAAAGCAGGTGAATAAATGTTAGCGTTATCCAGAAAAAAGAATGAAGCCCTGGTCATTAACAATAATATAGAAATAACAATCCTAGATATTAAAGGGGAACAGGTGAAGCTTGGCATTAGTGCACCCAAGGAAATTCCCGTATACAGAAAAGAAGTTTATATCCAGATTCAAGAGGCTAACCAGGAATCAGTTAACATGGAAGGCTTGGAAGCTCTGAAGAATTTGCTTGGATAAACATGAACAATAAGTTTTTTTCGCATTGCTATAAATAATTAACTATTTTCTCCGATATATATATCAGAAGACAGGGGAACTCTAAGTTTCGGAGGCTAATCCGCGTGGCGTATTGGCCTTAGACCATTCAATTTATTTATATCACACGGAGGTGATCAAAATGGCAATAGAACCAGTAAGCAGTGCAATGACGTATCAGGCACAGAATACACAGCAGGCCAGACCTGCTCAGAAACAAAGCGTAGAAGACACGGAAGTTGCTGCGCAGGAACAAAACAACGTTTATGACGCTACCACAGTCAAAGTTGCCGAAGCAGATCGTAAAGAGGATCAAAGCAGCAATCAGAACGGCTCAGACGCCAGCGCCGCTAAAGAACAACAGCAGGCGAATAACGAGCAGATTAAGAAGGCAGTGGAGAAGCTCAATAAGAACTTATCTCATTCCGAAGCAGTATTCGGCATTCACGAAACAACCAATCGTGTAACCATCAAAATCGTTGACAAAGAAACCGAGGAAGTAATCAAGGAACTTCCTCCGGAGAAGACTTTAGACATGATTGCAAAAGCATGGGAACTGGCTGGTCTGCTCGTGGACGAGAGAAGATAGGAGGACCCAATTATGGCAATGCGAGTAACCGGAATGAACTCCGGCTTAGATACAGAAAGCATCATCAAAGAACTTGTTGCTGTCAGACAGACCAAAGTGGATGATTTGAAAGATGAACAAACAGTACTTGGCTGGAAGCAGGAAGCATGGAAAGACATTAACACCAAAATCTATAATTTATTTAACGGTACAGTAAACAACCTGAAATATCAGGGTTCTTTTGCTAAGAAGGCAACAACCGTTTCCAATCCCAATGCAGTTAGTGTAATCACTGACGGCACAGCTATGGACAGCGTACAAAGCCTAAAAATCAATAAACTTGCTAAGGCAGGTTACCTCACCGGTGCTGCACTTACAGGACAAGATGGCAAGGCATTAAGTTCCGGCAGCAAAGTAGCTGAGAGTCTTGGAATAACAGTTGGCAGCAAATTTGCAATTAATTCCAATGGCAAAACTACAGAAATTACTGTAGATGAAAATATGACCATGAGTTCTTTGGTCAGTAAACTAAAAACAGCCGGTGTCAATGCTAATTTTGATGCAGGCCAACAAAGACTTTACATCGGTGCATCTGCAACCGGTGAGAAGTTTGATTTTAGTCTTACAGCATCCAATAGTGACGGAACAGATGCCCTCAGCAAACTGGGTATTTTAGTATATGATGACAGTGCTAAGGCAGTTTATGAGAAATATGCAAATCTGAGTGCTGAGGACAGACAAAAAATAATCGATGACAGCGTAGCTGCTCTTTTTAAGAAGTATACAGACGAAAAGACTGCTCTGGAGAAATCCAATACTGATCTTCAAACCAAACAGAGTAAATTAATCGAAGATTTTCAGACGGCATATGCGGACAGCACAATCGACTGGGCAAATGAAACCAGCATAACCGCTCGTAAGGATGAAATCAATGCCAGAATTACAGAACTGGATGAAGCCAAAGCGTCAGCAGAAGACGGAAAGCTGACTGCGGAGCAACAGACAGAATATGATAAGCTGAAAGGCGAACTGTCTTATATTACCGGCTATGAGAAAAATCAGGCGTCTATTACTGAAAATAACGGAAAACTGGAAGCTTTGGTAACAAATGGCTATTTAACAGAAACAGGAGAAGCAGGAGCAGAGCTTACCACCATGGCTACCAATGATATTGATGCCAAGATTGCAACTGCTACAACTCTTTTTAATGGATATGATGGATTAACAGGAAGCTCCGGTGCCTACAAACAGGCAGGCGAAGATTCTGAAATTATTTTAAATGGAGCTGTTTACACAGGAACAGAAAATACAATCAAGGTAAACGGATTAACAATTACCTGCAATGCTCTCACTGCAGCAGACGAAGAAATTACATTAACCACCAAAAACGATACCAGCGGTATCTATGACATGATTAAGAACTTTATCAAAGAATACAGTTCCTTAATCAATGAAATTGATAAACTTTATAATGCAGAATCCTCTAAAGGCTACGATCCTCTTTCTGATGAAGAAAAGGATACCATGTCTGAGACTGAAATTGAGAAGTGGGAGAAGAAAATCAAAGATAGCCTGCTTCGCAGAGACTCAACAATTAATACCGTAGGAAGTACCATGAAGGAAATTATGTCATCGGGCTTCGAAGTGGGCGGCAAGACCATGTACCTGTATGATTTTGGTATCGAGACACTGGGTTATTTCAATGCAGCAGAAAACGAGAAAAATGCATACCATATCCATGGTGACGCAGATGATGTTGCAGTGAAAAATGAAACTAATGATTTAATGGCTATGATTAATTCTGACCCGGATAAAGTAATTGGCTTCTTTACCCAATTATCACAAAAACTGTCCGAAAACATGACGAAACTCATGAGCACTTCGGAATACAGTAGTATCAATAAAGTATATGATGATAAGAAAATGAAGCTGGAGTATGACGACTATACCACCAAAATCAAAGAAGCAGAAGCAAAGCTTGCAGATTATGAAAGCAAATGGTATAAGAAATTCGGCGCTATGGAGACCGCACTTGCTAAAATGCAGTCCAATGCCAGCGCGGTAACAGGCTTATTAGGAGGCTCATGATATGGCATTACCCAATGCGTATGCGCAGTATAACAACAGCAAAATATTAACTGCCTCTCCGGCAGAACTGACATTAATGTTATATGAAGGCGCAATTAAATTCTGCAATATTGCCATTGCGGCAATTGAACGGAAGGATATTCCAAAAGCTCATGCAAATATTATGAAAACACAAAAAATCATCGAGCATTTTCGGTTAACTTTGGACATGAGCTATCCGGTGGCAGAGGACTTTGAAAGAATCTACCTTTATCTGGAGGAACGTCTGGTTTACGCTAATGTAAAAAAGGATGTGGAGATTTTGCAGGAGGTACATGGACACTTAAGCACCCTGCGAGACACCTGGAAAGAGGTTATGCGCATGAACAAGACGCATGAGGTGGGAGCGACTTTATGATCGAAAACTATTTAAATATCCTGGAAGACAGTCTGCTTAAGAAGAAAGATGTGTTGCGCCGCATACAAGAAGTGAATGAGACACAGACACAAATTCTAAAGACCGAGCCAGTTGATTTGGAACTCTTTGATCAGGGTGTAGATGAGAAGGATTTGTACATAAAAGAGCTCACAGTACTTGACGAAGGCTTCGAAAACCTTTATGATAAGGTTAAAGAAGAACTCATTGGAAATAAGCAAAAATACGCAAAGCAAATCCAGAAACTGCAACAGTTGATTTCTGAAATTACCGATACGAGCGTATCTATTCAGGCTCAGGAAGAGCGAAACAAGGCTCTGGTGGAAAGCTGCTTCAAGAAAGAACGAAGCAACCTAGGCAAGTCCAGGAAGAACTCCAAAGCAGCATATGGTTACTATCAAAACATGAGCAATGCAGGAGTGCAAGAATCCTTTTTCATGGATAAGAAGAAGTGATTAGCATTATATTTACGGCATTTGGGAATAAAGTACCAAAATATTTTAAATTTTTTTAATTATGGTATAAAGTATTGGACAAATACTCCGATATATTATACAAGAAAGAGAAGTAACCACTCCAATGGCTACTCTCCCTTGTAACTTCAGTTATCTACCGGATGCGCGCGAATCCCAGAAATAACTGACAAACTATCAAACGTACGCAAGGATGCGACGTAAAATTCAAGGAGGAATAAATATGGTAGTACAACACAATCTTACAGCAATGAACTCTAACAGAATGTTAGGCGTAACAACAGCATCTCAGGCTAAATCAACAGAGAAGTTATCTTCAGGTTACAAGATTAACCGTGCAGCAGATGATGCAGCAGG
>CAZNAP010000115.1:0-7370 GCA_964571145.1 uncultured Lachnospiraceae bacterium | reverse complement strand
ACAAAAAAATAAGACAAATTAAAATAATCTGTCTTATCTATTCTTTCAATGCTTAGTCGTGCAGTGCTTATTTAATATTTTGATTCCAGCTTTTTTCGTACAATCATGAAACAAATCAGATGAGCCAAGGCTGTCACAGCCCATGAAATTGGATAGGAAATATACAAGGTGTGCAAGCTTCTGTCCCATTGAAAAATGGTATAAATCCATACCACTCTAAAAACGCAGGCACCTAAAAGGGAAACAATCATCGGCATAACCGCATAGCCTAACCCTCTGATGCTTCCACCCAACACATCCATCATTCCGCACAAACAATAGAAAGTACAAATCACTGCCATTCTGCCAATACCATATTCAATTACTCTGGCGTCAGTAGAATACAGACTCAGAATCTGATTGCCAAACAAATAGGCTCCATTACCTAAGACCAGACCAATCACAGTAACAAATAACAGGCATTCTATTAGGATCTTGTTAATTCTGTCAAACCGCCGTCCGCCAAGATTCTGTCCTGTGAAACTAACTGCTGTTTGGTATACAGAATTCATTGCTGTATAAACAAACCCTTCCACATTGCCACCAGCTGTATTTCCCGCCATAGCTACAGAGCCAAATGAATTAACCGATGATTGGATTAATACATTTGAAATAGAAAATAAAGAACCTTGAATACCGGCAGGCAATCCTATTTTAGCAATCTTGCCGAACTTATCCCAATTAATCCGAAGTTTGCCCAGACTGACTTTTACACTACTTTCACTACACATCAGACACCAAATCATCATCCCTGCCGAAATACACTGTGAAATAACAGTTGCTATTGCAACACCTGCCACACCCATATGAAATACAATTACAAAAATCAGATTCAATCCCACATTCACAATACCGGCAATAATCAGGAAAAACAAAGGGCGTCTGGTATCTCCCACTGCACGTAAAATGGCACTGCCAAAATTAAACAGCAGCATCGCAGGCATTCCAAGAAAATAAATCCGCATATACAATACGGAAAGACCAATCACATCTTCCGGCGTATCCATTAAGACCAAAAGTGGTTTGGCAGCAACAAATCCAATCAGTGCCAAAATTATTCCGCCTACCACACTGATAATCATTGATGTATGTACAGTCTGACTCACTTCATCGTCCCGTTTTGCCCCATAATATCTGGCAACCAATACATTGGCACCTACCGACAATCCAATAAACATATTCACAAGTAAATTGGTAAGAGCACCTGTTGAACCAACTGCCGCCAGGGATTCGTTACCGGCGAAACGTCCTACCACAACCACATCAGCCGCATTAAATAACAGCTGTAATATTCCTGACAACATCAGTGGTAACGTAAAAAGAAGTATTTTCCCAAATAAGGGGCCGTTACACATATCTATCTCATAATTTTTTTGAATTTTCTTATCCATATTCTTGCTTTCTGCCACGCACACTCTCTCATTCATTGCATAGAATAATTAAAGAATGGTCTATCTGAGAGGTATTTATGGCTACAGTAATTTTAGATGCCGGACATGGCGGTTATGATTATGGTGCAACCTATATGGGACGTCTGGAAAAAGATGATAATTTAAGACTTACCTTGGCAATCGGTAATATCCTGACTAATAACGGCGTCAATGTCCTTTATACTCGTACTGAAGATATTTACGAAACACCTGCGCGTAAAGCAGCCGAAGGCAACGCATCAGGTGCTGATTATTTTGTTTCTATTCATCGAAATTCCAGCCCTTATAATAATCAATATACAGGTGTCGAGTCTCTCGTCTTTAATCGTTATGGAGCCGCTGCACGTATGGCTGAAAATATCAATCGTCAGCTGGAGCTGGTTGGCTACGTAAATCAGGGTGTCAATGAACGCACCAATTTAGCGGTACTTCGTCAAACTTCCATGCCGGCAGTATTAGTTGAAGTTGGTTTTATCAATACAGATCGAGATAATCTCCTTTTTGATAATCGCTTTCAGGATACTGCACAGGCAATTGCTGATGGAATTCGAATGTCACTATAATTTGGATTCCAAATCATCCAGAGAGGTATATCCATACAAAGTTGCTGTATTTTCCATGGTCATTTCAGCCAAATTTTGTTCTTTTCTGTATAAATCGGCAATAAATCTTCCGTATAAATCCAGTGTCATATCGGAATATGTGGAAAGTTCTCCTCTCAGGTAGGTTTCATAAGAAGTATGATAGGGCGTATCTTCCTTGGTGTGAATCACTCTTGCATTGCCTGCAGCCTTTGGATATTTGCTTGCGAATTCCTCCATCCAGCTTACCTGAATCTTCACTATTTCTTCAATGATTTCCTGCTTTGCTTCAGGTAATACAGGCAGGGAATCTTTGATTTGCAGAAATCTGTCTGGTGCTGTACTTGCCATCATTCTTGCATATTTCTCACTAATCAGATTCCATCCCTCTTGATTTGCTCTGCGAAAATCACCGATATAGCTACGCAGCATATCAGAGGTCCATGTCTGATACTGACTTTTCCTCATAATCGAAAAAGTATTAAAATCGTCTTGGCAGTCTGCTCTTCCACCCTCGTTGTCAACCTTGTCAAAAGCTTCCCATTCCAATGAAATCAGTTCATTAACAAGTGCGGTATGAAAATCAGCTTCCTTCTTTTTCTCAGGAATTCTTCTTAATATACGACTGGAATGATTCTCCAGATAATTATCCTCGCCACTGGTCAGTCCCTGTTTCTTCATTTCTGCGATAATCATGGCTACAATCATCTCAATAGTTTGAGGTATCCGCTCATCACCTGTCGGAAGATCCACCAGCATATTTAAAATATCTGCAATATCCGGTAATACTGTTAATCTGGCCATTCCCTTATGCAGCCATTTATAAAAAGGCGCATAGGTACGGTTCAACAGATAAACCATTGCCATGGTATGTTTCATGAATTCTGAAAGTGCAATAGCAGCTGTTACTTTATCTCCTCTGCCAAACATACGGGCATAATTGTACTGCCCTGATTGTGCCATTAACGCTGCTTGCCTTGCTATTTTCTTCAGTCTTACCTCTTCCGGATAATAGGCAGCAATTCCTCGTCGAATTCTTGTAAACTCGCCCAAATCGTCTCTGAAAACTTGGCCGTTTACTGCAGTTGCCAGCTGATAATCTTCCAGAAAAAGCCATTGGTTCTGAGTAACAGGTATATCTGGTATCCCAATTAAATGGTCATAAAAATCACCGATTTTAAATACGCCCACTCTTTTTTGAGCTTGTGCTGTGCTAATTCGAATAACGCCACAATAAGTAGATGGCAATTCATCGTAAGCTTGCTGTAACTCTTCCCCGATTTCATCATATACAGTATCCGTCAACCATAAACAGAATCCAGGTCCGAAATCATGATCTCTGGATACCTTGTCATCAAAGCCAAAACATTCTGAGCCTTCGCCAACCAATCCTGCTGCAATTACACCTTCATAAGCAGGAAAGCGGGTTCGAATCATCGGCACCCCATACTCTTCATAAAATGCTTTGCATAATTCCATACCACTGTCAGAAGCACCGCTTTCAGACGGTAGATTCGAACGCTGTGCAGCTACAGTATTGAAATTCTGTAACACGATTTCATAAGCACGGTTTCTTCCTGCATTTCGCTCAATTTCTATTAACGCCAACTTATAAAATCTGGCCGATTCCTCCAAATTACCTGCCAAATACTGCGCCTCTCCCATAGCCGAAAGTGCGCCACTGTAATGGTAATCCTTATCTTCGTCCATTTCAAACAAGGAAAAGGCCTTTTCCAAATTCTCCACCGATTCTTCGTACCTTCCTAATTTCAGCAATGAAGTTGCTAAATTTGTATAAGATACGGCCGTTTCTATTCTTGCCTGCGTGTATCCAAGCGCTATGCCTATGGCACGTTCCTGACAATCACAAGCACTTTCATAATCACCCATTTCCTGGAAAAGCAGACTCATATTATTGTACAGTTCTGCGTATTTGAAATCCGTCGGATCCAGTTTCTTCTCATAAATCGCTTTTGCTTCCTGAAAATAAATCATGGCTTCGCGTAAAAGCCCTGCAGCTCTGCAGGCATTGGCTACATTCACCAATGTGGTAGCATAAGCCAGTGTTCCTTCCATTCCTTCTTGCTTTGCCAGCAACAATACCTGCTGACAACAGGAAATTGCCTTTTCAAATTCACCTGTCTCTCGGTAGTGTCCAATGATTTCATTGAGGAGTGTAATCACTGCGCCGGCATCTCCCGTCGACGAAGCCTCATCAATCTTTTGTATCAAAAATTCCTCTACACGTTTCACCTGATGACTGGAAAACAATTCATCCAATTGCTTTAATACTTGATTGATATCCATAGACGCCTCCTTATATTTTGAACAATAATTGCTTTATGATAACAAAAAATCTCGAATTTCTTCTTCACGTTTCGCAGCTTCATCGTACCCTTGCTGATAATACTCAAGTAATTTTTTTACGTTAGACTCATTATTGGTAATTGCCATATTGATAGGGCGTATTACCAGTGCTTTTCCCGCCTTCTCCATCTTATTAATTTCTTCCAGACAGGCATTGTATTTACGGTCTCTTTCATGAACTGTTTGAATAAATTCCGGATACTTGCGGTAAACCAGTCGAATCATCATCATATAAAAGTATCTGTATTTCTTGCGATACTCTACTTTTCTGGTCAAGATAAAAATGATTTTGTCCCAGCCTTCTTCTTTAGCCTTCTTAATTGGAATTGCATCTGCCATACCGCCATCCAGAGCAGGTGTTCCATCTATTTTGGTAACTTTTGAAATAAAAGGAAGTGAATTTGCCGCTCTACATATTTTCCAAAAATGCTCTTCTGACTCGAACTTTTCATAAAAAACACTTTTCCCGGTTCTGCAATCAGTAATATTAATCAAAAAACGCTTTGCTGATTCCGTAAACGTTTTGAGATCAAAGGGTGACAATTCCTTTGGCACCACATCGAATAAATAGTCCATATCGAAGAACGTGCCTTTTCGGAAAAAGGTGGAAAATCCCATGTATTTTTCTTTTTCCAAAGGTTTCACTACAGACTCTACTGTTCTGCCCCGCTGCTCAGAGACATAATTCATGCCTGCATACGCACCGGCAGAAACAGCCAGCACATTCGGAACTTCTATTTGATTATCCATAAAAAAATCAAGTACGCCGGCAGCAAATACGCTGCGCATCGCACCGCCTTCAATAATGATTCCCGTCTGATTCATTTGTGCTTCCTTAAATGTTTGATGTTTGCTTAGTCGCTCAGTGACTATTCTTTTAGTTTCTAATATTTATTATACTTTAAATAATATATTTTTCAAGCTTAGGCACTTTGGGCTTATTTGAATCTCCCTATAATAAAAGACAGAACCCTCTGTATTTGCAAGAAAAGTTCTGTCTAAAGTTTAATCGATTTCTTCTATAAACTGCCACGTTTTTCCCGTGTCTTCCGAGGCATACAAGGCGTTACGCTTGCCGTCCTCTCCATAGTAATCACCGTTAGGTCCCTGTCCTACTACCATATACAGCTTTCCGTCTTCTTCATAAATCTGTTCCGGCATCACATAGGGATTATAATAGGTACCGTCAGGTAAAAACCTTTGAGCTGAAGGGTATTCTATATTTGCAAACGTCTTTCCGCCATCTTCTGTTCGATACAGACTTCCGTATGCACCACCACTATATGCCAAGCAGGAAAATCCAAGCTTTTCATCTAGAAAGTCAATCCACTTAGACTCACCGCCGCTTCCATTATAGGGGTCAAGATTCAAGAACGAACAGGTAGCCCCATTGTCATACATTCCAAGCAATACATAATAGCTGCTTCCCGTTGCACGATCCACAGGCAACATCCGATATTCCATACCATCTTCTGCCGTGTAAGTACATTCCGGTTCATAGGACAAATATAATTCTATGATTTCCTGATCAACTGAGTCTATTGTTGCCTGCATATCTGTCTGTGTATCCGGTTGCTGTGTATCTGGTGTATCTTGTATATCTGTCGTTTCAGAAGTTTGCTTCTGCATTTCTTCCATTAAAAAGGCATCTGCAAATAAATACAGTTCATTATTTAAGGCAATTCTGTCATAGTTTGCCGCTATGGCGGTTGGTCTGAATTCCGTTTGCACGGACCACCGTGTCAGCAAAAAACTTTCCGTAAATTTCGCTTCTTGCTTCAGTGGTTCCACTGCATAACAATACTCTAAAAATTGACACACATCCTCGCAAAACCACCGCAATTCATCATCATTTCTACCGGGCACTGCAAAAATTGGCCTGTAGCTCTTCTTAGCGCCTTCACCTTGCTCATCCCATGTGAGTGTTCTACCGGATTGTGCATAATACGCATCTCCTGTGTAACGATACAGTTCATCATAGTAGTTATCGCTTATTTGCTCGTTATCCACTTCTGCATAAAATACTAGTTTGCCTTCAATCGGAACCTTCAGCTTCTTTACAAACGTATAGTAAGTGTCATTAGAGTCTATAAGTTCTACATCTTCTCCGTAGTTTCGGCGCATTCTTGCCAATACTTCCTCATCACTGATTGAGGGTTCCTCATATGCTTCATTTATTTCTATTTCTGCCGAGGAATTTCTAAGTACAATATTGATACCTACTACCAATACAATTACCAAAACTATTCCAAGTGCTATGAGTAATGTCTTAATTCGTGTCTTATTCATCTTTACACCCCTGCATATCACAGGTCTCCTGCTCTACTTTTTGTGCTTGCTTTTTTAGTGCCGCTGCAGACGCTATATTATTGATTATTCTAATAAGCACAGCAATCAATGTCAATATACCTATATAAATTGCTCCAATCTGTATACCTGCAAGTCCTACCAAAATTGTTTCATCGTCTGAACTTATATTATAATAATACAGCAAATTCGAAGCTTTTAATCCTATAACGGATGCCGCAAACATGATGCCATTTGCCAGAAGAAGGGTGTAAATTTTTTGGTCACACGGAAATTATACATAGTCAATATAAGTTGAAAAATAATATACAATATCCAATTTACCATTGCACCTGTGGGATATAAGGCACAGACAGCCCAAAATGGAATTGTGTTTAACAGTATTATAATACATATTTGCTTCATATTATTATGCATAATTTATAGATACCTCATTTTTCTTTCATCTGCCACTTACCTGAAAGTTTTTGTATAAATAATTTCCTCTAAGTACCAGTATCGCACTTATTAGCAAATAAAGAAAGGGTGCAATCTGAAAATTAGTAAAATATGTTCCCAAAAAATTTACTAATCTGTTGTCCCATAATTGCCAGACTTTTAATAATACTGTTGGTAAAAGCTCATAAACTTGCGATATTACCCTAAA
>CAZNAP010000114.1:0-7471 GCA_964571145.1 uncultured Lachnospiraceae bacterium | reverse complement strand
TACAAGCATGACTTACAAGAAGGCTCAAAAAAAGGCTCTCAAGAAGAAACAAAAAAATTAGAAAAAAAATAAAAATAACTCTATTGTTTTTCTTCATTATGCTATAAAATAGTATAAGTATGTTTAGACGCTCGGTGTATATCCGAACTGGGTTCGGATATGCACCGAGTGACAAGAGGAAAAGGAGATTCTTATGCCGAAAAGAGATGATATTAACAAAGTACTGATAATTGGCTCAGGTCCGATTATTATTGGTCAAGCGTGTGAATTTGATTATTCCGGAACCCAGGCTTGCAAAGCACTTAGAAAGCTGGGCTACCAAATTGTATTGGTTAATTCCAATCCTGCTACAATTATGACTGACCCTGAAACAGCGGATGTGACTTATATAGAGCCGCTGAATGTGAAACGTCTGGAACAGATCATTGCTAAAGAAAGACCCGATGCATTATTACCCAATTTGGGAGGACAATCAGGTTTAAATCTTTGTTCCGAACTGGCCAAGGCCGGTGTGCTGGATAAATACAATGTGAAAGTAATCGGCGTACAGGTAGATGCCATTGAACGTGGCGAAGACCGTATCGCCTTTAAAGAATCCATGAATGCCATACAGATTGAAATGGCACGCAGTGAAGTTTCTTACAGTGTGGAAGAAGCACTGGAAATTGCAGACAAGCTTGGATATCCTGTTGTATTACGTCCTGCCTATACCATGGGCGGTGCCGGAGGCGGACTTGTTTATAATCGCGAAGAACTGAAAACCGTCTGTGCACGTGGATTGCAGGCTTCTCTGGTTGGACAGGTACTGGTTGAAGAATCAATTCTTGGCTGGGAAGAACTGGAACTGGAAATTGTTCGTGACTGCGAAGGCAATATGATTACCGTATGCTTTATTGAAAATATTGATCCCCTTGGTGTTCATACAGGTGACTCCTTCTGTTCCGCTCCTATGCTGACTATTTCCAAAGAAACACAGGCCAAGTTACAGGAACAGGCTTATCGAATTGTAGATTCCGTACAGGTCATCGGCGGTACCAACGTGCAGTTTGCACATGACCCAAAAACCGGTCGTATCGTTGTTATTGAAATCAATCCCCGTACATCTCGTTCCTCTGCTCTTGCATCCAAAGCAACCGGATTTCCTATTGCACTGGTTTCCGCAATGCTGGCTGCAGGCCTTACTTTAAAGGATATTGAATGTGGAAAATACGGTACACTTGATAAATATGTGCCCGATGGCGATTATGTGGTAATCAAATTTGCTCGCTGGGCTTTTGAGAAATTCAAAGGTGTTGAAGACAAGTTGGGTACACAAATGCGTGCTGTAGGCGAAGTTATGAGCATTGGCAAAACCTACAAAGAAGCATTTCAGAAAGCAATTCGTTCTCTTGAAACAGGCAGATATGGGTTGGGTTTTGCAAAAGATTATAATGCAAAAAGCAAAGCAGAATTATTGCAGATGCTGGCAAATCCTTCCAGTGACCGTCACTTCATTATGTACGAAGCACTTCGCAAAGGTGCTACTGTAGACGAAATCTTTAGTATTACCAAAGTAAAACATTACTTTATCACACAGATGCAGGAACTGGTTTTGGAAGAGGAAGAACTGCTCAAACACAAAGGTTCTTTGCCTGCTGATGCAGCACTTATTTCTGCAAAGAAGAACGGCTTTTCCGATAAATATCTGAGCCAGCTTCTGAATATTCCCGAAAGCGACCTACGCAACAAGCGCATTTCACTGGGTGTAACCGAAGCTTGGGAAGGTGTACACGTAAGCGGCACCAAAGATAGCGCTTACTACTATTCCACCTACAATGCTGCGGACAAAAATCCGATTAGCAACGACAAGCCTAAAATTATGATTCTCGGAGGCGGACCTAACAGAATCGGTCAGGGTATTGAATTTGACTATTGTTGTGTTCACGCTTCTCTCGCACTTAAGAAACTGGGCTTTGAGACAATTATCGTAAACTGTAATCCAGAAACGGTTTCTACAGATTATGATACCTCGGACAAGCTTTATTTCGAGCCTCTGACCCTGGAAGATGTACTAAGCATCTATAATAAGGAGAAACCCGTTGGCGTCATTGCGCAGTTTGGCGGACAAACTCCCCTGAATTTAGCTTCTGATTTGGAAAAGAACGGCGTGAAGATACTGGGCACTCCTCCCTCTGTCATTGACTTGGCAGAAGACCGCGACCTTTTCCGTGAAATCATGGACAAACTGGAAATCCCCATGCCGGAAGCAGGCATGGCAACCACGGTTGACGAAGCATTGGCAATTGCCAAGAAAATCGGATATCCGGTTATGGTTCGCCCCTCCTATGTTCTGGGTGGACGAGGCATGGAAGTCGTTTATGATGACTCCAGCATGGAAAGCTATATGAAAGCGGCTGTTGGCGTAACACCTGACCGCCCGATTCTTATCGACAGATTTTTAAATCACGCATTAGAATGTGAAGCAGACGCAATCAGCGACGGGACACACGCATTTGTTCCTGCTGTTATGGAACATATTGAATTAGCCGGTGTACATTCCGGAGATTCAGCTTGCATCATTCCTTCTGTACATATTTCAGAGGAAAATCTGGTAACCATTAAGGAGTACACGAAGAAAATTGCTGAAGAAATGCATGTAGTCGGTCTGATGAATATGCAGTACGCAATTGAAAACGGCAAGGTCTTTGTTTTAGAGGCCAATCCCCGTGCTTCCCGTACCGTTCCTCTGGTATCTAAGGTATGTAATATCCGTATGGTACCGTTGGCAACCGATATTATTACAGCAGAAATTACAGGTCGTCCCTCTCCTGTGGCAGGATTAAAACAACAAGAAATTCCCTACTATGGTGTGAAGGAAGCGGTATTCCCCTTTAATATGTTCCCGGAAGTAGACCCGATTTTAGGACCCGAAATGCGTTCCACAGGCGAAGTTCTTGGTCTGTCTACCTATTACGGCGAAGCTTTTTACAAGGCACAGGAAGCAACGCAAACACAATTACCGCTTGGTGGAACCGTTCTGATTTCCGTTAATAAGAAGGATAAACCAGAAGTTGTAGAAATTGCCAAGCTCTTTAAAGAAGCCGGATTCAAGATTCTGGCCACCGGCAACACCTATAAATTAATTGTTGAAAATGGGATTGAAGCTGAATTTGTGAATAAACTTCACGAAGGCCGTCCAAATATCAATGATTTGATTACAAACGGCAAAATTGATATGATTGTGAACTCTCCAAGTGGTAAGGAAAGTGCAAATGATGACAGCTATTTAAGGAAATCAGCTATACGTGCAAAAATACCTTATGTTACCACTATTGCTGCTGCCAGAGCTACAATTAAAGGAATTCTGCATGTTCAGCGAAATGGGGATTCTAATGTGAAATCTCTGCAACAGCTTCACAGCGAGATAAAAGACTAACCATAACAAATAAATAGTTAATTGTTATAAAAGTTTAAGCACATACACAAAGTAACTGCCCGAGTGAAAACCCGGGCAGTTTTTTATTACATATTTCTTTATTACATATTGTTCTAAACTCACTCAATTAATTATTTGAAATAAACATTTAATGCATCCTGTAACGGCTGCTTGTATGTTTCCTGAACCTGTGCAGGTGTCATTTCACCGAGTACAAGACTCTCGATATCAATGTTAACGCCTAAGCTGTTCCAAAGTTCAAACTGTTCCTTCTGTCCCAGTAATTCCATTACTTCATAATTCTCTTCTGAAATTACAGAGTCTTTCCACCATGTCAAGGAATCTTCATCATCACGAATAGTCAAGTCATCATTGTACCAGTTGTTATACTCATAAAATACCTGATACACAAGTTCCGGATTCTCTACACCTGTAGGAATAAAATAGAAGTTTCCTGCTACAATCTTGGATGTATTTGTTTCTGCATTTCCGCTTGGTCCTACCGGCCATGGAACCATACAAACTTCAAATTCCAATGTATCATCTTCATTTGAATCCATAATCCATGCTGCAGTAACCCAGAAAGCAACTAAACCGTCTTTGTACCATAATCTGTTGGTATCAAAATCATCAACGTACCAAGGATATGCGCACTTATCAACATTATACATATCATACATATAGGAAAGAACTTCACCAACTTCAGGGCTAGAAAGGTTCTCTGTTTCATTAGCAGCGATATAAGTACCGTTACCCATCATCAAGCCTGTAAGTAAGTTCTGGTAATCTGAACCAAATCCATAAACATCGGTTACACCATCACCATTTGTATCCTGTGTTAAAGCAATCATATACTCTTTGAATTTATCCCAAGTCCACTCTCCTCTTTCATATAAAGCACGAGGATCTTCAAGACCTGCTTCATCCAACATCTGTTTATTGAATGCCAAAGGATAAGTCGCTTCGATTGTACCTGCAGCATCTACGGGTTTAAACAAGTAAACACCGTCTGTATTGATATTAAGATATTTCATAACTACCTGATCGTTCAGTACATCACTGGTTTCAGGAAGAACTGTCTTTAAATCAGTTGCATATCCATTCAAGGAAGCAGGAATACCGAACTGTAAATCTGATTCATAAATATCAACATCAGGTGAGCCTGCAAGAATGGATGTATTAATGGATTCCTGAATACCTTCCCATGTAAGGTTTACCCATTCAATTTTAACATTGTATTTTTCTTCCAACTCTCTTACCTTGTTCAATCTCATTTCAGCTTTTTCAACATTGTCAAGGTTCGGGTCGTCTTCAATTGTCTGGTGCGTACTGTCATAATAATGATCATACCAGGTACCTATTCTAATTGTTCTTGTTTCTTCACTCGGTGCTACTGCTGTCTCTCCGGCAGGTGCGTCGGCTGTTGCAGCCGGTGCTGTTTTGTTGCCACAAGCAGCTAATGATAAAATCATAGCAGCTGACAAACCAAGTGCCAAAATTCTTTTCATGCTTTTCATTGCGTTATATCCTCCTTATAATCACTTTTTATTATTGACCAATTGTAACACTGTAAACAGACCATTTTCCATCGGACTCACACTGTAAACAGGAAAGAGTGGATGCAAAATCTTCGCCCAGCGCGTCAACAATTTGTTCATAGGTAATCTGACACTTTGTTTTATCATCGTTATAAACTGCTGTACCTTCTGCCTGATCGCCACAGATACGAATCCAATCGCCATTAGGATTTCCACTGGATACGCCTACCAGCCACATATTCTCGGCTGCTGTTCCCTCTGATTCATAAGTAATTGTAAGAATATCACCCGGTTTTAATGTAGTTGCATCAAATGTACCGCCATTCAGTGTTGTATCAATACCTGCCTGTGCCCATCCGTCTGCACTTACTTCAAAGCCTTCTATCTCAACCTGATTTGCTGCTTCTGTGTAAGATGCTGCAATCATACCAACTGATACACTGTAAACTGACCATGCTCCGTCTGATTCACATTGTAAGCAAGAAAGTGTAGATGCGAAGTCTTCTCCAAGTGCTGCAACAATCTGATCATAAGTAATCTGACAAACGGTCTTATCTTCATTATAGATTGCTGTACCTTCTGCCTGATCACCACAGATACGAATCCAGTCACCATTCGGATTTCCGCTGGATACACCTACAAGCCACATATTTTCTGCTGCTGTTCCTTCTGACTCATAATTAATGGTTACTACAGAACCCGGCACGATTGTAGCTGCATCAAATGTACCACCATTCAGTGTTGTATCAACACCTGCCTGTGCCCATCCGTCTGCACTTACTTCAAAGCCTTCTATATCAACTGCATTTGCTACATTGTAAAGTGAAACTGCTTCTGTTCCCACAGTTACCTTAAATACCTGCCAAGCGCCATCTGATTCACACTGTAAACAGGAAAGTGTGGTTGCAAAATCTTCGCCCAGTGCTTCTACGAGCTGTTCATAAGTAATCTGACATTTCGTCTTATCTGCATTGTACATTGCTGTACCTTCTGCCTGATCTCCGCAGATACGAATCCAGTCACCCTTAGGATTTCCGCTGGATACACCTACAAGCCACATGTTTTCTGCTGCTTCCCCTGCAGATTCATAATAAATAGTGATAATGTCACCGGCTTTTAAGGTCGTAGCATCAAATGTACCACCATTTAAGGTTGTATCAATACCTGCCTGTGCCCATCCGTCTGCACTTACTGCAAAACCTTCAATTTCAGTTTCTCCGGCAATCGGTGTTAAACCTGCCCAAGGGTCTTCTTTAACAGGAGATACATAAACAGCTGCTTTATCTACTGTCATAACTGCACCGGCTTCATCCATGAAACTAATGTTATCAATATACATATTTGCTCTTGTTACGCCGGCATCTTTGCCATTGTCAACTTCCAATGAAATTGTAAAATAATTTCCTGCTGCCATCTCTACATCAACTGCAACAGTTGCTGTTTTGGGATTCTTGTCAGCTAAATATACAGACCAAGGTGCTTTCGTAATAATCGAATTATCCTCTCCTGTATAAGTTGCTACGTTACCGGAACATGCATAAAACTCTCCGTCCGGATTTTCAATACCAATGTCAAAGATAATGGTTTTCAATTTTGAAATATTATCTCCTAATAATGCATCTGCTTGAAAAGCCACATAAGGATACTTATCCTGTGGTACAATCTTCAGTGCTTTGGAGCCATTATAATCTTCCACTGACAGAACTGACTCGTCTGCATTTCCGGCTGTCATATCCATTCCGACAAACCCGAATACTCCGTCTTCGAAGTCAATGCTCATTTCTCTTGCTTCTGTTGCTGCTTCCGGCGCAGCTTCAGCTGTCTCTGTGGTTACTTCTGCAGCTGTGTCTGTTGATGCGGGAGTGCCTGCACCATTTCCACATCCTGCTAATGTCACTACCATTACTGTTGTAAGTAACATTGCGATGATCTTCTTTGCTTTCAACCTCTTCATCCTCCTTAAAATGTTTTTGTTTTGTGCGAAAATTCACTGTGTCGTCTTCTATCCGACAATACCGCTACGCTCCACACCCTCTATAAAGTATTTTTGCAAAGCAACATAGATAATGACAATCGGCAGCATAATCAATACGATACCTGCATACACATACAACTGTTGGATTGAAGGATCCATGATTTCATCCACATTTGCAAGTGTTGCCTGTAACGAGGCGATTCTTTTGCTGATGACTATCTTGTCACTTATTAAAAATAACTTCGAATAAAAAGTATCATTATACTGCCATACCATAGAAAAAATCGCTACAGTGATGACAGAGGGAATTGCGTTAATCAACATAATTCTGAAATAGGTATACCAAGTTCCCGCACCGTCTACAAAAGCTGCCTCTTCTATTTCTTTGGGCAATCCACGGAAAAACTGGTTAAATATATAAATATACAATCCTGAACGAAGTCCGCATCCCAGTGCTGTCATAATATACATTGGTATGGATGATGACAATAAATTAACTGGTTTTCCATAAATTAATGAAACCAACCCTAATGGGTCAAATTG
>CAZNAP010000113.1:0-7502 GCA_964571145.1 uncultured Lachnospiraceae bacterium | reverse complement strand
TATTGCATGCATGATAGAAGCAGAGTAATGCCTTAAGTCGTGGAAACGGAAGTATTAGCAAGAATACAGTATGTACTTGAAAATTATGATGAAGCATTTGCGGGTAAAAAGACAACGTCCGGATATAAATTAGCTGATGGAAGTATTGCTCCAAAAGTTGTATTTACTAAAAAAATTGATGGGCATTACTACATTGTAGAATCTGTTTCAGACGGAAAAGAAAAAAAGAATTTTATCGTAAGTTGTTTCATTGGAAACGAAGATAGTATAGAAAAGAACATTCAAAAAGGAAGTATTGTCCGGGTGGCGAATACGACTGACGAATCAGCTCTTCTCCATACGTCCGAAATCGGGTCCGAGTCTACTTCCTTTGATAATAGTGTACCCAAAACAGCGCAAAATGTCAATACATCTGCTAATCCTATATTGGAAAATGCTGAATATGATGTTCTTGAAGATATTGTTAAGAATAGTGCCACTCCTACTGTTGATTACAGAAAAGTCAAAATAGATGGCATGGACGATTATAACAAAGAAATTGATAAAATGGTAGGCATGTATGGAACAGACACAACAAAACAGCTTGCAGTTGATTTAAAAGAGTCATTGAATGAAGTCATTAAAACAAACTCTGAGGATGCTTGGGAAAAATTCATGAAGAATGTCGGAGAATTTAATGACTCTATGAAAGGACGTTCTTATACATATAAACGTAAAGGCCCGAAGATGCAGGCACATTATGAAAATAATGCAAATGAAATCTTCCTAAGTTACGTTGACGATATCGCAGAAAGAGCGAGAAAGGCTACTGCAAATACTACTGTTCAAAATGCTAGTCAACAAGCAAAGACTATGGCTGCAAATATTGAAAGACCGAATTTCGTTGACAACATTATTGAACAGGGCAGAACAGGAGAAATACCGGTTAAAAAAGATGAAGCGATTGCCAAAGTATCAAAGTCAAGAACAAATACACTTGCAAATTCACAGATTAACACAAATAAGGAATTACAAAGTGATTATCTGAATGAAGGTAAGTTTCTGTATGAAGAAATTGGAGAAAAAGAAACAGTAGCCAATGCACTGAAAAGAGTAAACACTGACTCAAAACAGTGGAAAAATACATTGATGAGTCAGGATGATTTTACTGCTACAGATGTAGACACTATGATGATGATATACCGTGATACTGTTCAGAGAGCAAGAACAACTGGAAGTGATGATTTGTGGAAAGAAGCCTCTGATATTTTCAAGAAAATTCAAACCACCGGCACTAAAAACGGTCAGGCAATACAGGCATTTGCTAAATGGAGTAGAAATACACCAGAAGGTGTTTTTGCAGATACAATGAGACAGGTTCGTGAAACTCTGAAAAAGAGTATGTCCGCACCTAAAGTAGATGCACTGCTTGACACATTGTCAGCAAAAACGCAGAATGATATTTTGAATTATGCTGAAATAGCATTGAAGAATGGACTTGACAGTCGTGTGGGTAAGGAAGCATATGCAAAGATAGGCAAAATTATTAATCAGAACACACCAAAAACAATTACTGGTGTTATCAAGTCATATCTCATGGACAGTATGCTGTTAAACTTCCGAACACTTATTTCACGTAATGCGGGCGGTAACTTAGGTTACAATGCTATGGAGTTTGCAAGACAGCCTGTAACGGCGGGAATAGATAAGCTAGTTAGTCTTGGAACAAAGCAGCGCACAAGAACTGGTTGGAGTATAGGGAAAATGCGCTCTGCTGTTGAGGGAATGGCAAAAGGTATATCTGATGAAGCACAGGACATTGCAAAAGGATTACACACTGCAAAGACTGGCGAAAACACAATAGAGAATGCAATATATCTTAATTCTCATGCTTTTAAAGGAAACAATCCGGTTTCGCGTGTTGCGAATAAAGTTGATGATTTAGTTAAGCATGGACTATCTGTAGGCGATAGACCGTTCTATGAGTCTGCCTATAAACAAAGAATGACTGAATTAACAGACCTTAGAAACAAAGGTTTGCTCGGAAAAGATGTAATGAAACTTTCTGATGATAAATTTGCAGAATATGCATCACTTGCAGCTAAATTTGACGGATTAACAGCTACATACCAAGATGACGGAGCAATGGCAAAGGCCCTTACTTCATTAAAAGGTGCAGTAGGAGATTTGTCAAAAGGTTCTGTCGGAGCAGATGTTTTATCTCAACTGGTTATGCCTTTCACAAGAACTCCCGGAAACATAATTACAAAGTCACTCGAATATTCTCCACTTGGGGTTGTTAAAAATGCAGTGACTACAGGAAATGAAATTAAGAGGGGCAAGTTTAATCAGAGAAGATTTGTTGATGAGACTGGCAGAAACTTACTGGGCGGCGGTTTATTTGCAGGCGGTGTGGCAGCTTATGACGCAGGAAAAATAACTGGAAGCTATTCTGATGATAAAGATATGAAAAACGCTCAAAAGAATAGTGGTATGCAGGAATACGCACTGAATACTGGAAATGGTAATTTCGATATTTCTTGGCTACCGGTAGTTGGCTCTGATATTACATCTGCCGCAGCCTTCAAGGAAGCATACGATAAAAACAAAGAAAACTTGCCTGAAGCAATCACAAAAGGCACATTAGCCGGAGCAGACGCATTACTAAATACATCTACATTGCAGGGAATGAACCGTATGTTTGGTGGCAATACATCATATAGTACGGAAGATAACTTGCTTGAAAACGCAGGCAATGCTTTGACAAGTGGTTTCGGTCAAGCTGTTCCTTCACTAGCAAGGCAGATAGCACAAGTTCAGGATCCGTATGAGAGAACATTATCAGACGGAGATAGACCGTACTGGCAGAATAGTTTAATAAATAGTATTCCCGGATTAAGAGAGGAATTACAGCCGAAGATAGATAATCATGGAAATATCATTGAGCAGAATCAAGGAAGAGGAACCGCATCAAAGATACTGGAAAATATGTTTAGTCCGGGTAGATATACAGAAATCAAAGACAATCCTGTTAATGAGGAATCTATGAGACTGTTTGAGTCTACAGGAAACAACTATTCATTCCTGCCTACTGCCAAAAAAAATGACATTGAGACAGATGATTTTACTCCGAATGATGAACAGTTTGCAGAATACCAAAAAGACATTGGAAAGCTTAATTCGGAAATGGCAGGAGATTTGATTAAATCAAGTTACTATCAGAGTCTTTCAGATGAGGGAAAGGAAAAGGCTTTGCAAGATATTTATTCAGGAATGAAAGCTGTCGCAAAAGAAGAACACAAACCCGATTATTCATCTGATGATAAAATTGCTTC
Source organism: uncultured Lachnospiraceae bacterium (assembly GCA_964571145.1). Classification (GTDB taxonomy): domain Bacteria; phylum Bacillota; class Clostridia; order Lachnospirales; family Lachnospiraceae; genus Suilimivivens. The sequence continues at coordinate 4,188 of CAZNAP010000113.1, read as the reverse complement.
TGCCTATAAAGAATCAGGCACAAAAGGTGTAATTGAGTATATGCAGAAAAAGCATGACTTTGATGTTGCAGGTGTATCTGAAAGCGAAGATGCCAATGCGATTTACGAGAAAGAAGGACTCAAAGGCATTAAGGAATACGCAGAGTATAAGAATGTGTTAAAAGACTATGGAATTAGTGATTCAACAAAAGTTGCTTCCATATATAAAGAGGGTGGTGTTCCGTACCTTGAAAAGTATAGCGCTATTAAAACGGAAGCAGACTCAAACAACAATGATAGTATTTCAAAAAAAGAAATAATGAGTTATCTTGACGGAACTAATATGTCACAATCACAGAAACGGTTATGGTTTTCATATATCATGGCCAAGAATGTTAAAAATCCATACTAATAATGAAGCCACTGGTTAATCCCGGTGGCTTTTTTGTTTTAATCGGAAGGTTATTGATTGTATTTCCTGTAAATGTGGCATATCTGTTCGTTACATCCCCAATATAAAGTTCAACATGGTTGTTGGGATTTTTCTGATAAAACTCTCGTTTACTGTCATAAAAAATGATGAATTTCGTGTTGCATTTCGTGTCATCTTTCGTGTCATACATTTAAAAAATATACTGTTTTGAAGCATAAAATAATAGCATATGTTTCAACATATTATGCGTCAAACATCAGTATCTATGAGACTTTTCAAAAAACACTGATTTTATGCGAATTGTTGAAATAGTGCATTTTCGGGTTCAAGTCCCATCTTCCGCATAAAAGTCCAATCGAAAGATTGGACTTTTTTGTATCTTTAGGGACATGAACCCTGTGCAACAAGCTTTTCTTTTGTACATATTAGTGATATAATCATAAAAATTAAAAAAATAAGGTATTTTAGGCAAAGATTTATATACAAATGAGGAGGCAGATATGTTTTGTACAAAATGTGGGAATCAAATAAGTGATGATAGCAAGTTTTGTATTAAGTGTGGGACACCAGTGAATAATGCTAAGGCACCGACACCGGTACAAGCTGTACCAACGCAAGCAACACCGGTAGCAACACCGCCAGTACAAGTAAAGAAAAAGGGTGCAGGCAAAACAGTTTTGATTATTGTGGTTGTTTTGTTATTATTAGCAATTATCGGAGCAACAGGCTTTATTGGTTATCGCGTGTGGACAGATAAACAAGAGGAAGCAGCAGTTAATGAATTGCTTGAAGAAGCAGAAGAATGCTTGGATGATGATGATTTGGAAGGTGCTATTTCCTGTTATCTGGATGCATTGGAGATTCGCTCGGATGACCCTGATATTTATAAAGAGTTAGCAGAGATTTATGTGCAGTCCGGAGAAATAAAGAAGGCAATCAGGACACTTGAAGAAGGATATGAAATTACAGAAGACAAAAAGCTTAAGAAGCTTTTGGATTCTTATACAGAAGAGGATGAGAAACAAGAACAGCTTGAGTCTGAAGCAGCAGAGGAAGCAGCAGAGACGGATCCTGCGGCACCTGCACCGGAAGAAGTCTATATCGGAGAGCCGAAATATGTGGATATGGCAATCAGACAGGTTGATAGTTCAAATTTCCCGAAAGTGATTTTTTATGCCAGTATTACAGATGATTATGAGAAGGTAGTAGAGAATCTGGATAAATCTGATTTTATACTTGAAGAGATGGATACTGCGGGATATGTATCATATTATGTAATTGATGATGTATATCAATTAGCCAACGAGGATAATGCGAGTGTTAGTCTGGTACTGGATGCTAGTGGCAGCATGGACTCCAATGATAAGATGCAACAGGCAAAGAATGCTGCTATCGGATTTGTTGATAAAGTCAGTTTGGAAACTGGCGATCAAGTAGGAATTATTTCTTTTGATGACTATGTTTATCAGGAACAAGACTTTACAAGTGATAAAAATCTATTAACTACCGCAATTGAAGGAATTAATCATGGTGGCGAAACCGCACTCTATGATGCAATTTATGCAGGACTTAATCAGACTTTTTATGAATCGGGAGCTAAATGTGTCATAGCGTTTACAGGCGGTGCAGACAATGCCAGTAACTACAGCTTTGATGACATTGTAGAAATGGCACAGAATACCGGTATTCCAGTATATATTATTGGAATTGGAGAGGGATATGATACTAATGATTTGCAGGAGCTGGCTTACCAATGTTCAGGTCAGTACTATTCAGCGGATGTTAGCAACTTGGAATCCATTTTGGAAGAAATATACCTTGGTATTTACGAAGCACAGAAAAATTATTATGTATTTAGTTTTACTAATAGTAATGATAAGAATCCTCAAAAATCTAGGGATCTTATGTTAAGTACATCGGATACTTCGGAAGTTACTGGAGTGTGTGATATGAGATCCTATGTTCCAATTCCCGATATAGCAGGCGCCTTTTCGTCAGATTATATGGATTTGGATTACATTATAGCGGACTCTGCAACCAGAAGCTTAACTGATGCTGATTTGGCAGACTTAAGTCTGGCGGAACTGCGAATTGCCAGAAATGAAATTTTTGCCAGACACGGCAGGCAGTTTAGAGACGCCTTATTGAATCAATGGTTTTATTCTAAAGACTGGTATTTGGATTTAGCAGTTAAGTATGCACCGGATAGTTTTGACGCAATCAGTCCAAGCCCGTTAAGTAAAATAGAAATAGAAAATACTGAGTTTATTAAAGCTTACGAAGATAATATAATCAATAATCAGGACATATATCCCAATGCTGCTAATGTCAAATTGACGGAATATGATTTAGCATTGAGTAAAGATATACTGAAAGTAGCGTTGGCACAGATACAAAGTTACTCCCAAACGGATATTTTAACTGAAAATATAGTACTGGTACAGAAAGCAATTGATAAGGAGGATGTACAGTATTAACGTACAAGGAATTTATGCGAACATATAAGATAGTACTGGTTTCCTTATTGACAGCAGGTATGTTATTAAGCGGCTGCGGAAAACAAGAAGATCAACAGGAGGCAGTCAGTGATTTAATAGTAGAATTAGAAGAAAGCAATCAAACAAATCTGTCTGAAAATGACGAATCATCGGAACAGATGAACGAGCAAGAAGCAGATTCAGAATCCGAATTGGAATCCGAGTCAAAAGATGACTCAGAATCAACAGTAACCAGTGTAATGGTAACAGGAGACACGGTCAATATTCGAAATTTGCCTTCCACAGGAGAAGACTCCAAGGTTATGGCACAGGCGGCCTATGGAGATATTTTTGAATTTGTTGAGGAGAAGGACGGATGGACACAGATTGTTTACGAAGAACAGGATGCGTTTATTAAATCCGAATTTCTTGCCAAGAATGTAAATGATGAGAGTAATGTCTTGTCAACAGAAAAAGAATCAGAAACAGAACCGATAATGACACCGGAAGCAACTCCTGAAGTGTCAGCAGCAGAAGAAGTACCATTTGAGAAGACGGGAATCTTAATTGCCATTGACCCAGGACATCAGCAAAAAGGTAATTCCGAGAAGGAACCGGTAGGACCGGGGGCAACTGAAATGAAAGCCAAAGTATCTTCCGGCACACAGGGTAAGGCAAGTGGACTGGCCGAATATGAGCTGAATCTGCAGGTTTCCCTAAAACTTAAGAAAAGACTGGAAGAAGAGGGTTATCAAGTTTTGATGACACGCGAAACCAATGATGTTAACATCAGTAACAGCGAACGTGCAACGGTTGCAAATGATGCCAAGGCAGATGCTTTTATCAGAATTCACGCCAATGGTTCTGAAAATCCTGATGTGAATGGAACAATGACTATTTGTATGACGAAGGATAATGTATACAATTCAGAACTTTATGGGGATTCCCAGCTACTTTCAGAAAAGATATTGGACAGTATCGTGGCATCTACGGGAGCGAAGAAGGAACGCGTGTGGGAAACGGACACAATGAGTGGAATTAACTGGTGTAAAACACCAGTGACAATTGTTGAAATGGGCTATATGACCAACAAAACAGAAGATTTAAACATGGCAGACAGTGCTTACCAAGATAAAATCGTTGAAGGAATTGTAACAGGTGTTAATGCATTCTTTGCGGAGAAATAAATCATGAATTCAGATAAAACAACACAAGATATTACATCACAGAACAAAGCCAGATTTACTATGATTCTGGCTATGCTCATATTTGGCACTATTGGAATTGCAAGAAGGTACA
>CAZNAP010000112.1:0-7558 GCA_964571145.1 uncultured Lachnospiraceae bacterium | reverse complement strand
TTCAGTGCCGTCTGTTCCTGTACCATCTGTTTCAGGGTCAGTTACTTCCTCCTGCTCTGTATCCGGAACCACGGGTTCTTCCTGGTCAGGCTCGGTAGTATCCTCTGCCGTTTCTCCCGGCACATACACTTTCTTATACCAATCAGCATAAACACTATCGGTAGTGCTGTTTCCGGTCTTTGCCTTTACAAGACCATTAGCAAGAGGTCTTGACTTGATGGTCAGCGTCTCTGTCTGAACTTCCTTACCTTCCTCATTGGTCTTACCGGAAATAGAAGGTCTGGATGCACTACAGTTATACATGACATGACGAATCTTTCTAACATCGCCATCAAACTCAAATAAAAGGGCAAAGCTGCCAGTCTGAGAGTTTGAATTCTCCACAAGGACATTATTCGCATCTGCTGTTTCAAGCAACACATCCTCTCTGAAAGACTCAGGAATAAGAGCCACTTCCAAATCTCCGTCATACCCCTGGTTATTATTGATGACATAGTACTCGACGCCATCCGCGTAGAAACTTTCCGGCTCTCCCTTCGGGTCTAAACTGATGGATACAGCACCGGGAATTGCTACCGGAATGGCAAATTCCACTGTCCCATCTTCTTTCTTTGCAATGACCGCATAATGGACATTACAAATGTTGTACTTGACTTTGTTCTTCTTATTCATGGTTATACCTCCGTCTTATATAGAACTTCGTACAGTTTTTCGCTACTTATCCAGGTCTCTGATTTGGAATAAAATAAGCCATACTTATCAAGCACGGCTTCTATCCTCTCCTCCAACTGGATATCTTTTTTGTCCGTATACAGTTCAATCTGCATACGGTCTTTTTTATAATAAGCAATCCCGTCTGCTGCAAAGTTAGCAGCTCTGGGATACAGATACAAAAGAAATGGTGGTTCTACAGCTTCTCCCTCTGCAAAATGATCATATGCAAAAGGCACCTTCATCTCCTTAAGCATCTTAGGTACTTCTGCTTTCGTCATTTCTTAAGGCTCCTTTATATCTTCTCAAGCAACTGCTTTTATGCACTTGCTTCTGCAGGAGCAATATGAACCTGGGCAGCCACCCTTCCACCACCCCTCTTGGCATGACCTTTTTCCAAAAGGTGTGTCAGGCGGTAGTGTTTTTCCGAATGAACCACCACAGAAAGTGACGTTCCAGTTTCCTTTTCCTTGGTTACTCTCCAACTTTTCTTGTAGGCACCTGTGTCCACCGGGGCCTTCTCCATGATTTCATTCTTTACATTCTCGCCTACTTCACTAACAATCTGCTTTACTTCTTCTGCAGTGAAGTCGCAATATTCCTCCAGTCCTTTCTTTATGACGGAAGACAAATTATCAATGGTTACGCTCTGATTTCCCACAAGCTACCTCCTTTCCAGTTGTGTGTGCATCTTCAAACTCTTATTCTTAAACGCCATATCACTGATTGAACGGATATTATAAATCCTGCCCTTACAGATAACACGGAATTGGTCTGGTACAATGGCTGCCGTTTCTGAACAGTACCGGATTGTGAAATCCATCCACTCATTTATTACCGTCTGTCCTGCCACTTCCTTCTCACCACTTTCCTTTTCCACTGCTGTGGCATAACAGGAAAAATAGTCCACCCATTCATTTGTGTGATTGCCGATTTCATCTTTCACAACCTGGCTTTTTTGAAAAGTAATCCGAATACGCATGGCTGCTATATTCATCAGAACACCTCCCTGCGCACTCCAAACATCAGACTTCGTAATGTCAGCAATAATTCCTTGTGGTCGGCTTCTTCCCGATGCTCATACAGATACGCAATCGCATACAGTTCTGCAATCTTTACCACATCTCCCTGTACCACCAGATAATCTGTTGATAATCTGCTGACATCTGTAACTAAACGCTCGGCCGTCAGAATTAAAGTACGGATGAACTCGTCATCATCTGACGAGTCCACCCTTAAATAATTCTTAGCCTCCTCAAGAGACACTAACATAGGCTACCTCCTATGAAGTAGTTGTTCCACTGGTTGTAGTTTTCAGTTTCAAAATCTGCACTGCTTCCGGAAGAATTAACTTGCCGTCCACACGCTCTTTGGCAACAAAACCGACCATACCGTTTCCGGCAAACAACTCACGGAGTTCTGCAAAGGAACGAGTTCCTCTGTCACCGATGTTGTAGTAGCTGTAGTCACCAAATGCAATAGCATCAAGAGGTGCAAAAGCAGAGGTGTGTACAGGGTAGCCAAGTAAACGTCCCGGTTCTCCTGCCTGGTAACTTTCCTGCCAAATATACGCACCGTTTCCATTCTTAAGTTTTCTAATATCAGCAAGATTTTTGTCATTGATGATAAAAGATGCATTCTTTCTGTATGGACGCTTAAGTGCATACACAAGATTGAGAAGATCATCAGACTTCAATGCTGCTGTTAAAGTCTGAGCCACAGTACCACCACCAGTTGCCGCAAACAAACCAAGTGGCTTGCCCTTGCCATCACCATTAAGAAATGCATCTTCTTCGGCATTGGCAAGTGCCTTACCAAATTCCTCAATGATGTGCTTCTCAAGACCGAAAGCGTTGTCATACAACAGTTCCTCCGTCACCTTGATTGCTACGTGTAACTTGTGTGCATCCAAAAGAATCTGTGCAAAAGTAGCGTCACCAAAAGATAAAGCGCCACCTTCTTCAATCCAAGATGCCGCCGGGTTTGTTGCTGCGATATTAATTTTGTGTTCACCGCTCGTGGTAATGATATGTTACTAGTTTTTCTGCCATGACTGAGCTATTACATAAAAATAGCCAAGTATGATTTGCTAAATCATACTTGACTAAAACGAAATATAAGACTACGTGTTACGTGTCATTTATCAATAATGAAACATAACCCCCGTCCCCTATTTTCCCTATTTTCCATTAATTGCAGTAACACCAAATCCAAAGTCACTGTTCTTGTCCGCTTGGAAAATAATATTTGGTGTGCCATCACCTAAAATATATCCGGTTCCGGGAACTTCTTCAAGATTGAATAAGTTATAATTCACGACTACATCGCTTAATTCTTGTGAAAATAATTTTTCACTGTCAATTGCCTTAAATGTCTCTGCGTCAGCTACTGTCTCATCAATATCACCTACACATACATACGCAGGATATGTCATCATTGAAGAAAGGCCTTCCTGATCCATGAACTGAACAGATTGCATAGCAGAGATTGCAAATGTAATTGCCTCTTTGTCTGCCTTAGTCTCCACAGCACTGTCATTGATTTCAACTGCAACCATATCGCCGGCTTCCTGTGTTCCTGTATAAGTAACATCTACAACTTCCCCTAATAAAATACCGTCAGCACAATTTACCTTCGTGTTGTCATCTTTTGCGAATAAATAGTAAGTACCATCCTCTGCCTGAATTGAAAAGGTGTTCATTGCTGCTTCTGTGATAATTCCGGTTACTACTGTTCCCTCAGTTTCTTCTGTTGTTTTTGTTGTTTCTTCCGTTGCTTCTGTTGTGTCTTCAGCAGGTGCCTCTTCGGTTACCACTTCTGTTGTTGCGTCTTCTGCCGGTACGGCAGTCTCTTCTGTCTTATTTGCGCAAGCACACATAGATGCCACCATACCGCAAACAAGCAATGTCATTAATAATTTTTTCATAATAGAATCTCCTTAGTTTTTATAAATTCTATCACAATATCGGCACAAGACAAACATATCTTAACAACATATCGTATTTTTCGCGTTAGTCGGTTAATCACTTGATACTTATACCAGTACTTCTACTGGTACTTCTGTTAAAATTCAGTCCCTATCATTTTGACTGTTTCAAACATTTCCGTTTCAGTTTTCACTTCATAATCCGGTGTTGAACCTTCCGGAAGTACATAATTTCTGTGATTATACCATATGGTTTTCCATCCAGCCCTTTTAGGACCAATCACATCATTTTCAAAAGAATCCCCTATGTAGTAAATCGGATCTGTTGGTGTATTCTCTATTCTCAGGATTTGAGCAACTTGCTCAAATATCCTTTTGTCCGGTTTTGCATAATCCAATGCATCTGAGAAGAACATTCTCTGCCTTGGGATATAATCAAGAAGCCCCAGTGCATAAACCTTGTCCATCTGATGTTCATCTGCTCCATTTGAAATAATTGCTGTGTAAATATTCTGTTGTTTACACCAAGATAACAATTCTTTGATTGTATCTGACAATGTAATCATTCTTTGGCATTCTTCATAGCTATTTTGAAAAAGCAGTGCCTCGTCATCTGTGGTCTGTGCTCCCATTTCCTCTAATGTTTTTCTTATTCTGTAAATGAACATTTCTTCCATAGTAATCGTACCATTTCTACTGTCTTCAAAACGTTCATCACTGAATTTCCGAAAGGCAACAAACTGCGCCTCTTTGGGCATTTCTATCCTATCCCCATAAACCTGACTCATGGCACGATAAAGTGGTTCTGCCAAATCATATAAGGTATCATCTAAATCGAAAATCAGTTCTATCAAAAAAATTTACCACCTTTCATAAGGGACGGGGGTTATGTTTCATTTTAAACTAATTAATATCTTAATCCCGGTTTTACTTGCACTTTCGTCTCTATATTGCTATTATTCATTTAACATATCTATTAACACATCTCTATCAACACATCTTTTCACATTAAAGGAGTCTTTATGCCTAGAAAACCGCGAATTAGTAGTTGCTCTGGTATCTATCATATCATTCTTCGGAGTATAAATCAGCAACAACTTTTTGAAGAAGAAGAGGATTATCTGAAGTTTATTTATGTCCTATTCGATGTTAAAAGCAAATTTCCATTTGAAATTTACGCTTATTGCCTTATGGGTAATCACGTACATTTACTAATGGCAAATTGTGATACTCCATTAAGCACAATCTTTCAAAGTATTGGCGCACGATTTGTGCATTGGTATAATATAAAATACCATCGATTTGGACATTTATTTCAAGATCGCTTTTTCAGTAAACCCATTGAGACTGATGAATATTTTTTGAGTGTTTTGCACTACATCCATGAAAACCCTGTTCGTGCTGGTATGTGTCCTTTTGCTACCGCTTACCACTGGAGTAGTTGTAAAGCATATTATGGCGAAAAAAATTTCTTAATTACAAAAGAACCAGCAATAAAAATAGCCGGTTCTTTTGAATCACTTCAACAATATTTTTATGCAAATACCTCTCAACCATTAACTTCACGTCTATCCGAAACAATACAATTTTCTGATTTTGATGCTATGCAAATCATTACTATTATATCCGATGCTACAAATCCATCTGATTTCCAACATATGCCCAAAATTGAACGCAATAACTATATTTGTCGTTTTGCAAAAGAAGGGTTGTCATCTGCACAAATAGTCAGATTGTGCGGCATTTCAAGAACTGTCGTTTATAGATTATTGAAAAATGAAACATAACCCCCGTCCCCTAAGTTCGGTCAACATAGTCCATGATTTCTTTGCTGTCTTCCATCATACGGCAGCCAACCACGTATTCGCCGTCATTATCGCTGGATCTGATAATGATGCCTTCCAGTACTTTATTTTCCAAAAGTTTGAAGCCTTGTACTTCCACGCTCACCATGCATCCTTTTATATCTCTAAACTCCTTTGCTGCTACGGAAAATGCAAAACCATTGGCACTAATATTGACCATTTTACCTTGGAATTCACTCTTTCGCGTTTTAAGATTAATAATGCATTCGTTCGTAAGTGGTAACCGTTTGTATTTTCTTCTGTTTATAACCTTTGGATTCGTGGATGCTACTATTTTATATCGTCCGTCCCTTAGTGCTGTAATTTGAGTTTGTTCCCAACTGTATAATTCATTATCTACGATGATTCTTAATTGGTAAACATGCTTTTTCTGTAGTTCAAATAATTCATTCCCCTTCATTAAATCACTGACTATAATTCCGTCTTCCAAAACATCCAGAACTTCTGCTCTATATTCTTTTTCGGTCTGCCCTTCTACCTCTGCAATGGCAACTCGCATACCCTTTTTTACATCTTTAATACCCATAAAGCCACCGGCACCCAGTTCTTCTATCAACTTGCCAACTACTTTTTCGATATTAATTACATTTTCAGATGATTCTTCATACTTATTACGCATGGTCTTTGTGGTGGTATCTGCCGCTTTAATGCTTTCAGTCATTTGTTCCATAACATCACAAATTTGCTGCATGTTGTCCACCATGTTTTTATTTGAATTTGACACTTCTTGCATAGCAGAATCTACAACTTGAATGCCGCTTCCAAGTTGTACAGAATCTTGGCTGATACCTGTTACGCTTTCATTAACCTGCGTTACCTTTTCCAATATCATATGTATTAATTCTAAAGTCTGTGTAATAGATTCAGTCATTCGACCTGAAGTTTCTTCCAAGTGCTTTAATGCATCCATAATACGACTGGAAGAATTCTGTGTTCCCATACTCAAATTTCTGATTTCATCAGCAACAACTGCAAACCCTCTACCCGCATCGCCTGCTCTTGCTGCTTCAATAGATGCATTCAACGCCAACAAATTTGTCTGCGCTGTAATTTCATTGATAGTACCAGTCTCTTTCTGTACCATTCCAAATTCACTTTTAAATTCATTTAGGACTTTTTCTACTTCCGTAGATAGCTCTTCCATGGTAGTAGTCGTTTTTACCACATCTACCAATTGTACTGCACTGGCTTCCGAGTGTGTCACTGACTGATCAATCAGCTTAACCATCTTTTCAATTAAGTCTGCTGTGTTATCTACCTGTTCATTAATGGTCTGCGTCATTTCCAGAGAGGACATTGTTTTTTCATAAAGCACATCGTTGTTTTGTGCCAGCTCATCCATACTCCGTACGACACTGTTCGCACTTTCCTTATTTTCATCAGCTAATTCACGAACTACCGTCACTCCATCTACCACAGCAGTACTGGCACCTTTAACCTGCTCTATCGTAGTAACTACACGCTTCAAATTATTTTCTACAGCTCCCATCATAGAACCGTCTGCCAAATTCAGGTGATTAATAGATAAAATATAGCCTGCATAGCACAGAATCAGACAAGCTAATTGAATCTCATAACTTGTTATATCTGCCGGTGTATTCATTCCACTCAAGTAATTTTTCACAATTCCAACCAACAATGCTATTACGTTTACAATGCCACATTTAATCAAGAAATTTCGATTCTTAAATAAAATCAACATACTGGTAAGGGGTAAAATATATACAAATGAAAGAACTGACGTGCTTGTAAATAATACAAACATATAGAAAATTCCATAGCCAATTACCACGACTGTTTTATAGAAGCGTGTACCTGTTCCCAATAGCTTCAACATAATCGCACCTAATATAACAGGTATCCAACAAATTGCCATAAATAGAATATAGTAATGAATGGTTCGCAATCCTTTAATAATTTCAATCGCATACGCAACTGTTAAAACACTACTCAATGTAATCCAAATGGCCATCGCCTTTAGATTTGCACTTCTTTTAAAAACCTCTTCATTATACTCCATATTACTTTTCATCCTTTCAAAATCGAATATTACGTC
>CAZNAP010000111.1:0-7568 GCA_964571145.1 uncultured Lachnospiraceae bacterium | reverse complement strand
GATAAATTAATAGTCACATGCATGGGTGGCATATGGATGCCGGTATTTCGAAGAGCCACCCGGACTCGTTCACCGGCTTCCCTCACTTCACTGCCCGGATAACCTACCATAGACAAACAGGGCAGTCCATTTGCCACATCTGTCTCCACCTGAATCAAACAGCTGCCAATACCGCAGACTGCCCCTGAAATAACTGAACTAAACATGGATACTCCTTTCCAAAACCGAATCAATAGTCACGCGGTACCTATCATTAGTAACGTGGTACCTATCACAAACCATAACAAATGAGAAAATTTGGCCGAATTACAAATGCCGATTGATAAAAAGTGATAAAATCTGAGATCTGAACCAAAGAAAAGCATGAGTCTTGAAACTCATGCTTTCATCATATAGACATCTTTGTGTCCTGTCAATTCATTTACAGTTTATTTTCCATTTCATCCGGATTTTGTGCAAACTGAATGGCACTGTCCTTGGTGATTCTGCCCTGCGAATAGAGCTGCAAAATTGCCTCATCCATGGCAATCATTCCAAGCTTACGATTGGTTTGCATGACACTCATCAGCTGATGCGTCTTACCCTCACGAATCAAATTTCTTACCGCATGGTTGGCATGCATTACTTCGAATGCGGCCACTCGCCCTTTTCCATCAGCAGTAGGAATTAATTGCTGTGAAATAACTGCTTCTAAAACATTGGCAAACTGTACCCGAATCTGTTGCTGTTGATGTGGTGGAAAAACATCAATAACACGGTCAACCGTACTGGCCGCACCAATTGTATGCAAAGTAGATAAAACCAAATGCCCTGTTTCAGCAGCTGTAATTGCTACACTAATGGTTTCGAAATCACGCATTTCCCCTACCAGAATGACATCCGGATCTTCACGAAGTGCTGCACGCAGTGCGTTTGCATAGGTTTGAGAATCCAATCCAATTTCGCGCTGATTGACCATGGATAAATTATGGTGATGTAAGTATTCAATGGGATCTTCCAGGGTAATCACATGACATTCTCTATTGTTGTTAATCCTGTCTATAATCGCTGCGAGTGTTGTGGACTTACCGCTTCCTGTAGGTCCTGTTACCAAAACCAGACCTCTTTTTCGCATATATAAATCAACCACAGATTCCGGGACACCAAGAGATTCCGGAGTGGGTATTTCTGTTCCCACAAGTCGGAGTGCAATTGCTACAGAACCTCTTTGATGATAGGCATTCACACGATATCTGCCCACATTCGGTATGGAAAAGGACATATCATGCTCGCCTTTTTCGTCAAATTTCTCTCTTTGCTGGTCATTCATGATTTCCATCAGAAGCTGAAGGGTATCTCCCGGCATCAATCTTGGGTAATCCATGGTAATCAGTTGACCGTTAACACGCATTTTAGGCGGTATACCTACCGTAATATGTACATCTGATGCACCCGCTTCTTTAGCTACTGTTAACATTTCTTCTATAGTAGGCATAGTTGATTCCTCACTTTTCTCCGGTTACTGCATACCGTATTTCTTAAGCAGCTCTGTGTCCATTACATGACGATTATCCATGGTTTTCATGATATCCTTGATTTCCAAATCACCGTTTACTTTCCTGTCGCCAAGGTCAATTACAGCATTATCAGTAAAACTGAGTATCATTGGATAGAAAATCTCGAAATTGTTTTCTGTCAGAACCAATGCTTTCTCTCCGGTGTTTAACTCAACACAAACACCCGGTGTCAGAATATTAATCGACTTAATCAAAGCCTTAACCGCTTGTTCTGAGTAGAAGTTTTGATTTTTCAGCAGATACTTAATGGCTGTTACTTCTGAAACAGGTGGTTTTTCAAAGCTCATTGCAGTCATATTGTCAAATACAAGTGCTACTGCCAGTATCTTTGAACCTTCCATGAGCTTAATGGAAGCATCTATTTTACCACCTATGATTCCTTCTTCGATTTTATCAGCCTGCACACAAAACCTTCTAACGTTGGGATTAGCTGAGCAAATCTTCTCCACCAGTTCATAATCTTTCAATCCATGTAGAAGGGCTGCGGTTACCACATCCAGCCGGTCTTCAATTTTTAGGTTCATCTGATTACTCATCATTGCACTTAAAATTGCTACATTCAACGCATGTTTATACATAAAGTCTTCATTACTGCGCAAATTTTGAATAAAATTAATTTTTTTCTCTAAATGTCCATAATTCTTAATAATATTCGAAACAATCATTTGTAATTTTGTAGTGCGTCCGGTGCTGATAATCTTCTCCATTTCATCACTGATGGAAAAGACATTAATTGTCTGGAAACGTTCAAATTCAATATCCTCTCTGGTCATAGGAGGCACAGGTTCAGCCGGTTCCAGAATAAAAACGCCGATTAAGCCAAAGTTTCTGATACTAACAATACCCTGTTCGGTGAGTTTGGAATCTCGTTCAAAAAGCAGTACTCCATTCTTGTTATAAATAGGGCGTGCCAGTCTCATTCCTGTTTTTAGGTCATCTGTTTTCTTAAACTGCATGGCTGTTTCTCCTTAGGTTCAAAACCTTCCCGTAATTTGTAAAGTGCTCTCTTCTCTATTCTGGACACATAGCTTCTGGAAATATGCAATGCTTCGCCTATTTCACGCTGTGTAACTTCCTTACCTGTAGCCAATCCATATCTTAAAAAAATGATATTTCTTTCTCTTTTTGTCAGTACCTCATCCAAAAGTCGAATCAATCTTCTGGTATTCTCATAGAGTTCCATTTGATCGGTAATATCTTCCTGCTCATGCTCGATAATATCCAGCAGATTGATTTCATTACCTTCCTTATCCGTTCCGATTGGTTCATAAAGCGACACTTCTCTGGCCGTTTTTTCTTGGAGCGAAGAAGCATCAGTAGTTCATTTTCTATACAACGGGAGCAATAGGTGCTTAATTTGCCCTTGCCCGCATCAAATGATGCAATTGCCTTAATCAATCCGATTGTACCAATGGAAATTAAATCTTCCATTTCTTCATCTGCATTCTGGTATTTCTTGGCAATGTGGGCTACCAGTCGCAAATTTCTTTCTATTAAAATCTCTCTGGCTGCAGCAGCTTCATCGCTGTCCCCCTTCTGCAATACCTGTATATAATGAGCCTCTTCTAATGCCGATAAAGGTTGTTGAAAGGTTTTCAAGGGGCGCCCCCAAAGTCATTTTTTACTATTCTATGACTTTTCGGGTACACAAGTGCCTTTCCAACAAACTTATTATACAAATTCCGTTTCCAAATAGCAATAAAACTATTATACAAAACAATTATTATGACAACAAAAATTCTGCCATTACCTGATTACTCACATCAATTCCAAAGTCCGTCAGGGCAATTCTCTCATCCCCTGTTTCTGTAATTGTCAAACGTTTTAGCAGGCCTTCACCGATTAGTTTCTCAACCAATTCCGGGTATACTTGATCAATTGACTGCCCGAACAGATTCTCAAATTCCCGCTTGCTGACACCTGACATCATCCGCAGTCCAAGAAACATAAATTCTTCCATCTGTTCCTGCAAAGTCAGCACCTGTCTACTCTCAACCTTTATTGTGTTGCTTGCTGTTTGGTTTACATAACTTTCAAATTCTCTGCTGTTGCTAAATCTCGTATTATTGACCAAAGAAGCTGCGCCTAAACCGAAGCCTACATAATCACCTCGCCGCCAATAAACCTGATTATGTTTGCATTCGTAGCCTGATTTGGCATAATTCGATATTTCATATCTGTGATATCCGCGTTCTGCCAAAAAAACGTTTGTTATTTTATACAGTCCTCTTTCCGTATCTTCATCCGGCAGCTCCGGTGTGTTTTCATAAAAAGGAGTTCCTTCTTCGACAATCAGACTATAAGCCGAAATGTGTGTCGGTGCTGGTTTCAGCTCTGTCACGCTATGTAAAGTAGCTAAGTAGCTGTCCATTGTCTGTTCAGGAATGGCTGACATTAAATCAATGTTAATATTGTTAAATCCTGATTTAACTGCATCGTTATAGGTATTTAGAAAATCCGAATAATTATGAATTCTTCCCAGTGCCCTTAATTCATTGTCCATTGCAGACTGTAGTCCGATACTCAGTCGATTAATACCCGCCTGACGATAATCTTGCAGTTTCTCCCCAGTAACGGTACCTGGATTTACTTCTATGGTTATTTCAGGATTGTCCGCAAACTTATAATTCTGTTTGAGCGTTCGAAAAATCCTGCTAATATCCTCTCCTGTCAAAATAGAAGGAGTTCCACCTCCAATAAAAATCGTTTGTACTACATGGTTTACATAACTCTTTTCTTCCTGTTCTATTTCCAGGCACAAAGCAGCTATATAAGCCTCCTGTCGCTCTCGGGTTGCGGGAGCTGATAAGAAGTCACAGTAATTACATTTCTTCATACAAAAAGGAATATGAACATATACACTGAGGGGTTTCATCTTATTTATCATCCAATTTCAGAACACTCATAAATGCTTTTTGAGGAACTTCTACATTACCAATCTGCCTCATTCGCTTCTTACCTTCTTTTTGCTTCTCCAGCAGTTTTTTCTTACGGGTAATATCGCCACCATAGCATTTTGCAAGTACATCCTTACGCATCGCTTTAACGGTTTCTCTGGCTATGACTTTGCTTCCAATCGCTGCCTGAATCGGCACTTCAAATAAATGTCTGGGAATTTCTTCTTTTAATCTTTCACACATTCTTCTTCCGCGCTCATAAGCACTGTCTCGGTGTACAATAAAGGAAAGTGCATCCACTTCTTCTTTGTTGATCAAAATATCTAATTTAACTAATTCAGAACGTTCGTAACCCTTTAATTCGTAATCGAAAGAAGCGTATCCCTTGGAACGGGATTTCAAAGCATCAAAGAAATCATATATAATCTCATTAAGGGGCAACTCATACTTCAACAACGCTCTTGCTGCCTCCATGTATTCCATACCCAGGTAACGTCCACGACGTTCCTGACACAGCTCCATAATTGGTCCGATAAATTCAGTTGTCACCATAATTTCGGACGACACCACCGGTTCTTCCATATATTCTATTAAAGTGGGATCCGGCAAATTAGTGGGATTGGTCAATTCAATTACTTCACCGTTAATCTTGTGTACTTTATAAATAACACCCGGTGCGGTTGTGACTAAATCCAGATTATACTCACGTTCCAAACGTTCCTGAACAATTTCCAAATGCAATAATCCCAAGAATCCGCAGCGGAAACCAAATCCCAACGCAATCGAAGTTTCCGGTTCATAATGCAGCGAGGCATCATTGAGTTGCAACTTCTCCAATGCATCACGTAAATCGGGATATTTCGCACCGTCTGCAGGGTACACACCACAATAAACCATAGAATTCACCTTTTTATAGCCCGGCAAAGGTTCCTTGCATGGATTTTTCTCATCGGTTACCGTATCGCCTACGGTAGTATCTTTCACGTTCTTAATGGACGCTGTAATATAGCCAACCATTCCCGCACTTAATTCCTCGCAGGGAATAAACTGGCCAGCGCCAAAATAGCCAACCTCCACTACTTCGGAAACAGCACCCGTAGCCATCATCTTAATGCTTGTCCCCTTGGATACTCTACCTTCCATAATGCGACAAAAGATAATGACTCCTTTATAGGAATCATATAAAGAATCAAAGATTAGTGCTTGCAGTGGATTCTCCGGATTGCCTTTGGGTGCAGGTATTTTCTCCACTATTTCTTCCAAAACTTCTTCGATGCCAATTCCGTTTTTAGCTGAAATAAGCGGTGCATTCTGTGCCTCCAAGCCAATCACATCTTCTATTTCGCTCTTGACCCGCTCCGGTTCCGCACTGGGCAAATCAATCTTATTGATTACCGGAAAAACCTCCAGATTGTGGTCTAATGCCAGATATACGTTAGCCAGTGTTTGTGCTTCAATTCCCTGGGCAGCATCCACCACCAAAATCGCACCATCACAAGCAGCCAGGCTTCTGCTGACCTCATAGTTAAAATCAACATGTCCCGGTGTGTCAATTAAGTTAAAAACATATTCTTCGCCGTCTTTTGCTTTATATACGGTTCGCACAGTCTGTGCCTTAATGGTAATACCACGTTCGCGCTCCAAATCCATATTATCTAAAACCTGTGCCTGCATTTCACGACTGGTAAGTAATCCTGTTTTCTCTATAATTCTATCTGCTAAAGTAGACTTACCATGATCGATATGTGCTACAATACAGAAATTTCTAATTTTACTTTGGTCAATCTGTGCCATAGATATCAAACCCTTCTCGCAGACTATTCTTTTGTTGTATTCTGCGCTCTCATTAATACTAATGCTCATTTTATCATAACATTTCGTCGAACACAATGGCAAGGATATGTGCCAGCGGGTCACAGGCATTCATAATTTCTTCTACTGTATTGTTCTGTGCCCCCAATTCAATCAACATGCTTTTGGGCTTCAAATGCATGTTGTATCGGTATGCCTTTAAGTAGATTTTTCTTGCGATTCCAGGATAGTATTCATTGGCTGCTACCTGTGCCTGAAAAGACAACGCCAGATTATCTTGTATGTATGGATTTTCCAAATAGGATATTTCCCCATTTCCTTTCGTATAACTCAATCCATTGAAAAACATGAAACGAGCTGTGGGCCGTCCCTGCAAGTCCATTACAAGCCGTCTGTCACCGGTCATGGCATCTCTATGTAAATCAATCACAACCTCTATGGTTGGATTTTCTTCCAATATCTTCTCAAGCTTCGGCAAAGCTGCTGCATAAGCTTCTGAATGCTCTGTATCGAATTCCTCCTGATGATGATACACTTTGAATCCATATTCTTCCTCCAATAATCTAGCCAGTTTTGCACCTGCTCCAATAATTGAGGTAGATGTATCACCCGGTTTAGAATCTTGAAATGCTTCCAGTGAATGGGTGTGATAAATTAATATCTGCGGCCCTTCTATGCTCTTGTCTACCGATAAATCACACTCCAACAAAGAATGAAGCTTCATATATTTCTGTGCCAGCTGCGTCGATTTATCCACTGCATAAAAATTGGATACCAGTTTCTCATAATCCCATTCTTCAGACCAGTCATAGGAATAGGAGGGATAGGACGACGGCGAAAAAGTCAGTACCTTTTCATCTCCTGCTTCTTCTCCAGTTGTTTCTCCTGCCACATTGTTATGTAAACCGTTTTCTCGTTCCATTTCTATTAGCATGCTGTTCTCAATATGTAATGCGTCTTCTCCGTAATCCAGACTTTCCTCATCAATATCTCGAACCGATTCATCCATACCTTCCAGTTGCAGAATTCGCTGTGCTGTACTTTCATCCTCTTGCTCTAAGGTCTGCTCCTGATAAAGCTGCATATATTGAATAATCGGAATCCTCGAAATCAATAACTGTTCGATTGTATTTTCGGAGCTGATTTCTTGTGCATCAGCCCTTAAATACGCTGCCATTAAAAAGTACTCCTTTTCCATCTGCTCATTTAAAAATTCTACAAAAAAACCAGCTGTATTTTCTGCTTTATTTATACTGAGATTCTACGTCAGTACTTTATAAACCACCCTCAAAGCATTGATAAA
>CAZNAP010000110.1:0-7592 GCA_964571145.1 uncultured Lachnospiraceae bacterium | reverse complement strand
TAAATTGAAGATACAGTTGCATAATATCAGAAAAAAAATTATAATATAATAACCACTACAGATAATTTTCGCTATTGAACGGATAAATCGAAGATAAGTATTCACGCGAATTGTTCATTTGCCATTGAGGGGAATGCGTATGAATAAAACGGAATATGAAGAACGAATCAGAGAACTGGAAAATCAATATAAGGTTATGGAGGAGCGATATCAAATTTTAGTTGAGACCACTGCTGCTTTACTTTTTGAGTATCAACCGGAAGAAGACCGAATGATATTTACAAATAATTTTGCAGATAATAAGTCAAGACAGGTGATTGAGCGCTTTCATGAATATATTAAGTTGATTCCTTTGGTTCATCCGGATCATTTGAATAAATTTTTGAGCATTTTATCGCGGGCAGCCACCATGACGATGCAAGGAGAATTAGAATTCCTAGCTCAGTATAATAAGCGAGATTACGAGTGGCACAAAGCGCATTATTCAAGCATAGCCGATAAAAATGGTAAAATTATTCGAGTAATTGGTCGAATAGACAATATTCATGAATTTGCTACTGAAAGACAAGACATGATGCATAGGGTTGAAACGGATTTTCTGACCGGCCTGTATAATAAGAAGGCAGCAATGGATCGGATATCCAGATGGTTGAAACAGAATTCTACCAAAGAAGCCTATATGATTATGATGGACTTAGACGATTTCAAGACAATTAATGATATTTATGGGCATGAATTTGGCGATGAAATCTTGAAAAATATGGCACAAATTTTAATTGAATGCTTTGGAAAAGACAATATTCTTGCTAGATTTGGCGGAGACGAATTTGTCATTTTTATTAAGGAAGACACCATTCGGCAGGTGGAAAGTAAGGTTGATTTAGTGATGCAGAAGATAGATCAGGAAGGTAAACGACGAAGCTTGACTCTCAGCTGCAGCGCGGGTATATCCGTCAGAATGTCAAAATATGATGACTTCGAGGATATGTTTAACAGAGCAGATAATGCAATGTATCAAGCGAAAAGACGAGGTAAGGATCGCTACTTTGTTTATCGCGACTAAGTGTGAAAGGAAGAATAAAAATGAACTACGAACAGGCGATGAGTAAACTGGCTGCCTATGGGCAGGAGCATGTTTTGAAATACTATGATGAATTATCGGTAGAGAAGCAAAATTGGCTGTTAAATCAAATTTCAACGATTGATTTTTCAGTGTTGGATACATTAAAGAAAGAACCCAGTGCAGACGAAAGAGGCAAAATAGAACCTTTGCCTGTGGTACAGATACCGGAGATTAAAGTATACAGACAACAGTTTTTGGAAACTGGCTTAGAGGCTGTTAATCAGGGAAAAGTAGGTGCTGTTTTGTTGGCAGGTGGTATGGGAACCAGACTTGGTTCCAATGCTCCGAAAGGAACCTATGATATTGGAATTACCCAACCGGTCTATATTTTTCAGAGATTAATTGAAAATTTATTGGATGTAGTGAAGGCGGCGGATTATTGGGTACCGCTTTATGTTATGACCAGTGAAAAAAATTATGATGCAACAATACGATTCATGAGAGAACACAATTTCTTTGGATATAATCGCGAAAGTGTTACTTTCTTCAAACAGGAAATGGCACCGGCCTGTGATTTTAACGGCAAGGTTTATATGGAAGACAAATGGAAAATATCCACTTCTCCGAATGGAAATGGCGGTTGGTATTCTTCTATGTATAAATGGGGATTTGCACAACGGGCTATGATGGAAGGTGTGGAGTGGCTGAATGTCTTTTCCGTGGATAATGTACTCCAAAGAATTGCGGATCCTCGTTTCGTGGGAGCTGTTATTAACAGGAATTGTGCTGCAGGTTCCAAAGTAGTTCGTAAGGTCGCACCAGACGAGAAGGTGGGCGTTATGTGCCTGGAAGATGGGAAACCTTCCATTGTTGAGTATTATGAATTGACAGAAGAAATGAAACAAGCCGTAGATGACAAGGGTGAACCGGCATACAATTATGGCGTTATTCTGAATTATGTATTCCGTATATCTGATTTGGAAGAAATCAGGGAAAAGAAGTTGCCACTGCATGTAGTTAAGAAAAAAATTGCAGCACTTGATGAAAACGGAAAGATGATGGATCCTCAGGAACCCAATGGATATAAATTTGAACAGTTAGTGCTGGATATGATACATGAACTTGATAGTTGCCTGCCTTATGAGGTGGTACGCAGTAGAGAGTTTGCACCTGTTAAAAATGCAACCGGTGTAGATTCAGTCGATACAGCAAGAGAACTTTGCCTTAGAAACGGAATTATGCTTTGATCAATTAAAGGAGATAAAGTTTGAAACAGAGTTTCAAACCTTTTATGGAGGCAGTATCGCAGGGAACCTGCGATATGCAGGAGGTGGAAAAATGAAAATTTTAGTAGCAGGTGGTGCCGGCTATATCGGAAGCCATACAGTAATTGAGTTACAGGGTGCTGGATATGACGTTGTAGTTGTGGACAACCTGAGTAATTCGAGCGAAAAGAGTTTACAGAGAGTCGAGAAAATCACAGGAAAATCAATTCCATTTTATAAAGCGGATATTCTGGACAGAGAAGCTTTGAATAAGGTGTTTGACCAAGAGAAGATTGATGCCGTAATCCATTTTGCCGGACTGAAGGCAGTGGGTGAATCGGTAGAGAAACCTTGGGAATATTATGAAAATAATATAGCAGGAACCTTGGTACTGCTGGATGTAATGCGAAAACATAATGTGAAAAATATTATTTTTTCCTCTTCGGCCACCATTTATGGAAATCCGGCGATGATTCCGATTACAGAAGAGTGCCCGAAAGGCTTATGTACCAATCCTTACGGCTGGACCAAGTCTATGCTGGAGCAAGTGTTGACGGATATGCATACAGCAGATCCGGAGTGGAATGTAATTCTTCTTCGTTACTTTAATCCTATCGGCGCGCATAAAAGTGGTACAATAGGAGAGAATCCGAATGGAATTCCCAATAATTTAATGCCCTATATTACGCAAGTAGCTGTAGGAAGATTAAAAGAACTGGGCGTATTTGGAGATGATTATGATACACCGGACGGTACCGGAGTCAGAGACTATATTCATGTTATGGATTTAGCTTCAGGACATGTGAGTGCATTAAAGAAAATCGAAGAAAAAGCGGGATTATGTATTTATAATCTGGGAACCGGAATTGGATACAGCGTTTTGGATATTGTGAAGAATTTCGAAGAAGCGACAGGGATTAAAATACCTTATGTGATTAAATCCAGAAGAGCGGGAGATATAGCAACTTGCTATTCAGATGCATCTAAAGCCAAGAGAGAATTGGGCTGGGAAGCGAAGTACGGAATCAAAGAAATGTGTGCTGATTCCTGGAGATGGCAAAGCAATAATCCAAACGGATACGAGGACTAATAAAACGAATTAAGAGGACTAGCTTTGCTAGTCCTCTTCTATTATGTGGATTTCGAGATAATCGAAATCAATGGCATCAATAAAATTATCCTGATAAAATCGGGCTTTACTATGTTGCTTAAAGTCTTTGATATTCACATCCAGCCAGAGGGGTCTGCTTAAGTCAAATTGCAGGCATGCTTCATCTAATGCACGAAATACTTTATGCGTACGTGTATCTTCCGTATCATCACAAATCACAGTGTCTTTTAGTAGATGTGTATCTTTCATTACCTTAGCCCATAAACGAAACATAATACAACACTCCTTTTGTAACAGATTATAACAGAGCAAAATAAAAAGTACAACGTAGTCGTAAAGATAGTCACTCGGATAAGCACCGAGTGATTTACAATATAAATTAAATAATCATTAAAATATTGTGAAAAGTGTACATTTCCCTCTAAAGTATGATAAAATAATAGTGCAATTGTTAGTCACTTGGATAAGCACTGAGCGGCTACGGAGAAGCATAAAAAGAAATACATAGGCAGGGCGGCATAAATGGAATTAAAAGTTGAACGCGATGACAGTGATGTGGATAATTGGAAAGAAGTGATTCTGATTTACAGTTCGGCACTGAAACAAATCTCCACGAAACTGGAAATATTAAATGAAGAATTTCAGCATGTTCACAGATATAATCCAATCGAACATATTAAATCAAGAATTAAAACATCAGAAAGTATTGTGAAAAAATTAAAAAAGAATGGATATGAATCCACGATTCAAAATATGATTCAGTACGTGAATGATATTGCAGGAATCAGGGTTATTTGCTCTTTTACTTCTGATATTTACAGAATTGCTGAAATGATTAGCAAGCAAAGTGATATCAAGGTTATTTCAGTTAAGGATTATATTGTTACGCCTAAACCAAGCGGTTATAAAAGTTATCATATGCTGGTTACTGTACCGGTTTATTTATCTGACCGAATTGTTGATACTAAAGTGGAAATTCAGATTCGAACAGTAGCGATGGATTTCTGGGCAAGTTTGGAGCATAAAATTCACTATAAATTTGAAGGCAATGCACCGGAGCATATTAGAAATGAATTAGTGGACTGTGCCAAGATGGTAGCAGCACTGGATGCCAAGATGCTTTCGTTGAATGAGGAAGTATTGAGCCTGAGCGAGATGAAGGATGAATACTAATTGCCGAATGACTAGTAGAATCATAGATTGACTTGATTCATATAATAGCCCATGACATGTAACAGTCCATAAAATGAGGAGTGCCCAGACACATTTCTGTGCCTGGGCTATTATGAAAAAATTTATCTGTGTGTAATGAAAAGACATTACATTGTCGGCTGATTGATATAGATATAATATACAATACAAATATGAACAAAATATGAACACAATATGAAATTACAGTTAATCATGACAAGAATATAGTTGACTTAGGATGAAAAATGTGCAAATTGCACAAAAAACGCTTTTCTATAGAAAATTCAAATAAATACTATGGACTAGTTGCTTTACAGGAGTTTATTGTCAAAAAGTCGTAAGAGTGTTAAGATACAAAATGAGAAGCAGTCATATCTAATATTGAAAACCGGGGGTACCATATGGATAACTTTATGGACAGATTTGTACAGAAATTCGATTCACAGGAAATGATTCGTGCCAATTCGGCAGCAGATGCAGCGGAACTGGAAAGCGTTGAGAAGCAGCTTACTTTATTCAAAGAGCAGATGGAGAAGTATGATGGCTGTCTGCAGGAAATGCGTAAATTGAATTTAGCAAATATAGAGAGTGCACAAGGGGTACAGAAACTGGCGGATAAAGCCGGTGAGCGAATTGGACAGACCGTAGGCGAAGTAGAAGCTGAATCGGTATCCCGCATTAAGCAGACTTCTGAGCTTTCTATTGATGGAATTAATAAAACGGTAAGTGAGAGTCTTGCGAAAATTGCCGAGATTAAAGAAAATTCCGGTAGTATTGAAGAAATAACCGGTATTATGACGGATTTACAGACGAAACTGGAATCTCTCTTTAAAGGGATGGAAGACTTCTTACATACAGATAATGTAAAAGTATATCGTAATGTACAAGCTGCTATGATCGAAGAATTGGAGAAGCAGACAGAAGACTTGAAAATTGCACAGGCAGCTACCGAGAAAAGAAGTAAAATCTTACTGCCCTTTGTGATTATTACAATGATTCTTTCTATTGCAAATTTGGCAGTTACAGCAGCGCGAATTTTTGGACTTTTCTAGTATTAGAAAACTTGATAGGAGTTTAGATATGTCAAAGCAAAGCTGGAAGCCGGGGAACATGCTTTATCCTGTACCGGCAGTATTAATTACAGTTGCAGATAAACAGGGAAAACCCAATATTTTCACCGTGGCATGGGCAGGTACAGTATGCAGCGATCCACCAATGGTATCTATTTCGGTTCGACCTGAGAGATATTCACATCATATGATAGAAGAAACTGGTGAATTTGTGATTAACCTTACAACCCGTGATTTGGTTTTTGCAACCGATTATTGCGGAGTCAAGAGTGGCAAAGATACGGATAAATTCAAAGACATGAACCTTTCCCTAACGAAAGCAGAGCAGGTTGGTGCTCCTCTTTTAGTGGAAAGCCCCATTAATATGGAATGCAAAGTCAAACAGACACTTCGCCTTGGAACACATGATATGTATGTGGCTGAGGTGGTAGCGGTGCATGCCGACGAGAAGTATATGGACGAGAAGGGACGCTTTTCCTTGGAAAGTGCACATCCCCTAGCATATTCTCACGGAACCTATTATGATTTGGGAGAAAAATTAGGAACTTTTGGATATAGTGTAAAAAAGCGCAGCTGACGGATATATGTCGCTCGGATAAGCACCGTGCGACTAGTCTTTGGGAGGTTTATCTTTCAATAGACTGCCTCTGATTACAGCAGAATCCCCATATTTCTTGCGGATGCTGTCCAGAGTCTCATCCAAAGCTGCTAATTTTGCGGCTGAAGGAGTAGCAGCAGAGACAGTGGGACGTTCAAAATCAAACAGGCTTAATTGTGCCGGTTCGCAGTCATCGGTTAGCTTGGTAGTACGAATGCCAAGAAGACGTATGGGCGAGCCGTTCCATAATTCCTGAAACAATTGGCAGGAAGTTTCATAAATAATTTGAGAGGTATTTGTGGCTGTACTGATCATTTTTTGATGAGATGCAGTTTGAAAGTCGCTGTATTTAATTTCAACACTGACCATACTGGCAAACTGGTTGGAAATGCGTAGACGGGAGGCAACCTGGTCTGCCAGTGAACGCAGATAACTGCAGGCCTCTTGCATTTGGGTAACATCATGAGGAAGGGTAGTGGAATTACCGACTCCTTTTGCTTCGGAAGGAACAGGATTCACAGTGGTATGATCGATTCCATTGGCATATTCCCATAGCAGAATGCCATGACTTTTTAAATGAGAAATGAGAATATTTTTGTCGGTTCCGGCAAGTTCACCGATTGTTCGGATGCCTAGTTTATTGAGAACTTGGGCACTGGATTTCCCACACATGTATAAAGAAGAAACGGGCATTGGCCACATTTTTTCCTGAATTTGGTTAGTGAATAAAGTGTGTACTTTATCAGGCTTCGTGAAATCGGAAGCCATTTTTGCCAGTATTTTTTTATCGGAAATACCAATATTTACTGTAAATCTAAAATCAGTGCGAATTTTGTTCTTGATTTCTTCGGCAGCTTCAACCGGTGAGCAATAAAGATGGCTGATTGGAGTGAAATTCATGAAACATTCATCGATACTTAATTGTTCGATTTCCGGGCAGATATCAGTCAGGAATTGCATAAGAGCACGACTCTTTTGATGATATAAGGTATGATCCGGTGCTTCCATGATTAACGAGGGACATTTCCGAAAAGCATTTACCACCGGTTCACCGGTAACAATTCCATATTTCTTGGCAGGAATGGATTTGGCCAAAACAACACCATGACGACTCTCTATGTCGCCGCCAACAATAGAAGGTATTTCTCTTAAATCCACCGTATCTCCCAAAGAAAGTCGCTTTAGCGCACTCCAACTTAGGAAAGCAGAATTGACATCAATATGAAATATTACTTGCTCCATGTAGATACCTCCATGTTATTACACTGCTATTTTAACAAAAAATAACAGAATA
>CAZNAP010000109.1:0-7804 GCA_964571145.1 uncultured Lachnospiraceae bacterium | reverse complement strand
GTCATAAAGGTCCATGCCCAGCCTCTGGAGCCTCCTCCAATATATGCAATTTTAATTTCTTTTGCTGAATCATTTTTCACAAGCACCTCCCTGCTGAGCCGAACAATTGAATTTTATTTGCAACGACCTCTTTCATAGCTTGTATTTCGTAGGGAATCAACTCCATCATTGTCTTGGCTCCGTCTGCAAGCCCTTCTTCTATGCCCCTTTTGCCGGCTTTATCAATATCCGTAAAAATATTTACTTTTGAGACGCCCAATTTGACTGCCTTATGAAAATCATCATCAGACAAGCCACTTCCTCCGTGAAGCACCAGTGGCAAATTTGTTTTCTTTGAAATAAGCTCAATTCTATCAAAATCCAGTTTAGGCGGGAATGCATAATCGCCATGGGCATTGCCTACTGCCACTGCCAGCGAGTCCACACCTGTCCGCGTCACAAACTCCAATGCTGTATCGGCATCTGTGAAATAATCACTGGGGTTTTCTAATTTTCCACTGCCAAAATTGTCACCCACATGTCCCAATTCGCCTTCCACTGTTACATTCTTTGCATGGCAGATTTTTACCATTTCCGCTACTTTGCGAATATTTTCTTCATAGGAATCTGTGGAGCAATCATACATAATAGATGAAAAGCCCAGATTCAATGCCTGAATACAACGTTCAAAAGTCAGGCCGTGGTCATAATGAATACAAACCGGTACTGTTGCCTTCTCCGCCATAGGAATCAAATATTCTGCAACTCGTTCCAGCTCCATGGTGGGCAATAGTATTTCCGCAGTCCCCACCATCACAGGTGCTTTTAACTCTTCTGCTGTTTCTATGATTGCGATAGCCATTTCCACATTAACTGCATTAAAAAAACCGACTCCATAATGTCCCGCTTTAGCAGGTAACAGAATATCATTCATATTAACCAGCATTGCTTACGCCTCACTTTCTAAACTATTCTTTTTATACTCACATGATTACGCAAAGCATATCTATCAGTCACATTTCTTCCATCCGTTTTGAATCTTTAATCGCAATTCATTCAGTGGTTTCAGACCACTCAGTGCATCATATGTCGCCACACAGGACGCGCCTGCGGCAGTCGCCAAATGCATACAATTCTCTAAAGAATCGCCTTCCAGCATAGCCGTTAGAAACGCTGCTATACTGGTATCTCCTGCTCCCGTACCGGATAAAACCTTGTCAGGAACATAGGATTTCTCAAACCCGTCTTTATTACTCCAAAGGCTACAGTCCAGACTCACCTTTTCTCCAATTTGACTTAGCTGTTCTTCACTAGCTGTACAATAATACATTCCTGCCGCGCCACACTTAATAACAAGCACCTTGGCACCATATTCCACACATTTTCTCGCCAACGGCTTAACGTCTTCTTCGATACAAATCACTTCGGTAACATCTCTTCCGTTTGCCCGTTTCTGCCACTCTTCAAATCTTGACGGCTCCAGCATAAAACATAATTCTTCCACACTGGGGAGAAAGAAATCAATATAGGGAATGACTTTCTTCAATATTTTATTCCAATCCGCTTTGCCGGCATCAGATTCTTGGTCTACTGCTGCCATATCCAACGATGTAGCGCAGCCTGCCTGCTTAGCTTTGGATAAAATAGTGAGCAATTCCTGTCCATCGTTCTCGTACATGGATTTCATGATTGGCGGGTATCCGAAATGAAATAATGCTGCCTTTCCCAATTCATCTATATCAATATCTGTTGCATAAAAAGAATTGTTTGCACCGGGGTGATGCAGAAAAATACGATCTATGCCCGGAACTGCCAAAACAATCGAATAAGAAGTGCTTTCTTCTTTAGAACGAATCAGCTTTCCTGCTGCATGATATTTATCCAGGATATTTCTGATAATATCGCCAAATTCATCCTCACCCACTTTGCCCATGAGGGACACATCTGCGCCCAAGATTTTCATCCCTAGCCCAGTATTAGCTACCGCGCCTCCGGTATGCACATCAGCCTCTTTCATAGAAATCAATTTCCCAGGCTGCAATAAATCTGAGAACGCATGTATTTCCTTATCCGAAAAAATTGGTGTAATATCCAGACAAATATGTCCTGCCACAATAACCTTCTTTTTCACTGTTTCATCCTCTTTACTTAACTACTTTTTCCGCAAACAGATACCAGTTCGAACCGGTAAATAAATCAAGAAACCATAATCTGAATTCTCTGTCTGACCTGCCGAATAGGTCATGCTCATAGATGCCCGATCCCAGCCACCAAAACGACTTTCATCTGTAGAAAGCAGTGGTGTGTAATCTCCTGGTGTACCCGTGCGCACATAATAGGACTCATAAGAATTGCACGGATGAAAATTCAAAGCAAATAAAACATCGCCTCTTTGATATACCAATACATGTGCGTGTTCATCGATATAAATGCTCACCGGTGCAGATGCAAAAATAGCATGTTCCTTTGTCTGTGCAATCAATTCTTTATCAAAATCACGAAGCCACTCATATTTTAGCAAGTCATTATCCACCAGACTCCATTGCCTTCTGCAATAATGGTAATCAAAATTATTGCCCTCACGCGGGAAATCAATCCATTCTGGATGACCAAACTCATTGCCCATGAAATTCAAATACCCTTCGCCGGCAAGCGTCAGCGTAACCAGGCGAATCATCTTATGCAGTGCAATACCGCGATCGATTATGAGACTGTTTGAATTCTTAGACATATCTGTGTACATGGCACTGTCACAAAGCCAGAACATTAACGTTTTATCGCCTACCAATGCCTGATCGTGAGATTCTGCATAACCGATATACTTCTCCATCGGACGTCTGGAAGTCAATTCATGCCAAATCTGTCCCATGCTCCAATCCTCGTCATGGCTGTCCTTCAACAGCTTAATCCACATATCGGGAACTCCCATAGAAAGACGATAATCAAAGCCGATTCCGCCATCCTCTATTGGTATGCACA
Source organism: uncultured Lachnospiraceae bacterium (assembly GCA_964571145.1). Taxonomy (GTDB): domain Bacteria; phylum Bacillota; class Clostridia; order Lachnospirales; family Lachnospiraceae; genus Suilimivivens. Next base: position 4,846 of record CAZNAP010000109.1, on the reverse strand, counting down.
TACCCGGCATAGCCGACATATCCTCTGCAATTGTAATTGCATTTGGATTTACTTCCCGAATCAATTCGTTGGCCAATTGCAAATAAGTAATTGCTTCTGTATCTGTGTTCAGTGAGAAATACTTTCCATAATCCGTGAAAGCCGAACCCAAACCATGATCGTGATAAATCATAGAAGTAACCCCATCAAAACGGAATCCGTCGAAGTGATATTCAGTCATCCAAAACTTTAAATTGGATAACAGAAAATGTATGACTTCATTTTTATTATAGTTAAAAAGTTTGGTATCCCATGCAGGATGCTCACCACGTGCTCCGGTATGGAAAAACTGGTATTCAGTACCATCAAATTTACTGATGCCCTCGTCTGTATTTTTAACCGCATGAGAATGAATGACATCCAATAATACTGTAATACCCATGCTATGTGCTGTATTAATTAATTCTTTTAAATCGCATGGTAAGCCAAAACGTGAAGAAGCTGCAAAAAAGGAGGAAACTTGATAGCCGAAAGAACCATAATAAGGGTGTTCCATAATTGCCATAATTTGAATGGTATTGTATCCCAAATCTTTGATTCTAGGCAGTATGTTCTTGGTAAACTCCTGATAAGAGCCTACCTTAGCTTCTTCCTGTGCCATACCGATATGACATTCGTATATAAACATCTCTTCTGAAGGCTTGAAATTCTGGTCTGTCCATGGAAAAGCAGACTCATCTAAAATCTGAGCTGCCCATACATAATTCTGCGGATCCTGAACCACGCGCTTCGCATAAAGCGGAATTCTTTCAAATTGCTGACCATCTTTATGAATCACGGTTTTGACATTACAACCGTTAAACAAATTATGATTTCCGGATATGAAAATCTCGTATACACCATTTCCAATGGGATTCAATGCCAATTCTCCGGGGTTCCATCCATTCATATCTCCCATAATATAAACTGCATCTGCTCCCGGTGCCCACTCCCGATAATACCAACCGCCATCTGCCTTGTGAAATCCAAAATACTCATGCCCGTTGGCAAAATCTAACAAAGACGTCTGCTCGTTAAGCAATTCTTTCTTTTTTCGATAATAGTTGTTCATACGTAACTCTATATCCGATGCATGTGGCTGTAAATATGGATCATATTCCAAAATTTTGTAATTCATATGCTGTTCGCCCTCCCAATAAAATATATAGTTTTATTATACCAATAAGTACGTTATTTCACAACAAACAAACCTTGACAGGATAGCGTTCTGCTTGAAAAATATCTTTTTCATGTTATACTACTAAAATAACTATATTTAAGGGGATTACTTAATAAATACATTTGGAGATTAAAGTTATGTGGAATAAATTCAAAAGAAAATTTATTGGAGACAAGAATTTTTATAGACATATTTTATATTTGGCCATTCCAATGATTGTTCAGAACGCGATTACCAGCTTCGTCAGTTTTTTGGACAACATTATGGTAGGTCAAATCGGAACCGAGCAGATGTCCGGCGTTGCAATTGTGAATCAGTTGATGTTTGTTTTTAACATCTGCATTTTCGGCGGTGTATCCGGTGCCGGAATTTTTGGCACCCAGTTTTTTGGAAAAGGCGATTACGAAGGACAGAAATATACGTTTCGTTATAAACTCTATACCGGATTTTTACTGACAGCAATTGCAATTGCTTTATTTACTTTTTGTAATACTGAGTTAATATCCCTTTATTTAAGTGATAACGGACAAATTGGCGATATTTCTCTGGCTCTTAACTTTGGCAAAGAGTACCTGGCAGTCATGATTATCGGTCTGATTCCCTTTGCTCTGACGCAGACCTACACCAGCGCCATTCGCGAAACCGGTCAAACTTTTATCCCTATGCTTGCTGGTATTGTTGCTGTTGTCACCAACCTGATTCTCGATGTTATTTTCATCTTTGGTCTGGGTGCTATTCCTGCTATGGGTGTTGTGGGTGCTGCAATTGCTACGGTGATTGCCAGATTTATAGAATATTTCATCGTCGTCATCTGGACCCATACACACAAAGAAAAAAATCCCTATATCAAGGGAGCCTATCGAAGCTTCTATATACCTGCCCCTATTCTGAAAAGTATCCTCATCAAAGGTACTCCTCTGATGGTAAATGAAATGCTATGGGCTTCGGGAATGACAGTAATTGTTCAATGCTATGCCGTCCGTGGCTTAGAGGTAGTGGCCGCTCAAAACATTTCTTCCACCATTACCAATTTGTTTAATTTGGTATACATACAGCTGGGCAGTTGTATTTCCATTGTCGTAGGGCAACTTCTTGGCGCCGGTAAAATCAAAGAAGCACGGGATTCCGACACTAAATTAATTTTCTTCAGTGTGGCCTGTTGTACCGTTGTAGCTGCAATTATGGCTTTTGTGGGACGATTCTTCCCTTCTATCTATAATACCGATGAAAGCATTAAAGAACTTGCAAGACAATTTATCACTGTATCTGCCTTAGTCATGCCCCTGTGTGCTTTTTGTCACTGCGCCTATTTCACCTTGCGTTCCGGTGGGAAAACCTTCGTTACCTTTTTATTTGACAGCGTCTATACCTGGGTACTGGTCATACCTTTTGCCTATGTTTTAGCCAATTATACAGCACTTTCAATTACGCTGGTTTTCTTCTTGGTACAGTTTACTGAAATAATCAAAGCCGGAATCGGCTTCTTTATGGTTAAAAGCGATGTCTGGATGCAAAATATAGTGAATGAATAATGAAAAGTCGCTCGGTGCTGAGCCGAGCGACTCATTAAGACTTCTCTTTCTCCGCTTTGTTTCTAATTCGTAATTCTTTAAAAAAACTGGTTAGCAGAGCAGTACTTTCTTCTTCCAATACACCTCTGGTAATCTTCACCTGATGATTAAATTCAGGCATTTCCAATAAATTCAATATGGAGCCTCCACAACCCGCTTTAGGGTTCATGCTACCCATGACCACTTCATCAATTCTGGCCTGTACAATGGCTCCGGCACACATCTGACAAGGCTCCAACGTTACATAAAGTGTACAACCTTCCAAACGCCAATCTCCGATTTTTTTACTGGCCTTATTAATAGCTGTAATCTCCGCATGTGCTAATGTATTCTTGTCTGTATTCCTACGATTATAACCTCGCCCGATAATTTTTCCTTCATAGACAATCACACATCCAATGGGCACTTCTCCCAATGCATATGCCTTTTTTGCCTGTCGCAGGGCTTCTTTCATAAATTTAATCTGTTCTGTCATTGACACCTGACTCCTGTTTTTACTCAATTAAAACATCTATTACCCAGTTTTATTCTACGCCACGCAAATGAACTTCGCCTGTCATACCCGGCACTTGTCGAATTGCTTCTGCTACATCTTCCAAAATGGCCTTTTCATAACCATGAAATAACTCAATTTGTGTTTCCGCTGAATCAGCTGCCAGAATATGATCATTATCCTCATAATTCTGCAAGAAATAACGCGGGCACCCTTTAATCCATTCTGCAATCTGTAACAAATCTTCTTTTGTATGAAATTCTCTCACAACTGTTGTTCTAAATTCATAGTCAATACAGGCATCTTTTAATAATTGAACGGATTCGTAAATAGATTCCGATAAGAAGTCGTTTGTTCCACCGGGGAATTTGTCTGCGCCAACTGTCTGTGCATATTTATTCGGACAGTTTTTAATATCCATAGCAACATAATCCAATAATTGGTTATCCAGCAAATAGGCCAGCATCGTTGGGTTGTACCCATTTGTGTCCAGTTTGACCGCATACGAAAGTTCTCGAACTCTTTGAATAAAGTCAGGTAAATCAGGCTGCAAAGTAGGTTCTCCGCCCGTGATACACAAACCCTTTAATATATTCTTTCTTTTTTCCAAAAATAAAAAGACTTCTTCTTCAGAAATCCTTTCTTGTTGTGTGGCGTGCAATACCAGCCCGGCATTATGACAAAAAGGGCATCTGAAATTACATCCACCTGTAAAAATGGTTGCTGCTACACGTCCCGGATAATCCAAAAGTGTAGTTTTATTTAATCCGTTAATTAACACAAACTGCTTCCTCCCATAGAGTTGACAAACAAAATAAAAACCAATATACTACAAGAAGGCTCTAAAGCAGTGCCCCTTGAATCGTTTGATTTATTTTCGGGGAAGCTGCTATGGCTGCCCTGTATAAGCGGCGTTGACAGTTGGGTCTTACGCAATGATGGCCTGCTAATCGTGTCAGGTTGGGAACAAAGCAGCACTACGCGGAATCCTCATGTGCCGTGAGAGTGCCTGACTCGAGTTGGCTGTACAGGTAACGCATAGCAGTTTCCCCGAGCGTAAACAAACGATTTATTTATTATTCTTCTCTTCCAGTGCAAGCTTGCGCTTTTTCTCATTTTTAACCTTATACATTTCCCTGTCAGCTGTTTCTATTACTTCTTCCAAATCAAACTCCTCTGCAGGATTCATGATTGTATATCCCATACTGGCTGCTAAAATATATGGGTGCGTAGAGGTAGCATTGTAGTTTTCTATTCCGGTTTCTACCTGTGCAATATAATTTTTCGCTTCTGCATAATTATAGCCTCTGGCAAGTACAACAAATTCATCTCCGCCATAACGCATTAACAATTCACCATGCCTATGGACCTGACTGAGTACATTGGCCATGGCTCTAATAAAGGAATCACCTTCATCATGTCCGTATTTGTCGTTGACTTTTTTTAATCCATCTAAATCTAAAAACAATACAAATAATTCCTGTTTCTTTTCCCGTGCTTCTAAAATAATCGCAGGTGCAAATTTGAAGAATCCCGCTCTGTTGAATACACCTGTCAGTGTGTCATAAACCCACATACGATTCA
>CAZNAP010000108.1:0-7847 GCA_964571145.1 uncultured Lachnospiraceae bacterium | reverse complement strand
AATACCCCATTTTATTAGTGCATGGTGTTTTCTTCAGAGATTTTAGATATTTTAATTATTGGGGAAGAATACCGGCAGAACTGGAAAAGAACGGAGCACTCATATTCTACGGTAATCATCAGTCGGCAGCATCTGTTCAGGAATGTGGGCAGGAGCTGGCTCATACAATCAAGAAAATTGTGCAGGAGACAGGTTGCGAAAAGGTAAATGTAATTGCTCATTCAAAGGGCGGATTGGATATGCGTTATGCAATCAGTTGCTGTGGTTGTGAGTCAATGGTAGCGTCTTTAACAACCATCAATACACCACATCGAGGCTGCCTTTTTGCAGATTATCTGCTAGCTAAGATACCTGAAAAAACGAAAGAGGTGGTAGCCCAAAATTATAATAAAGCACTGCGAAAATTCGGAGATACCAACCCTGATTTTTTGGAAGCGGTAACAGATTTAACAGCCTCTGCTTGTGAAAAGTTTAATCAAGAGGTAGAAGATATAAATAGCATATTTTATCAAAGTGTAGGTTCTAAACTAAATGTGGGAGTCAGTGGAAGATTTCCGTTGAACTTCTCTTATCGGTTGGTAAAACATTTTGATGGAGCAAATGATGGTTTGGTTTCGGATACTTCATTTCAGTGGGGAAGTCAGAACCGTTTTTTGACAGTCAATGGAAACCGTGGAATTTCCCATGGAGATATGATTGATTTAAACAGAGAAAATATTGATGAATTTGATGTGCGAGAATTTTATGTAAACCTAGTAGCAGAACTGAAACAAAAAGGATATTAGCATCGAGCGACTAATGGCTGTAAGTGAGCATTTTGAATTATAGGAAGGGTAGAAGAGGTATGAGTACTTTACGAAGGCATAATGAATTTAGAGGCAGTTATGTTGGTGGACATGCAGAAATAGATGCAAAAGAGACATCGCTTGGATTCAAGTTATTGTTTATCGCTATTTTTATCATCGCCTTTGGCGGAGCAGGAGCCGGTATATTTGTTGGACTGTTCAATAATGGTGAGGGCTTGGTAACCGTAATACTGGTAACATTAGGACTGATTATTTTATTGGTGGGGGTTCTGTGTGGATGGGGCTTCGCTATAGCGGGGAAGCTTACAACGTCAATCAAGATTATTGCTGGTGTACTTAGCGTAGTTGGTTTGGTGATAGCGCTTATTCCTATTCTTATTCAATTCATGAATCCCTTTTTCTTGCTCGCATGTGGTTTGCCAAGTATTTTCATGATTACCGGACTTGCAATGTTGATTGGAGGTATTCAATCTAAGAAAAAGAAGCGGAACAACTGTACACAAAGTGTTATGGCTCGTTGTATTGGATTTGAAGAAATGAATCCTCGCATGATGATGTTTGAGAATAAAAACATTCCTCGTTCTTATCAAAATCAAACAAGCAGAGTTCTGGTAAGCCGTTCTGTTTGGGAATATGAATACAATGGCATGCTTTACCGATCTACTCCGGAACAATATACAGGTGGACTCAAGATCAAAGCAGGAGAATCAACGAAGATCTTTATTAATCCGCTGAATCCAAACGAATTGTATTGTGAAAAAAATAATTTAGCAAGCGCGTTAATTTCGACAGGTGTTGTCTTTATAGTAATAACGCTAGTGGTTATGGTACCAATCACAGCATTCATCATTCAATTGATTAACTACTTATAATGATAAGCACCGAGTGATTAGCGTTTTAAAGTAAACTAAAAGAAATGCTTATAGAATGAAAATGATTAGAAATAATGATTGACATTCTGTAAGTATTATTTTAATATAAACATATGAACAGTTGTTCAAATGTTTGATAATTTGAAGCTGTTTGAATAAGCATCAAGTAATTAGATTGAGGTAAATTACAATAAGAAAGCAGGTGAGAAATTGACAATTAATGATGTAGAGTGTTGCGAGCATTTTGAAACGCATAAGGATTTATTGGAAGTTGTAAATAAAGATATGCCACGCGAAGAAGAATTATATGATTTGGCAGAACTTTTTAAAGTATTTGGGGATTCTACCAGAATCAGAATTTTGTTTGTGCTATTTGAATCAGAGGTTTGTGTATGTGATTTGGCACAGGTTTTAAATATGACGCAGTCGGCAATATCACACCAACTAAAGATTTTGAAGCAATCCAAGCTGATTAAGAACCGCAGAGAAGGCAAGCAGGTTTTCTATTCACTTGCAGATGCTCATGTGAGAACCATTATTGCGCAGGGTAGAGAACATATTGAAGAATAAGGAGCGTATAATATGAAGAAAAAATTTAAATTAGAAGATTTAGACTGTGCAAATTGTGCAGCAAAAATGGAAGAAGGAATCAAAAAAATTGAAGGCGTCCATGATGCCAATGTAAGCTTTTTGGCACAGAAGCTTACAATAGATGCAGAAGATGAGCATTTTGATGAGATTATGAAAAATGTGGTTGCTGTTTGCGCGAAGATAGAGCCGGACTGTAAAATCATACTTTAATATAGTCGCGAGGATACGCACCGAGTGACTACGTAGACTGGAGCGAAAATGACTGCAAAACATAAAAAAACGCTGATTAGAATTATCATTACATTTGTGATTTTTATTGGTTTGTTTTTTAGTGAACATACCGGAGTCTTAGAACTCTTAGAAGGAACATTGATTATATTCATTATTTTTTTGGTTCCTTATTTGATCATAGGATATGACATTATTTGGAAAGCTGCCAGAAACATTAGTCATGGGCAGGTTTTTGATGAAAATTTCTTAATGATGATCGCAACTTTTGGAGCATTTGGTGTAGGAGAATATTTGGAAGCAGTAGCAGTAATGCTGTTTTATCAGGTAGGTGAACTATTCCAAAGCTATGCAGTAGGCAAATCCAGACAGTCGATTGCGGATATGATGGATATTTGCCCTGAGTATGCAAATTTAGAAAAAGACGGGGCAGTGGTTACAGTTGATCCCGATGCAGTAGAAATTGGTAACATAATCGTCATTAAACCGGGAGAGAGAATCCCTTTGGACGGTACAGTTATTGAAGGAGAATCTTTGATTGATACGGCTGCTCTAACAGGAGAGTCTGTGCCAAGGCGAGCAGCAGTAGGTGATGAAATTATCAGTGGCTGTATTAATGGAAGTGGCACGTTAAAGGTGAGAGTAGATAAGGAATTTGATGACTCTACTGTTGCAAGAATTTTGGAATTGGTTGAAAATGCCGGCAGTAAAAAGGCTCATGTAGAGAATTTTATTACCAGATTTGCTAAATATTATACACCGGTTGTAACCATTGGAGCCTTATTATTAGCGATTGTTCCGCCCTTGTTATTTGACGGACAGTGGAGTGAATGGATTCAGAGGGCTTGTATTTTCTTGGTAATATCCTGTCCCTGTGCTTTGGTTATTTCTGTTCCGCTTGGATTCTTCGGAGGAATTGGTGCAGCATCCAAAATTGGTGTTTTGGTTAAAGGAAGCAATTTTTTAGAAGCAGTTGCCGAAATGACAACCATTGTTTTTGACAAGACAGGAACCTTAACAAAGGGCGAATTCCAAGTGCAGAAAATCATAACGGCACATGAAACTAGTATACATGAAAAAAGTATCAATGAAGCAGAATTGCTGGAGTTGGCAGCTTTAGGAGAAGGCTTCTCCAACCATCCCATTGCAAGTTCCATTAAGGAAGCATATGGTCATGAACCGGACATGAGCAGAGTAGGGCAGGCTACGGAGATACCCGGTCATGGTATTGTTGTTCCCATTGATGGCCAAGAAGTACTTCTTGGTAACGAGAAACTCATGATTGCTAATCAAATTACTTATGAGCCTTGCCAAATTGCCGGTACAGTTGTCTACATCGCCTGTGAAAAGAAGTATTTAGGTGCAGTTGTTATTTCAGATAAAGTCAAGGAAGAAGCAGCCGAAGCAATTCAAAGAATGAAACAGGTTGGTGTTAAAAAGTGTGTTATGTTAACCGGCGACAGAGCTGAAGCAGCGCAGGCAGTTGCAGAAGAGTTAAAACTGGATGAAGTGCATGCGCAGCTATTGCCGGGTGATAAAGTCGCACAGGTAGAAAGACTTCTTTCAGAGCAACGTGACAAAGAAAAACTGGCCTTTGTTGGCGACGGTATTAATGACGCACCGGTACTAACCAGAGCCGATATCGGAATAGCCATGGGAACCATGGGCTCTGACGCAGCAATTGAAGCAGCAGATGTAGTCATCATGGATGACGATGTAAGAAAGATTGCATCAGTTGTAGAGATTTCCAGAAAGACATTAAAGATTGTAAAGCAAAATATTGTTTTTGCCTTGGCTGTGAAAGCATTGGTATTAGTACTCGGAGCAATTGGCGTAGCTAACATGTGGGAAGCAGTGTTTGCTGATGTAGGTGTGTCTGTACTGGCGATTTTGAATGCCATGCGCGCACTAAAGACTACCAAATAAGTAAATTCTAGATATATAAATTTTGCATAAATAGTATAAAACCTCCTTTTTCATCCATAATATTGATTATGAGTATGGAAGAAGGAGGTTTTTATGTCAGTTGAATTTAAAAACAGTGAAACCAAGGATAATTTGATGCGTGCATTTGCAGGAGAAAGCCAGGCGCGAAATCGCTATACCTTTGCAGCAGCACAAGCTAAACAGGAAAAACTGCATGTGATTGAAGCAGTGTTTACGTATACTGCCAATCAGGAGAAAGAGCATGCGGAAATCTTTTATAACCATTTGAAAGAGCTTGCCGGAGAGACTATTCATGTAGATGGCGGATATTCGGTTGACATAACAAAAAATATGGCAGAGTTGCTACGAATGGCACAGCATAATGAGTATGAAGAACACAATCCGATTTACAAAGAATTTGGAAATAAAGCACAAGAAGAAGGCTTCGCAAAAGTAGCCAGTTCCTTTTTCATGATTTCTGAAATTGAAAAGATGCATGGAGATCGATTTGGACGATTTGCAGAATGGATGGAAGAGAACAAACTATTTGTTTCCGATGTGAAAACCGGTTGGATTTGTTTGAATTGCGGATTTGTGTACGAGGGTGAAAGAGCACCGGAAATTTGTCCGGTTTGTTCACATGACCAAGGTTATTTTATTCGTCTGACATTGTCACCATTTGAAGGTGAAGAGCGAAAAGAGTCGAAATAACAGAAGAAATTCTAAATAATTTCTTAATCATGACGCCTTTTCGTTGACATTAAAAGATAATTGCACCTATAATAGAGGCAATTATCTAGTTACTCGGTGTTTATGGGAATAAAATTAACTTTGCAAAGAAATTGGGACAGGAACAACTTGAATACTGTAAATAAAAGTAAGAAAAAGAAAACTATAATAATCACATTATGGATTGTCTTTATAGCGATGATTATCGGAATTACTTATCTGTCTTTTCAGAATGGAGAAGTATCTAAGGAATTGGGCAAACAGCTGATGGTCAAACTGACAGAAATGGAATTCCCGGGACAAGTGCTTACCACTGAAAATATCGACCGGGTAACCTATGCGGTTCGCCAGACAGGAAGATCGGTAGCGTTTTTACTACTTGGCGTATTGGGGACATTGACCATCTATTATTCATGGCCAAAATGTAATTGCCTGATTAGGCTGGGAATATCAGCAACTGTGTTAGTTGCAATTGCTTATTTAACCGAAAAATTAAAGGTTTATTTACCAACACGGCACTACAGCCATAATGAAATGATGATTAGTATAATTGCAGTGGCTGTAGGCTTTTTGATGGTAACATTTATAACGCTGACAGGAAGAGCCATTAAAGGCGTTGCCAGATTAGTAACAACTGCCCATTCATCATAAATGCTCAGTGTATTTTTCTTCGCAGTATTTACAACGATAGGTTTCTTCGTTTTCATCAGCAAGAACAAAAACATGAGGTAACCCCTGCTCAATGGAAGTGATGCATCTGGGATTTTTACAACGGATGACATTTTTGATTTCCCTTGGTAGCAGGAGTTCTTTTTTTGAAACAATTTCTCCGTCTTTAATCACATTGACGGTAATGTTGTGGTCGATGAAAGCCAGTACATCTAAGTCCAGCATATCGATATCACATTCCACTTTTAAAATATCTTTTTTCCCCAATTTGCTACTTTTGGCATTTTTAATAATTGCAACAGTACAATCCAGTTTATCTAATTGCAGGTGATGATAGATGGAAAGGCTTTTGCCGGCTTTAATGTGATCCAAAACAAATCCTTCTTCGATTTTTCCAACATTTAACATGATTTTTCCTCCCTATATTCCTAATTCACTTTGATATTCAATAAAGTGAGAATTAATGCCATTCTGACATAAACGCCATATTGTACTTGTTTAAAATACGCAGCTCTGGTGTCTTCATCTACTTCAACAGAAATTTCGTTGACGCGGGGAAGCGGATGCAGTACCAGCATATCTTTTTTTGCCAGTGTCATTTTTGTTTTATCCAGTACATAAAAGTCTTTTAAACGTACATAATCTTCTTCATTGAAAAAGCGTTCTTTTTGTACGCGGGTCATATAGAGGAAATCCAGAGAAGGCATAATGTCGTCCAGTCGAATCACTTCTTCGTAAGGAATATTCTTTTCCTTTAACATATCCGTTACATAATCGGGAACTCTTAATTCATTTGGTGATATGAAGATAAACTTAATACCTTCATAACGAACCAGTGCATTAATCAGAGAGTGAACGGTACGTCCGAACTTAAGGTCGCCACAAATTCCGATGGTAAAGTTGTTCAGGCGTCCTTTTAGAGAACGAATGGTTAAAAGGTCGGTTAATGTTTGGGTAGGATGTTGGTGCCCTCCGTCTCCGGCATTAATAACAGGAATGGAAGAACGGCTGGCTGCTACCATGGGTGCACCTTCTTTGGGGTGGCGCATTGCACATATGTCTGCGAAGCAGGATATGACGCGGATTGTATCGGATACACTTTCACCTTTAGAAGCGGAAGAGGAGCCCGCATCGGAAAATCCAATGACGTTACCTCCCAGATTGAGCATAGCTGCCTCAAAGCTAAGTCGTGTTCGTGTGCTGGGTTCATAAAAACAAGTTGCCAGTTTTTTGCCTGCACAGGCATGAGCATATTTCTCCATATTTGCCTCAATGTCATTTGCCAGGTCAAAAAGGTTGTCTAGTTCCTCAGTGGATAAATCCAGAGGACTCATCAGATGTCGCATAAATACTCCTCCTTTACATAAATAAATCGAAGAGTTTTAGCTCTTCGATTTAAAAATAAACAATTAACTTTTAATAGATAATAAATCTTCAACGGTTTTTCTTTTGGGAGCAACGGGGATTTCGTCTGGATAACCAATGGGAACAAGTGCTGCTACTTCCTGTGTATCGGGAAGATCTAAGATAGAAGCAACTTTAGCATCATCGAATATACCCATAATTACACTACCAATACCTTGCTCATGTGCTGCCAGACAAAATGTCTGAGTAGCGATACCGGCATCAAACATTTGCCAAGAATCGCCTTTTTGTGTGGTATAGGAACCATCACGTTCAAAACCACTTCTGCCTTTGATAAAGGTAATTACAACAAGAGCAGGAGCCTGAGTAATAATTTCGCCGTTTCGAGGATGTCCTTCTGTACAAGCGGAAGCAATTTGATTCTTCAAATTTCCTTCAACCACAACATAACGTGTAATCTGAGAATTTTTCCAACTGGGAGCAAAGGAAGCAGTTTCAATTATTTCGGCCAATAAATCATGAGAAATCGGCAAATCTTTAAATTGACGTATACTTCTTCTTTCAACAATACATTCTTTTGCAGTCATGTGCTCACTCCAATCTCAATGTTTTAAATATCATAGCATACGGCAGACTTATTTTCAAGACGAACTATCGAAAA
>CAZNAP010000107.1:0-7852 GCA_964571145.1 uncultured Lachnospiraceae bacterium | reverse complement strand
CTTAGGAGGCGAACGCTCTATCCTACTGAGCTACAGGAACAACAAAACTACCGGATTATTTTATCATGAACAAAGTTCATAATCAACTATCACTGACAACTGATTCATATGGAAAAAGATTAATCCGGAAAATTTATATATCCCTGCATCCAAATAATACCCTTAAATCTTCGTCCAACACTGGGCTCGCCGTAAACATCTTCTTTATTAATACATAAGTCAAAAATCAAATCATTACAGCTGAGGGACATTAAATAGATTTCTTCTCCAGTTAACTGGTTTTGGCCAATTGTACATTCTAGAATTTCACCCAAAATAGAATATTGGTCGCATTCTACACCATAAGGCATAAAATAAGTGTCTACTAAACTAAATACATCTTCTTCTTGAATTCTTTTAGATATGACCGTATAGGTATCCATATCCTCTAAAGTCAAGTTTTCGATTGCATCTTCGTCTCCACGTCTGGCTGCATTCAAAAGTTGGCTTCTATTCATTTTCACCTGTTGATCTTTCATCACATCTTTTTCCGTCTTAATAATCGGCATCATGATGGTTCCTGTTAGGGACAAGGCTGTCAATGAAAGTGTCGTTCCTCTGACGGGAAGAATATCGCTGTTTTTGGCTTTTATATAAGGTATCATGTTCTGCAAATAAAAAATAAGAGAAACACCAACTCTGATATCATCACATACGCCTGCATAGGACTCCTGTGCAGCATGCCTTTCTACGGAAACATCCTCTTCAGTACTGATATGTCCGCTTCGTAAATAGGGAAAATAATACTCATAAGTAAATCTTTCTTCATTATCAAATTCACCGCAAACCATAATACCCAAATTCAAGTCCGATGAAGCTCCTGCATTTTCGGTAAAATTCTTACTGAATGAAGCTACCAATGCATCATCTTCGCTAGAAGTGTATGCTCTTTCTGTCCCATTCACAACAATATCTGTCAACAGCTCCTGTAGCTCTTTTCGGTCTTTTAATTGACTAAATCCAATTGCTCTCATATATTTATGCAAGAATTTCACCTCCTACCTACAAATATTTATATCTGTAATCTAATTTAATTATTTTATCAAAAGTCTACTTAATAACCGTCTTACCACCCATATAAGGTTGAAGCACTTCAGGAATCCTGATTGAACCATCTGCCTGAAGATTGTTTTCCAAAAAGGCAATCAGCATTCTTGGCGGTGCAACTACTGTATTATTTAATGTATGTGCAAAGTATTTACTATTTTCTCCATTTACACGAATTTTTAATCTTCTTGCTTGCGCATCGCCTAAATTTGAGCAGCTTCCTACTTCAAAATACTTTTTCTGTCTGGGTGACCATGCTTCCACATCATAAGATTTTACTTTCAAGTCGGCCAAATCTCCGGAGCAACATTCAATCGTTCTGACCGGAATATCCATGGAGCGGAACAAGTCTACTGTATTTTGCCATAACTTCGTAAACCACTCTGCTGAATCTTCGGGTTTACAAACAACAATCATCTCTTGCTTTTCAAATTGATGAATTCTATAGACGCCTCTTTCTTCTAATCCGTGAGCACCTTTTTCCTTACGGAAGCAAGGAGAGTAACTGGTAAGTGTTTTTGGTAATTCTTCTTCAGGAACAATGGTATCAATAAATTTACCAATCATGGAGTGTTCGGAAGTACCTATTAAATATAGGTCTTCTCCTTCAATCTTATACATCATGGCATCCATTTCGGCGAAACTCATTACACCTGTTACCACATTACTGCGAATCATAAAAGGGGGTACACAATAAGTAAAACCTCTGTCTATCATGAAATCTCTGGCATAAGAAATAACTGCAGAGTGAAGTCTTGCAATATCTCCCATTAAATAATAGAAACCATTTCCGGCTACCTTTCTGGCACTGTCTAAATCAATACCATCAAATTTCTCCATTATTTCGGTATGATAAGGAACTTCAAATTCGGGAACGACTGGTTCTCCGTATTTTTTTATTTCGACATTCTCCGTATCATCCTTACCGATTGGAACACTGGGATCAATGATATTAGGAATTACCATCATGATTTTAGTGATTTTCTCTTCTAGTTCTTTCTCTTTTTCTTCCAGTTCCAGTAATCTCTTGGCACCTGCTGCTACTTCAGCCTTTTTAGATTCTGCTTCATCCTTTTTACCCTGTGCCATTAATCCACCGATTTCTTTGGAAATTTTATTTCTGTTGGCGCGTAAATCATCTGCTTCCTGTTGCGTTTTTCGGTTCTCCAAATCAAGCGCAATCACTTCATCTACAAGTTGAAGTTTGTTATCCTGAAACTTCTTCTTTATATTTTCTTTCACAACCTCTGGATTTTCTCTTAAAAACTTAATATCAATCATCTTACTTTTATCCTCCTTAAAATTCTCTTATATGAGTACTTTCTCAATAAATAAATGATTTACTTTAATTAAATCTACAATTTCTTCTTTTTGAGGTGGTTTACCATCTGATCCTTTAATTCTTTGGACTACTGGCCTGTCCGGAAATTCTCTGTTTTGACGCAGTACTCGTCCAATGGATTGATCACTTAGTAATACTTCGCTCCCTACCGGATATACGGCTGTAAACTCCAAGAATATTTCGGTGATTTTCGTATCAAAGTAAATACCTCGATAGGTTTTTAAATATTCAACTGCTTCATATACTTTATATCTATTACAGCCGATTCCACAAATCATCTCGTCGAAGGTGTCGCAAATAGATACAATTTTTGTGGCAAAGGGAATATCCTTCGCTTTTAATGGATAACCGGATCCGTCTATATGCTCATGGTGATAAAGGATAATATTCTTGCTTGTTTCATTAATCCAATTTTCATCTTTTAGAGCAACATACCCATAAACAGGATGTTTTCTATATTCAGCCAATTTCATTTTTGATAGTTTTTCCAGTGGTTGATTTTGATATTCGATTGTTAAATATCTAAGTCCTAAATCATGTAATAAACAACCTACGCTAATATCATGTACTTCTTCTTTCGACAACCCCAATTTTAGTGCTGTTAATGTCGCCAATGAACAACTACTGATAGAATGTTCGTAGATATCAGAGCTTCTTTCTCGGATATCATATATCTTTTCTACTACTTCATCTTCTTCAAGAATATTTGTAATAATACTATCCGCTGTTTGGCATAACTCTATCAATTCCTGATTTTTACTATAAGTATGTTTCTCAAGAATTGTCTTTATTTTTTCTGTAAAAGTATTTTCAACTTCTTCTTTTAATAAAACAACTGCCTGTGCGTGAACCAGTTCATCTTCTTTAATGTATACCTCTGATACTCCCAGTTCTTTAATTTTATTGATGTATTCAGGGCGCAACTGCGTTTCTTCATAAAGCAACACTCGAAATTCTTCTGTCATGATTGCTTTTGCCAGTATTTCTCCGCCTCTTAATTCATCTACTTTAAACAGTTTCATGGATGTTCACCCCTGTATTAATCTGTTATTCTCATAGCCATATTGAGCGCTTGCTCTTCTTCTTTGCCTAAAGAGATTTTACATACACCATCTTGAATTTGTTTTGTGTAAGAATAACATCCATCTGTGCTATGTACTGAATTCAATATAAAACCATTATTATTTTCATCCAGAAGCGCCAGGCTAAAACTTAATTTACCACCCATATGCTCGAAAGCATCGTAGCGAATAATGCCAAGTTTTTGGAATGTTGATTCCACTTTCTGATATAAAACTCTAATATCTTTTTTATTCTTATCAATAGATGCTTTAATAAACTTATTATCTTCAAAAAGTCCGATGATTTCATTTTCCAAGCTCTTGGCGCTTTTTCCGTTCATAAATTTCTTATAGGTTTTCTTCATTTTAACTATCGAACATATGTTCGCTATCGATATAACAACACATATCAATAAGAAAATCGCAATTACAGTAGCTACTATTCCCATATCCAGATTTCCTAACCCCATATTGGTTAAAAAGGAATTATTCATTTATCTTACCTGTACCTTTCAATTTCTTTTGTTTTCTATCTGGATAATAAATCCATAATCTTTTCCAAATCTTCATGGCTGTAGAATTCAATCTCTAACTTTCCGGCACCATTTCCTTTTGGTGTAATTATAACTTTTGTACTCAATTTCTCTTTCAAATTTTCTTCTATATCATGATATACGGCTTCTAATCCTTTTTCTGTCATAATTGCTTTTTTAATCTTAGCAGGTTTGTTTAGATTTTTAACCATCTTCTCGACATCTCGAACACTGAGTTTTTCATCAAAAATCTGCTGTGCAATTGCATATTGTTGTTCAGTATCTTCGATTGTAATAAGTGCACGTGCATGTCCTGTACTAATCATATCATCGATAATCATCTGCTGTACATTATCGCTGAGTTTCAATAAACGCATAGAATTGGTAACGGCTGTTCTACTCTTGGATACTCTGTCAGCCACTTCGTCTTGCTTCATATTAAATTCTGTCAAAAGTCTTTTGTATGCTTGTGCTTCTTCAATTGGATTCAAATCTTCTCTTTGAATATTCTCAATTAAAGAAATTTCAACTATTTCCTTGTCCGTAAGATTCTTAATAATGACAGGTACTTCTTTCAGTCCGGCTTTTTTGGCCGCACGCCATCTTCTTTCACCTGCAATAATCTCATAGTATGTTTTTCTGTCCTGAACCAGAATTGGCTGCAACAAACCAAATTGCTTGATTGATTCAGCAAGTTCTTCTAAAGCATCCTCGTCAAAATTCTTTCTTGGCTGCTCTCTATTTGGTTCTACCTTTGTAATATTGACAAGTGTTTCTCCCAATTTCTTTTCTTCGTTCTTTTCTTGTTTGGGTTTCGTATCTTTACTTTTGGGGGTATCGTTAGGTATTAATGTATCTAGGCCTTTACCCAATCCTCTTCCTGCTGCCATACTCATTTGTCCTTTCTATTAATAATTTCCTCTGCCAATTGCATATAAGCTTCTGCTCCTGCTGATTTTGCATCATAAGAACTAATTGGCATACCGTAACTGGGGGCTTCTGCAAGTCTGATGTTTCTGGGAATTACTGTATCAAAGACTTTCTGTTTCAAATGACTTTTTACATTTTCCACAACCTGTGTAGATAAATTTGTTCTGGAATCAAACATGGTAAACACTACACCTTCTATATCCAATTCCGGTTTTAAACGTTCCTTTACTAAATTGATTGTATGTATTAACTGGCTTAATCCTTCCAGTGCGTAATATTCACATTGAATTGGAACCAATACAGAATCTGCAGTTGTCATTGCATTTAATGTTAATAAGTTTAAGGAAGGCGGACAATCAATCATAATATAATCATAACTGTCTTTTACCCATTCTACTTCTTTAGATAATATAAATTCTTTATGATCAATTCCAATTAATTCTATTTCAGCAGCTGCCAAGTTTACGTTTGCCGGAATAATTGATACCCCTGGAATCACATCTTTAATAATACTTTCTTTAATAGAACATTCTCCCAATACTAATTCATAAATAGTATTATCAAGTTCATTTTTCTCAACACCAAAACCACTGGTGGTATTTCCCTGAGGATCTGCGTCAATCACTAAAACTTTTTTTCCTTTTAGCGCTAATGATGCAGACAAATTAATAGAAGTAGTCGTTTTCCCTACTCCTCCTTTTTGATTAGCAATTGCAATTATTCGTCCCATTCCATTTTTCCTTCCATGTCTTGTCGGTAAAGTAGTCTTCTCTCTCAAAGGTTTTCTTACTGATTATATCACTTCTTAATTTGATATTCCATATTAATTTAATGGAAAAGAAAACTTGTGCCTCTTCTTTTTTTGACCTCTACATCTTGTATTTGAAATGCTGTATGTTCTTAGTGTTTATGCACGTTTCACGCATTTCGATATAATGTTTCACGAGATCACTTACTACATTTAGTGGGTTAATGTTTCACGTGAAACATTATCTTGTATAACTGTCGACTGTGCGTTCAAATGTTTCACGTGAAACATATAAACTGCCCATAATGGCATTTAGGCCACAAAAAAATATGCAAGAGTTGCAGTTCCTGCATATTTTATCTTTGACTTGTTTATGTGTTTTTCAACTAATATAGCTTAACCATATTGTTTCTTATTGCAAAAACGGCTGCTTGTGTACGATCGGAAACTTCTATCTTTTTGAATATACTGGATATATGATTTTTTACAGTTCTTTCACTGATATTTAAATTATTGGCTATTTCTTTATTAAACATTCCACCGGCTATCTGCATCAGTATCTCAACTTCACGCTTGGTCAACAGCTCTAATCTTTCTTTGTCAATATCTCTATTAATCAGTCTAGAATTCAATGATGGAATTAAACTTGGCTGAATATAAGAATCATCTTGCATAATTGTCATAATAGCCTGTTTTAGTTCAAACGAACCAGAATCTTTTAATATATATCCGTTTGCACCAATATCTACAGCTTTGACAAGATATTCAACTTCGCTGTGTACTGTCAGAACCAAAACCTTCGTTGGATCTTTTTTCCGTTTTAATTCTTCCAACACATCAATTCCATTCATATTAGGCATATTAATATCTAATAGAAGAATGTCTGGACGTACCTTTATTAATTTGCTTAAGCATTCGAGTCCATCATTGGCTTCTTCAATAACTTCAATGCTTCCATCAAATTCTAGTAAATGTTTAATTCCTTCTCGCATTAAGACATGATCGTCTGCAAGCATAACTTTGATGCTCATTAACTAACCCTCCAATACTATGAAATTGAAATTTCAATCTCAATCTCTGTCCCCTTATCAAGTTCTGTGTTAATTGAAATCTTACCACCTAATAAATCCACACGTTCCCTCATAATTGAAATGCCAAAATGCTTAGTAATACCTTGTTCGTCACATTGCTCTAATGAGAAACCTTTACCGTTATCGGATATATTAATAAAACAAATTCCATCCTTTTTGCTGATGACTATATTAATCTTATCAGCTTGTGAATGCTTTAAAGAATTGATTAGCGCTTCCTGAATAATTCTATAAATAGTTAACAGAAAAATACTTGCTTTTTCTGTTTCGTTTTCAGCTAATTCACTATAAGTAATTTCGCATATATCATAAATAATTTCGCAACCTGGAAACTGTACACAAATATTTGAAATTAATTCTTCCAAACATTTTTTAAATCCCAAATCATCAAAAGACATTGGTCTCAAGTCAAAAATAGTATCCCGTATTTCTTGAATCGTTTGTTTCAAATTTTTAATACTTGATTCAAGTTCCAGCTTGGCTCTAATAGGATCTTGGTCTATAAATAATGAGCTTAGTTCTATAGTGTGTACGAGATGTGTCAAATTCTGAACAGTGGAATCGTGTAATTCTCGTGCAATTCTTTGACGTTCTTTCTCTTGTAATTCCAGTGCTTTTAATGAAAATAAATCATTGCCTTTGTCCGTAATATCACTACAGGGTATATCGTGATTCTCTATACCAGGATTTTGGTCTTCTAAAAGCAACTGAATTTTTTCAATCTGTTTGTCAACCTGGCTTAACTTTCTATAATGAATTTGATTATCATTTTCAATTGCTTCTTTTTCCAAATTTTTCTCTTGAAGTTTCTCCTTATAGATTACTTCAGCACTTCTTGGTGAAAACACTTTAAAATCTGATTCTATTTCATCTCGGACAGATTGCAAATAAGCATCTATCTCATTTAGTTTTTCATTATTATTTGCAATTTTTTTATTAATATCGTTTCTGTCTTGCAGGCAACTATCATACATTTCCTGTAAAACAGCAAGCTTGTCTAAACTCATGGTAGGTCGCCTCGTGTCCGTTTACTAAAAAGAATATACCTAACAATATCATAT
>CAZNAP010000106.1:0-7886 GCA_964571145.1 uncultured Lachnospiraceae bacterium | reverse complement strand
AGAATATAACATCAAGTTGGCACGGATAGAAAAATGAATTATAATGAAATCATATTTGTTCTATGGTAAGGGAATCATATAAGAGGCAAATGCGAACAGGAAAGGAAATTAAAAGGGATGAATAAAGATAGGGGAAACAGAAAGTTTTTAGTTACAAGAATCTGCCTTGGCATGTTGTTGGTTGCAGTAACTATAATAGCGGGATGCGCGGTCAAGAACGAGACAGCAGAGGCTGTTACGCAAGATGAGGGCATGGAGAAAGAAAAAGTGCCAGTCAAGACACAAGAAGAGGTAGAAGATAAGAAAGTCGCAATTGATAATCCGGGTTTCTTTTCACCGGACATTAGTGAAACCAGAAATTATCTAATAGGAGAGTATACCAATCTGGATATCCCTGAGTATGTTCCGTCGGTGCCACAGTACCAGGTGAAATCAGATTTTTCGAATATTGAAAATATGGATCGCATTCATCTACAAGATCATATGTTAAATCAACTTGCAATGAATCATTTCCTAGTTGTGGATGGCACAGGAAATGAATTCTTTGACGAATATGAATTTAATCGTTATACACAAACGCCGAATTTTATTACTGTGGATTCTATGATGCATACTTATCATCTATATTTTGCCATGCTCCAAAAAAACACAGAAAAGGATTATCTCTTTGATGCTGTGAAGGATATGAGTACGGACATGCAGAAGAATTCCATGAGTCAGTATGAGCAGTTGAAGGGTACTGAGTGGGAAGATGCTTCAAGGATCAATGTGGCATTCTTTACAATAGGAGCCACACTAATTGGAGCAGATGTTTCTACACCTGACTTTGTGAAGGATATTGTTGAGCGAGAAATAGAACTGATATCAGCTGCCGAGGCAGTAGAACAGTCTTCGCTGATTGACGAACTTGAAGATTATTCTCAGTATAAGCCAAGAGGTTATTATGATGGGGATGAACAGCTAGAGAAATATTTTCGAACAATGATGTGGTACGGCCGTCGCAATTTTTCTCAAAAGGATGAACTGACCGACAGATGCGCATTGCTTATGACACTTGCGTTCAGTGATGAGTCTTTTGAAAATTGGGAGAAGGTATATTCAATAACTGCATTTTTCGCAGGAGCAAGTGATGATTCGGGAATTTATGAATATTATCCACTGATACAGCAAGCATATGGAGAAAAGGTGACTGCTGAGTCATTGATTAACAATGAGGAAGCCTTTCAAGAGTATCATAGGTTAACATCTGAATTAGACCCACCTGCCATTAATTCTGTGGTATTTGTGGATGATGGAGGGAAGACCGATAAAACAGAGGAAGCCAAGGGCTATCGATTTATGGGACAGAGATTTACTTTAGATGCAGCTATTTTTACACAGCTGTGCTACAGTAAAGTAAAGGAAAATCCGGATGGGCATAAGCGGAATTTGCCGGATTCATTAGATATTCCGGCTGCTATGGGTTCTGATAGTGCACTTGATTTGTTAGAGGCAGATGGAAACTTTGAGTATGCAGGATATGCCGAGAATATGAACAAAGTGCGAGAGGAAATTGAAAATGCACCAAGTATACTGTGGAACGCAAGTTTGTATGGAGGATGGTTGGATACTTTGCGACCACTTTTAGTTGAAAAAGGAGAGGGTTATCCGGTGTTCATGCAGAACGGTGAATGGACGAAAAAAAATCTGGAATCGTTTTTGTCAAGTTTTACTGAATTGAAACATGATACGGTTCTCTACTCAAAACAGTTTATTGCAGAAATGGGTGGCGATAATTATGAGTTGGATGACCGTGGATATGTGGAGCCGGAAGCGGAAGTATATGCAAAATTAAGTGCACTGACCAAGAATACAGAAGAAGGATTGGAAAGTTTTGGGGTACTTAGTAAAACGGACAAAGAGAATTTGGAGCGATTAAGTGAACTTTCAGGTCGACTTATGGAAATATCAGTGAAGGAATTAACCGGTGCAAAAATTACAGAAGAGGACTATGAATTAATTTGTACTTATGGCGGAAATATTGAGCACTTCTGGGCAGAGGCAGTGAAAGAACAGGATGAGGACGGATACTTGGGCAGCGTCGAATATCCGGCGGCATTGGTAGTAGATGTGGCAACAGACCCGAACGGAGTAGTATTAGAACAGGCAATCGGTGGCATTTCCACGATTTATGTAGTGGTACCTGTGGAGGGGAAATTGAGAATTGCCAAGGGCGCGGTATTTTCTTATTACCAATTTGTGCAGCCGATAGACAATCGCCTGACAGATGTCGAATGGAGAAAGATGCTTGGTATGGGCATAGATGAAAATATGGTACCATATGAAAAGCATGAGAGTATTAAACAACCGGAATGGACGCAGAGCTACAGGAGTCAATGGGAATATGATTACTAAAAGATTTGCAAAGAAGAGGCTATTAGGCTTGGCGGCAGCGATAATGTCTATCGCTGCCCTCTTCTTATGCTGGTGGATGGGTATATTTTTACCAAATTGGATTGATTGGCGGGAAAAAGAGTTCAAATACGAAGATGCACAAGTTCTGTTAGAGAATCGGAGACTTAGTCTACAGATGGATGAGTCGATGGTTTTTGATACAAATTTGGAATGGTTCGTGCAGGATGCATTGTCATATGATATCAATTGCGACGGTAAGAAGGAACTGATTTTGCTTGTATGGAAGCATGGCAGTTATGGGAAATATCGACCGATTTGGGTGGAACATAATGATATCCGCCTGGAGCAGCATATCTTTATTTATCAGTGGGATGAGACAAGGGATACAAAGTTAAGCGCTGTATGGATGTCTTCGGCGCTGGGCTATGAGGTGTCGTCAATTGCAAGAGGCTCAAAAGACAGGTTGATTATTACAGATAGAGCAGGTGCCAGCATGATATGGGAATGGCAGGATTTCGGTTTGAAACTTGTTGGAGAGGCAAAAGAAGAAAGTGTCAGTTTTGTGTGTGCGGGAGACAATCTGATGCATATGCCGATACTGCAGTTTGAAGACAATGGTTATGATTATTTATATGAGAACATTAAGGAGAAAATTGAACAGGCTGATTATGCATCCATTAATCAGGAAACGATATTTGTTGAGGATGAGGGGCTGGTCAGCGATTATCCAAGATTTGGGACACCCATTAAAGTAGGAGATGCGATTGTAAATGCAGGATTTGATATTGTAACGCTTGCAACCAATCATGTGCTGGATAAGGGGCTTTATGGGATTGGTGTTACAACGAAGTTTTACGAAGACACAGAGGACATGATATATCTTGGAGTTAATCCACCCAATGCTGCAGCGATGGACAATGCGGAGTCAGTTCATTCGGAGGTATCAGTTAAAATTGTCGAAAAAAAAGGGATTCGAATTGCTTTGCTGAATTATACTTATGGAACAAACGGAATATCTTCGCCGGAAGAACAACCGTATCTTGTAGAGCGTTTTCGAGATGAAGAAAGAATGATAGAACAATTGGATTATGCAAGAATGAATGCGGACGCAGTGATTGTATTCGCACATTGGGGAACGGAATATAGTGAGGATGTGGATGAAGACCAGCAGTATTGGTCAGATTTATTATTGGAACATGGAGTAGATGTGGTAGTCGGAACGCATCCACATGTATTGCAACCCTATGAAATGAGAACAAGAGAAGATGGACATCAAATGCTTGTTTATTATTCACTGGGGAATCTAATTTCAGGACAAAACCGAGAGGACTGTCTGGTGGGTGGACTGGCTGAATTTAGATTAGTTAAGTCTCCGGAGGGCATGATTTCGATAGAGGAGTACGGAGTGGAAAAGGTTGTTACGCAGCATAGAGAAGATGGATGTACAGTGTATTTCGCTAATTCTGTAACAGTCACTAATGAGAACTAATGAGAATTAGTAAAACTTATGTTGCATTTGCCGTCATAATTAACTAAAATAGGTAGTGTATTAGTTATATGTACAATAGAGAAAGCGAGGGAAATAGCAATGAAATGTTTAGCTTGTGGAAAAGAAAATGGAGAAGGCGCAATATTCTGTGCAGGATGTGGTAATCGTCTGGAGAGCCCAGAACCGGCAGCAGCACCTGAACCTACACCAGCACCAGAACCAATCGTAACACCTGAACCAGTAGTGGAATCCGAACCGGTAGTAACACCAGAACCTACTCCAGTACCGGAACCGACACCGGTAGTAACACCTGAACCAACTCCGGTAGTAGCACCGGAACCGACACCAATTCCAGTACCTGCTCCGGCACCGACGCCAACACCAGAACCAATCCCGGCACCTACACCGGTAAACGTTTACAATCAAGTATATTCCAAGGATACGATTCCAGCAGAATATCAGCCGATTAGTATGTGGGGATATTTTGGTTATCAGTTACTGTTTGCAATTCCTTGTGTTGGTTTTATTTTATTATTGGTATTCGCTTTTGGCGGAAACAAGAATAAAAACGTTCAGAATTTTGCAAGATCATTTTTCTGTATGTGGATTATTGCCATTGTTCTGATTATAGTACTAATGGTATTTGCAGGGGGAACGGCTTTCTTTGTAAATATAGCAGATTCTGCTAATTTATATTAATAATAGAGTCCTGCGAATACAGAACGGACAAACAATTTATATGCTAGTGAAATAGAATTAGAAATATAAATAGAAATAAAAATAACAAGGAGCCTGAAATTTAGTTAATAGATTTCAGGTTTCTTTGTGTTAGTCGCTTGGTATATATCTTATGGCTGCAAAGGATAAAAAAACCTTGTGAAGTTCTGCATTCATCCGTATAATAAAGGTAGGCACTCGGGGCTTATCCGAAACCTGAATTTTTTCAAGGTAGGCGTTGATCTCGTAAGAAAAATCCGGTAATGTCTACTTTGGGGACTAAAAGTGTCAATTGTGGCATTTAGCCTACCGATTTAGAAGACCGTTTTCCTACTAAAATGCGTGAATAGTTGAATTTCGTCCACAAAATTCTGTGCCGCCGACCTACAAATGGCTTCCTTACTGGCTTTTTATAGGTTCAATCGGCCTAAATGCAACCTGCTAATAGCTTCCTTGTTGACTTCTCGTAGGTAAATTGAAGAAAAAGCTACCTACTAAGTTTTTTTGCTTAATAGTTTTAGTAGGATTTTAAAGCAACTTACTAATGGCTTCCTTGCTGGTATTTAGTCGCTTGCTGGATTTTAGCTCAGTTTTATGCCAATACTAATTAAAAATAACACTTCTGAAACGGGTTCGACTAGGCACCAAGCGACTAATATAAATATTAACTAATAATTTGATTTTTGTCCTATCAGGCTGAAAGGAGTTACTATGGCACTTCCAAACAGATCGGATAATATCATGCGTGAGATGGCAAGAGAAATTCAACTTTTGGAGCACGATAATAGGCGTGAAGCTCAAAAAGAGGTTAGTGCAAAACGTAAGAAAATAGGAGTAACAGTTTTTTGGATATTGCTTGCATTCATGGCAATTTTATTCATTAATGTTATAATCATGTAACGAAAATAATGCATAAGAGGAGGGATTTGCCATGGATTATGGAATGCCTTTTTTAATTGAAGCACAGACACAAGAGGAGTGCGTTCGCTTGTGTAAGCAACTGGGCTTGCAGTTTATTGAGTGGAACATGAATTTTCCGCAGTGTCAGTTGGAGAAACTGGATGCAGATTGGCTCAATGAAGTGCGCCAGAAAGAGAATATTTACTTTACCATTCATTTAGAAGAGAACTTGAATATTAGCGAATTTAATCAAAAAGTGAAAAGCGCGTATTTGGAAACTGTACGTGAGGCTATTTCTTTGGCTAAGAAAATTGAAGCACCTATTATTAACATGCATTTGGCAAAGGGGATTTATATTGCACTTCCTGATAAAAGAAGGTTTCTTTTTGAAGAATATAGTGAATACTATATGCAAAACATGTTGGAATTCAGAGAGATGTGTGAGAAAGAAATTGGGGAAGCACCGATTGTGATTACTGTTGAGAATACGGATGGATTTCAACCTTATGAGCAAAAGGCAATTGAATTATTGTTGGAAAGTCCTTGCTTTGGGCTGACTTTAGATATCGGACATAGTTATGTAGTAGGAGATGTGGATAAACCATTTTTTGAGGAACACAAGGATCGGTTGGTACATATCCATGCGCATGATGCCACCAGAAAAAATAACCATCTGGCATTTGGCGACGGAGAGATTGATTTGGCAAGAATTCTTTGTATGGCACAGGCTACAGGAACCAGAGTTGTGTTGGAAACCAAAACAGTAGAAGCGTTGAAGAAGACCAAAGAATACATAGCTAAGAAAGGGAGAAGATAAATTATGCTGGAATTTAAGTATGATACACAGTTGCTAATTGAGGGCGAAGACTTGGATGAAGATGTCATTACAGAATATTTTTCCAATCATTTCAAGGGTGACTGCCTGTTGGCGGTGGGAGATGATGAGCTGATTAAAATTCATTTTCATACCAATGAACCATGGCAGGTATTGGAGTATTGCTCTACAATAGGAGAAATTTACGATATAGTAATCGAGGATATGGATCGTCAATCCAGAGGGCTGCAAGGATAAACGCCGGATGACTAAGCAACTAGTGACGAAAATTAACGAGTAGCTAATATTGTGTTCCCACAAGTCGAATTTTATTCAAGCTTGTGGGAATATTCTTTTTGTAAAATGGGAGTTCATATTGACAGTTATAAATTCAAGCTAAAAATTCAATTTACGATTTGTATTGACAATCCAATCAAAAAGATATATTATAATGATATCAAAACAATATCACTTTTGAATTTGCTGTATGAGGCGGAATGGAGAAATTATGGAAGAAAAGAAGAACTCAACAATCGTAGAAAAGGAAATTACGAAAACAAATGGAGCTGTCGCATTACTGGGAAGTATAGTGGGCATCATAGCATCAATTGCCGTATTTGTATTCTCTATCATTTTATTGGAAAGAAGTACCTATGCAGCTGGAGGTGTGTTGCTGGGCATATCCATTATAGCTTTTATACTATTTATACTTCTCTTATGCGGCTTGCATGTCATTGATCCCAATGAAGCAATGGTATTTACATTATTTGGTAATTACTACGGAACTATTAAGAACCCAGGTTTTTATTTTACAAATCCATTTGTTGTAGCGATTAATCCGGCAGGAAAGACAAATGTCAGTACAATGGCTGTAAACCAAAATGGAATTAGCACAACGGTAAGCATTAAGAAAATTTCAACCAAGGTTATGACCTTGAATAATGAAAAACAAAAAGTAAATGATGTATTAGGTAATCCGATTATTATTGGAGCAGTAGTCATTTGGAAAGTAGCAGATCCAACAAGTGCTGTATTTCAAGTGGAAAATTATAAAAAATATCTTTCTATTCAATGTGATTCAACCATACGCAATATTGCCAGATTGTATCCTTATGATGTAATGGATGAAGATGAGGCACAAGACGCTGAGGAGAAAACATTACGTGGCAGCAGTCAGGAAATTGCAAAGAGCATGACAAGTGAATTGCAGGAAAAGGTGAAGGCAGCAGGACTGGAAATCATTGAGGTTCGTATTACACACTTATCCTATGCAGAAGAAATTGCGGCAGCAATGTTGCAAAGACAGCAGGCAGTAGCAATTATTGCAGCTCGTAAGAAAATTGTAGAAGGTGCTGTAAGCATGGTGAAAATGGCAATTGATGAACTGAGTGAAGAAGAAATTGTTGTTTTAGATGAAGAGCGTAAGGCAGCTATGGTCAGCAATCTGTTAGTTGTACTTTGCGGAAATAAGGATGCACAACCGATTGTAAACAGTGGAAGTATCTATTAATTCATGATAATATAGGAAGGAGGTGAGAGCAGATGCAGGATAATCTGGATCAAAAAGAGCAG
>CAZNAP010000105.1:0-8454 GCA_964571145.1 uncultured Lachnospiraceae bacterium | reverse complement strand
AGATGGAAATAAGAGGAAAAATAAAATTGGAATCATATTATTTTCAATCATTTAGAAATGAAAGGAAAGAACAATGATAGAAAATGACAAAGTTAAAAAAATATTATACGGCGGAGATTACAATCCGGAACAGTGGCCGGAGAAGATTTGGGAAGAGGATATGCGTCTTTTCCACATGGCACATATTGATGTAGTTACTTTAAATGTATTTTCCTGGGCAGCGTTACAGCAGGATGAAAACACCTACGATTTTACGAAGCTTGATAAAATCATGGAGTTTGTAAAGAAAAACAATCTGAAGGTTTGTCTGGCAACTTCTACGGCAGCACATCCTGCCTGGATGGCCAGAAAACACCCGGATATTCTTAGGACAGAACATAACGGCTTGCGTAGAACATTTGGTAGTCGTCATAATTCCTGTCCTAATTCGCCGACTTATCGTAAGTATTCTGTAGCACTTGCAGATAAACTGGCACAGCGTTATCAGAAGTATGACAATATTGTGGCTTGGCATATCTCCAATGAATATGGAGGAGCCTGCTACTGTGATAACTGTCAAAATGCTTTTAGAGAGTGGCTAAAAGATAAATACCATACAATCGAAGAACTAAACAGAGTCTGGAATATGTCTTTTTGGGGACATACTTTATACGATTGGGAGGACGTGGTAGTTGCAGACATGCGTTCCGAAGAATTTATATGGGACACCAGTATTCGTACCAATTTTCAAGGTATATCCTTAGATTATTGCCGTTTTAATTCTGACAGCATGTTAGAGTGTTATCGATTGGAATACGAAGCAGTGACGAAATACACACCTGAGATTCCGATTACCACCAACTTAATGGGTCTATATAAACCTTTGGACTATCAAAAATGGGCAAAGTATATGGATTTCGTTTCATGGGATAATTATCCATCCTTTGATTCGGTTCCGGCACAGCCGGCTATGTGTCATGACTTAATGCGTGGTCTAAAGCAGGGTAAACCTTTTGCGTTGATGGAACAGACCCCAAGTGTCAGCAACTGGCATATTTATTGCAAATTAAAACGTCCCGGAGTCATGCGTTTGTGGAGTTATCAAGCAGTGGCGCATGGAGCAGATACAATTATGTTTTTCCAGATGCGCAGAAGTATCGGTGCTTGTGAGAAATATCATGGAGCTGTTATTGACCATGTAGGCAACGAAAACACCAGAGTATTTAGAGAAATTACAGCTTTAGGAGAAGAACTGGATCAACTGGGAAGCAGCATTTTAGGAACCAGAGTCAATTCTAAAGTTGCTATTGTATTTGACTGGGATAACTGGTGGGCAGCAGAGTATTCCGCCGGTCCAAGTAAATTGATTCATTATCCTACAGAGGTGATTAAATACTATGAAGCATTGTCAGGACTCAATATTTCTGTGGACTTCGTCAGTGCAGAAGATAGTTTAGAAGGATACAAGCTGGTTATTGCTCCTTTGTTATATATGTGCAAAGATGGCTTTGATGAAAAGATACGTGCCTATGTACAAGAGGGAGGCAATTTCTTAACCACCTATTTTAGCGGTTATGTGGAAGACCATGATTTAGTGGTAACAGGCGGATATCCCGGCAGATTAAAAGACATTTTGGGTATTTGGGTAGAGGAATCCGATGCACTTCCGGAGGAGGAATCAAATTCCTTTGTTTATGAAGGAAAAACGTATCCGGCTAAAGTGATGTGTGACCTGCTTCATTTACAGGGAGCAGAAGCTATTTCTTCTTATGAGAGTGATTTTTATAAAGGAATGCCGGTACTGACCTGTAATCATTTTGGAGCAGGCAAAGGTTATTATGTAGCTACTCGTTCAGACAATGCATTTTATAAAGAATTTCTGGGCAGCCTCTGTGCAGAACTGGAAGTAGCGCCGGTAGCACATACACCTGAAAATGTAGAGGCTACAGTGCGTGAAAATGATCAAGAAAGCTTCTTGTTCTTATTAAACCATGGAGACAAGACCGAAGTAGTGTTAGAGCAAGGCGGAGAAGATTTATTAAGTCAACATACTTATGCAGCAGGAGAAAAAATAGGTTTAGAGCAGGCTGGTGTTGCAATAATCCGTCGCACAAAGTAAACAATATTTACAAGGTGAGAAAGGTGAAATATAAAAATGAAAGTTCAAAATCCGATTATTCGTGGTTTTTGCCCCGACCCAAGTATTTGTAAAGCAAACGGAAAATATTACATCGCATGCAGTTCTTTTCAGTATTTCCCGGGTGTTCCTATTTTTGAAAGTGAAGATTTGGTGAATTGGAAACAAATAAGCCATTGTCTCACCAGAACCAGTCAGGTGGAACTACATAAGGTACCCAGTTCGGGTGGTGTTTTTGCGCCTACTTTGCGTTATCATGATGGAACTTTTTATATGGTAACCAACAATAATAGTTTTGATAAGAACTTTTATGTGTCCACAAATGATATCTATGGAGAGTGGTCTGAACCGGTTTTCGTAGAACAGGAAGGTATTGACCCGTCTCTTTTGTTTGATGAGGGGAAGGTCTACTTTACCAGCAATGGAAATGATAAAGATGGAAAAGGCTGTATTTTACAATGTGAGATCGATATCAAAACAGGACAGAAACTGACGGAGAGTATTCCCATCTGGAATGGTAATGGTGGCCGATATTTGGAATCACCTCATTTATATCATATTAATGACTGGTACTATCTTATGGTAGCTGAAGGCGGTACCGAGTATGGACATATGATTACATATGCCCGCGCCAGAGAACCTTTCGGTCCTTTTGAATCCTACGCCGATAATCCGGTACTGACTAATAGAAATTTGGGTGGACACCAAAACAAAATTCAGGGAATCGGTCATGGTGATTTGGTTCAGGATGAAAAAGGAAATTATTATATTGTCTGTCTTGGTTTCAGACAAAGTGGGACGTGGCAGCCTTATCATCATTTGGGAAGAGAAGTTTTTCTTACAACAGTGACTTGGCAGCAGGATGGTTGATTTACGGCAGGTGATAAGGGAGTTGTAAATGAATGGATAGAAACTGACTTATCAGCTAAAGAGCAGAATCAGAACGTTTATGATGTATCTTTTGAAACAACAGGTGCAAACTCTCCCAGGTGGTGTCGTTTACGTGATTATCAGAAAGAAAATTATGATTTTACAGATAATAAGCTCCGCTTGCGAGGCACGTCAATTACGCTGGAAGAGGCAGACACGCCTACTTTTATGGGTATTCGCCAGTCAGAATTTGTTACCACCCTTACAGTAACTGTTTCAGGAGAAGCCCATGAAGCCGGTGTGACTTATTATATGGATGAAGACCAGCATTATGATTTGGCTGTTCTGTCCGAAAATGAAGATAAAAAAGTCATTCTTCGCCTGCGGGTAGGGGATGTGCAAGCTCAGATTGGCAGTATTTCTCTTGGAAAAGAGCATCAGGAAGTAGAAATACAAATACTTTCCACTCCTGAAATATATAGTTTCTATTGTATCGATCAAGGGGAGAAGAAATTCTTAGGTAGTGCCAGAACAAAGTATTTATCTTCTGAAGTAGCAGGCGGTTTTACCGGAGTTGTCATGGGTATGTATGTGATAGATGATAAAAATAAATGGGCAGAATTCAGTAAATTGTCCTGGATTCAAGGAAATTAGTTCAGCTCTATAGTTAACAATGCCTCATGGGTTTCGATATAATGGAAACCCATGAGGCATTTTGCATGCACATTTCGATATATCGAAAAGAATGAGGTTGTTTAGATTGACTTTTCGGTATAATGAAACTATTATAAAGATATAATAGAAGCAAAAGGAGGTGTTCGGAATGATTCAAAGAGAAATATATATGCAAAGAATAAGACCTTTTATTAATACAGAAGTGGTAAAGGTATTAACCGGAATCAGAAGATGTGGTAAATCCGTTATGCTGCAATTAATTCAGCAGGAATTATTAAAAAGCGGAGTGGAACAAAAGCAGATACTATCAATTAATTTTGAATCGGGGTCAACAGCATATGCTCATGATGCAAGTCAGACATACTCCTTTATTAAAAATTTTTCAGAATCCATTTCATCTAAAACATACTTATTTTTAGATGAAATTCAAGAATTGAAAGGATGGGAAACAATAATTAATTCTTGTCTTATAGATTTTGACGTGGATATATATATTACAGGTTCAAATGCCAAAATGTTGTCGGGAGAATTGGCAACCTATCTGAGCGGAAGATATGTTGAATTTAAAATATACCCGTTTTCATTTGAAGAAGTTTGTCAAAGCATGTCGGGGGTAACAGTAAACGAAGTATTTAAAATATATTTAGTAAGAGGGGGTATGCCCTTCTTATATCAATTTTCTTTAGATGAACAAAGCAGTAAACAGTATTTAGAAGATATTTATTCTTCCATTATTTTAAAGGATATTGCACAAAGAAATAAAATTAGAGATTTGGAACAATTGAAAAGAATTATTTTATATATGATTTCAAATGTAGGAAATACTTTTTCAGTTTCAAATATTTCAAAGTATTTAAAGAGTGTGCAGAGAGGAATTTCTATGGAAACTCTTTATAACTATATAGATTATTGCAAAACAGCATGTCTTTTTCATACTGTGCAAAGAGAAGAATTAATTGGAAAAAAATTATTACAATTTCAAGAGAAAATTTATATGACAGACCATGGAATTCGCGAAGCTGTTTATGGAAACAATATGAGGGACATTAATCAAATATTGGAAAATATTGTTTATATGGAATTGCTACGAAATAATTTTGCAGTAACAGTAGGAAAAGTTGATAGTGAAGAGGTTGATTTTGTAGCAAAAAAAGGAAAATCTATTATTTATATTCAAGTTAGTTATCTGCTTGCCAGTGAGGAGACGATAGAACGAGAATTTGGTGTTTTGGAGAAAATACCGGATAATTATCCCAAGTATGTAATTTCAATGGATGAGATAGACAGAGGAAGAAATGGAATTGTTCATATGAATATCT
The DNA here is from genome assembly GCA_964571145.1 of uncultured Lachnospiraceae bacterium. GTDB lineage: Bacteria > Bacillota > Clostridia > Lachnospirales > Lachnospiraceae > Suilimivivens. The sequence continues at coordinate 3,474 of CAZNAP010000105.1, read as the reverse complement.
GTGATTTTTTATTGGCTAAAAAAAGAAGTTGGATGGTATAACCAATATTTTTACAATTTTATGCGTGTTCTTGTGCGTAATATTACAAAATAAATGAACAATTTTGAAACCTTTATCTATTGTTTGGTATATGTTGATGTGTTATAGTAATGGTATATAAATCTTTAGACTTACTCTACGGAAACCTGTGAATTACGAGGGGTATACTATGGGCGATGATAACATCGGGGAACTTAAGCAGCGGGTCGAGGAACTGGAAGTACAGCTGAAAATAGAGCAACAAAGATTTGAGGTATTTACGGATACCTCTGATTATAGTCTTTGGGAATATGATATTGCTAACGGAAGACTGATTCAGAGTCGAAAGTTGGAAGGCAGATGGAGCGACAGGAATTTTATTATTGACGATTATCGTAATCAAATGAAGAAGTGGGATTTGATTTATTCTGAAGATTTGGATAAGTTTGATGCCTTTTTAGACAGTATGGACAGAGGAGATGCTCATATTGTCAGTGAATTCAGAGTGCTACGAGATGATGCCAGACTGGCTTGGCTAAGATATGAGGGAAATACCGTTTTTGACAGTGAAAATAAACCCAATAGAGTGATTGGCAAGACAATTGATATAACCAGAGAAAAACAGGATAATGATCAATTGGAAAAGAGAATCAGCAGAGATACATTAACGGGTCTTTATAGCAAAACCGTAGCCGGAAGTATGATAGATAAGAAGCTGGCGGATACAAAGCAAAATGGTGCCTTATTCATCATTGATATTGATTCGTTTAATTATTTACGGGAAAATTTTGGCAAGTTATACGGCGAAGGCGTATTAGAATCCGCAGCTGGTCTTATTTATACGAATTTTAAGGCGCGGGATATCGTCGGAAGAATTGGAGGCGATGAGTTTTTAGTATATTGTACGGATATTCCTGATGCAGATAGTGTCAGTAAGTTATTAAGCAAACTGATGCTTCGTTTTCAGGAATTTATGATTACTCCGGAGAATAAGAGTATTACGATTACAATCGGAGTAGCAATGTTTCCTCAGGATGGGAAGACGTTTCAGGAATTGTATCGTCAGGCAGATATTGCATTGTATCATGGGAAGCATAACGGCAAAAATCAGTATTGCTTTTACCAAAAAAAATATGCGAAGACGACGATTATAGGTGAAACCTATCGTAAAATGCAGGATAAAAAGAAACAAGAGATAGTGTCCAACAAACAATATGCAGACATTAACAAAGAATTATTTGACTTTGCCTTTGATGTAATCAGTCACGAAACGGATTTTTATCATGCTTTGGATATTATTTTTGAAGAAGTTTGTCTTTATTTTATGCTGGATCGAAATACGTTGTTAGAATTTGATAAAATGAAAGGTCAAGTACGTGTAACTTCAGAATGGTCCAGAGAAGAGGATGGAAACGACCGAGAACTAATCGAAGAATTTAGCAATGATAACTGGGCGACATTGGAGAGCCAGTATCTATCAAACGAATATATAGTTGTCGAGCAGGGAATATTTCCCGAAAAGGATTATGTAAAGGAACTTTCTGCATTAACTAAAAAACCGCAAGCGGCATTGGTTTTTTCCATTAAGGATGATAATAGACTGGCAGGGTTATTGGTCTTTGAAGAATGGAAAGAACACAACTGGTCCAAGGTGGAAATAGCGACTTTATCCAGTATTACCAAAATGATAACCAGTTATTTGGTGCAGGTTCAGACCAAAGCAGAATTGGAAACAGAATATCTGATTGGTATGAAGGTTATGGATGTTCAGGAACTGGTTTATTACGTGGTGGAAGAGAATACGAACAAACTGACCTATTTAAGTACCTATGCAAAAGAAAAATTACCTTATGCCAAAGTTGGTCAAAAGTGTTTTATGGCACTTAGAGGAAAAAGCAGTGTCTGCGAAGAGTGTCCCATGTTGGATTGTAAAGGCGATAAGAGACAAAGCACAATAGAAGCTTATGATGGCGAGGAAGATAGCTGGAATACAATCACCGCAACATTAATGGAGAAAACAAAGGGCGGTAGAAGCTTCTTAATTTGCAGATCCAATATTACGGCATTTATGGAACGAATTAAAGGAGAAGATCAACTTACAGGCGTTACCTCCTATGAAAAATTCAGAGTGGAAGCAATCAAGCTTATAAAACGAAATAAGTATAATTATGCTTTGGCTTTTTTGGGTATTCAGGATTTTTCCAAAATCAATGATGAATATGGTTATGAAACCGGAGATCAAATTTTAAAGAATTATGCACATCTCTTGAAGGAAGATTTGGACGAAAATGAATTATTATGTCGTGTGAAAGGTGATGATTTTGTAGTTTTAACCAAGACACATACCTTGGAATGGATGAGAATGCGGCTTAGAATTATTTCCGATAAGCTTACCAGTATGTTCAGAGAACAATATCCGTCAATATCCGTACATTGCTTTGGTGGTGTCTACGGTATTCCGGAAAACGAGCAATATATTAGCAGATGTCTGGATAAAGCAATGAAAGCAAGAAGAGTAGCGCTGAAAAACTTCTATGAAACAGCCGGTGTTTACATTTATTCCAGAGAATTTGAAATACAAGAAAGAGAAAAAGAAAATTTACATCGGAAGATGAAAAATTCTTTAAAGAACGGTAATTTCAAAGTCTACTTTCAGCCCAAGGTGGATATTGTTACAGAGAAGATTATTGGTGCCGAGGCCTTGGTTCGATTGGTTGATGATGACGGACAAATGATTTATCCCAATAAGTTTATACCACTTGCTGAAGAAAGCGGTTTAATAGTTGAAATTGATCGATATGTATATCAACATACATTCGAATTGATGCAGGAATGGATGAGTAAAGAAAAAAAGGTACCCTTGATTTCTGTGAACCTTTCCAGACTTCATCTGCTTAACGAAAACCTTTGTAAATCCATGAAAGAGTTAAGCGACCAGTATAATTTGCAGCCTGATCAGATAGAACTGGAAATTACAGAAAGTATTTTCTTTGAAGATACAGAAAGACTGGTTGGTATTATTAAGCAAATGAAGGATGCTGGTTATGTGATTTCCATGGATGATTTTGGAGCAGGCTTTTCCACATTGAGTCTAATGAAAACATTACCAATTGATACTGTTAAGATAGATGGTGGATTTTTCTTGAATAGTGAAATGGATGCTAAGAATAAGGCTGTTATTTTAGCAATTTTGCAATTGGCGGATAATCTGGCATTACATACTGTTTCTGAAGGAGTGGAAACCATAGAACAGGTTGAATTTATTAAACAGCAAGGAGGACGTTTCGTCCAAGGATATTATTACTATAAGCCCATGCCGGCAGAAGAATTTGAAAAACTATTAGAATCGTCAGAGGAATAAACCTCTGACGGTTTTTCTTTTATCCATATGATTATAATACAAAAAAAAGCACCATCCCCAAGGCTCCTATGTCCTCAAAAACGGTACTTATAATG
>CAZNAP010000104.1:0-8483 GCA_964571145.1 uncultured Lachnospiraceae bacterium | reverse complement strand
AGGTGATAGCATGGCTAAACATTATACGTCCACCTTTAACACCCGACAGGAAATGCGGACACAGGATTTGGAAATATTCTATTACGAGGACAAGGAACTGCATCCCGTATCCAGTCATAAACACGAACACTATGAATTATACTTTTTTATCAGTGGACAAGTGAGCTGCCAGATTGATGACCAGACTTATCCTCTTTCTTATGGTGACTTATGTTTGATGCCACCCGGTATCTATCACCGTCCGATTTTCAATGGTTTGGACACTACCTATAAGCGTATTGTGCTTTGGATTTCACCTGAATGTTTTGCTCGTCTCAAAGAATCTTATGAAAATATAGATTATTGTTTTACTTATGCAATAGAGCAACAAAAATACTGTTTCCCCAATGATTCAGGGACTGCTCAGCTTTTATTCAGTAAACTCTATGACTTAATCGAGGAATATCATGCTACTTCTGCTTTTTATCAGGAGCTTTTGGAATGCTATGCCTGTTCCTTTTTATTACAACTGAATCGTATTTTGCAAAGCGGACCCTTTTCCATTGGAAATGAAAGCCAAAAGCCGCTTTTTTCACAAATATGTGACTACATACACGCTCATTTAGAGGAAGATTTAACATTAGATTCTCTGGCAAAACAATTTTATGTCAGCAAATACTATATTGCGCATGTTTTTAAGGAAAATATGGGTGTATCTACCCATCAATATATTCTCAAAGGTCGAATTCATGCCAGCAAAGGCAGTATTCTGTCCGGTATGCCATTACAAGACGTCAGTCAATACTATGGTTTCTCAAATTATAGTACCTTTTTCAGAGCATTTAAGAATGAGTTTGGTATTTCTCCCAGAGAATTCAAGGACAGCTGTATCGAAAAAATTGATTCCACCATGTAAAAACGAGAAAGTGGGGCAATTTTTGCAACATTTACATCAATCTCCGTTATTTTCCGGAAGCTTGTACTATGCTATGATTCAACTATCAACCTGCAAAAGAACTATTTGTATGGCTGATGTCTGAATAATAGCATTTTTTATGCGTGCGGTGGGTTTGGATAAGCACCGAGCGACTAACAACATTAATTATGAATGGAGATTACAAACAATGGAAATGACCTTACGCTGGTATGGCAGCAAATTTGATTCCGTTACCTTAAAACAAATACGACAGATTCCGGGAGTGACCGGAGTAATCACCACCCTCTATGATACAGCGCCCGGTGATTTATGGAGCCAAGAGGCAATTCATAATCTAAAAAACGAAGTGGAAGCAGCAGGCTTACATATAGCCGGTATTGAAAGCGTTAATATTCATGATTCAATCAAGATTGGCTCTGCTGACAGAGACCTATATATTGATAATTATATTAAAACATTGGAAAATCTCGGAAAAGAGGATATCCATTTAGTATGTTATAATTTTATGCCTGTTTTTGACTGGACTCGAACCGAGCTGGCAAGAGTACGTCCCGATGGCTCAACTGTACTTGCTTACAGTCAAAAAGCAATTGACAGCCTTGACCCTTCCAAAATGTTTGATTCTCTGGCTGCTGATTCCAACGGCTTCGTACTTCCCGGCTGGGAACCCGAAAGAATGGCACGCATCAAAGAACTTTTTGACTTGTATAAGGATGTTGATGAGGATAAATTGTTTGCCAATTTGAAATACTTCTTGGAAGCAATTATGCCCGTTTGTGACAAATATAATATCAATATGGCGATACATCCTGATGATCCCGCTTGGAGCGTTTTTGGTTTGCCCCGTATCATTATTAATTTACCCAACCTTCAAAAAATGATGAAAATGGTAGATAACCCTCACAATGGCGTTACCTTCTGCTCCGGTTCCTACGGTACAAATCCTGATAATGATTTGCCGGGAATGATTCGTGGCCTAAAGGGACGTATTCATTTTGCCCATGTGAGAAATTTACAACACAACTTCCCCGGTGATTTTGAAGAAGCAGCACATTTATCTTCAGACGGAAGTTTTGATATGTATGAAATTATGCGTGCTTTATATGATATTGGCTTCACCGGACCGATTCGCCCCGACCACGGAAGAATGATTTGGGACGAGGTTGCTATGCCGGGTTACGGACTCTATGACCGTGCACTGGGAGCCACCTATCTCAACGGATTATGGGAAGCAATTTTGAAAGGGGAAAAACGTTATGCAGCTAAATGATGCCGGATTACAAAACAGAATTGATTGGGTGAAGGCCGGCTACGCTCTGCCGATTTTTGACAGACAATACGTAATGGCTCAGACCAAAGAGGCACCCACCTGGATTCACTTTGGTGCAGGAAATATATTCAGAGCTTTTCAGGCTAATATCCTGCAGGACTTGCTCAACAAGGGAACATATAATACAGGATTAATCGTGGCAGAAGGTTTTGATTACGAAATTATTGAAAAGATGAATCGTCCACACGATGATTACTCCATTCTTGTAACCTTGAAGGCCAACGGTTGCATTGAAAAGACTGTAATTGGCAGTATCACGGAATCTTTGATTTTGGACAGTACAAATGATGTGGAATATTCTCGATTGAAAGAAATTTTCCGTGCACCTTCTTTACAAATGGTCAGCTTCACCATTACAGAGAAGGGCTATAGTCTGATTGACGGACAAGGACAGCTGTTACCCTCTGTAAGCAACGATTTCGAAGCCGGACCCAAATGTCCTGAAAGCTATATCGGAAAAGTAACTTCTCTTATTTTAGAGCGCTATGAAAATGGTGCATTACCCATTGCGATGGTCAGCATGGATAACTGCTCTCATAATGGCACCAAGTTATACGATGCGGTACATGCTTTTGCTGCAAAATGGTGTGAAAAAGGACTTGCTTCCGCTGATTTCCTCAGCTATATTGAGAATTCCGAACAGGTTTCTTTTCCATGGACCATGATTGACAAAATCACACCCCGCCCGGATCCGAAGGTTCAGGCATTATTAGAAGAAGATAATATATCTGACTTAACACAGGTTATTACCGGCAAAAATACTTATGTGGCTCCTTTTGTGAACGCAGAGGAATGCCAGTATCTAGTGATTGAAGACCTGTTCCCCAACGGTCGCCCGCCTCTTAATCAGGCCGGTGTTATATTCACAGACCGGGAAACCGTTAATAAAATTGAAAAAATGAAAGTATGTACCTGCCTGAATCCACTGCACACTGCGTTGGCTATATTCGGCTGTATTTTAGGATATGAATTAATTTCAGAGGAAATGAAAAATCCTTTACTGAAGAAATTAGTGGAAGTAATCGGCTATCAGGAAGGTCTTCCCGTAGTGGTTAATCCGGGTATTATTCAACCGGAAGACTTCTTACGCGAGGTATTGGAAGTGCGCATTCCCAATCCTTTCATGCCCGATACGCCGCAGAGAATTGCCACAGATACTTCTCAAAAGCTGCCTATTCGCTTTGGAGAAACCATTAAAGCTTATATGGCTGACCCGAATCGCTCGGTTTCAGACTTGCATATGATTCCTCTGGTTTTCGCCGGATGGCTGAGATATTTAATGGCTGTAGATGACAATGGAAAAGACTTTACACCCAGTTCAGATCCGCTGCTTGCTACTTTGCAGCCTACCATGAAACAATTTTCACTGGGTCATACAGAAAATGCAGCAGAAATTCTTCGTCCTATTTTGGAACGAGCTGATATTTTCGGTGTGAACTTATACGATTGTAACATGGCTGATACCGTTCTGACTTATTTCAAAGAAATGACACAAGCCCCCGGCAGCGTTGAAGCAGTGTTAAAAAAATACGTCTATCTATAACAATTCATATTGTTATTATCCCTCTCTTATTACAAAAAGCAAGCTCTTATGGCTTGCTTTTTGATTTATATAATCACTATTAATATCTTACGACTACTCACTTATTTTGCAATTAAAATGCAAACAGAGCGTTCATTCATCTTTAATCTATTAGACCTGAGTTTCGCCAGATCAGCATCACATGATGGTACCACAGATGCTATATACTTTTTACCGGTATCCACTGTCACATACCATCTCATACCAACCGGAAGTTTAGGCAAATCACATTCCTGCTTTTCCCAAAATACGTTTATCGCCAGACAAATTATGTCGTCAGATGTGCAGCATATACCTGACTCTTCGTGCTCTATGTCCCCTTTTCCGGCATAACAGATACACAACGCTTTACTTCGTTCATTTGCTCCAGACACCTGTATCTCCGGATATCCAAGCGAACTTAGTGGCATGTGCTTACGCAAAATCGAATGTTCTCTCCTAAATCGAATCATATATTTGCAAAATTTAAAATGTTCTTGATTCTTCTTTAAGTCATCCCAGTTAAGCCAAGATATTTCATTATCCTGACAATAGGCATTATTATTGCCAAATTGTGAATTCAGGAACTCATCTCCGGCGAAAAACATTGGCATTCCTCGACTGCACATCAACACTGCAAAAGCATTCATGGCAAGCCTTCGACGTAATGTATTGATCGCCTTATTTGTGGTTTCACCCTCTACTCCGCAATTCCAACTGCGGTTATCATTACTACCGTCTGTGTTATTCCAACCATTACCCTCATTGTGTTTCACATTATAGGAATATAAATCCCACAAGGTAAATCCATCATGACAAGTAATAAAATTAACAGATGCGCTGTCCCCTCTATAAACCGGATTGTAAATATCTCTGGAACCGGTCACGCGATTAGCTGCAACTTCCCATGCGCCGTAATCGCCTTTCAAGAAATTCCGCAAATCATCTCGATATCGGCCATTCCATTCAGCCCAACGACTCCATGCAGGAAAAGTACCCACCTGATAAAGGCCGCCTGCATCCCACGCTTCTGCTATTAACTTCACATTTCCCAGAATAGGATCAAATGCCAAGCTCTGCAATAAGGGCGGATTACTCATGGGCAAACCATCTTCATTTCTGCCCAAAATAGACGCTAAATCAAATCGAAAACCATCCACATGATAAGCCGTTGTCCAATACCGCAAGCATTCCAAAATCATCTGCTGCACAATAGGATGATTGCAATTCAGGGTATTTCCACATCCACTGAAATTATGATAAAAACCATCAGGAGTCAACAAGTAATAGATATTGTTGTCAAATCCTTTAAAGGAAAAGCAAGAACCGAGTTCATTTCCTTCCGCCGTATGATTAAATACTACATCCAGAATACATTCAATTCCGTTTTCATTTAGTTCTTTTATGAGGTTCTTCAATTCAGTACCCTCACGGTTATACTCCACACTTGCTGCATAACTGGTATTGGGTGCAAAAAAGCTAACTGTGCTATAACCCCAGTAATTTACCACCGGTTTTCCGTCTACCAGACGATAATCTTTCATTTCATCAAATTCGAACACCGGCATTAATTCCACTGCGTTTACACCCAGCTCTAATAAATACGGAATCTTTTCCCGGATTGCATCAAAGGTACCTGGATGCTGTACTCCCGAGGAAGCATGCTTGGTAAATCCTCGTACATGCATTTCATAGATTACTAAATCTTCCATAGGAAGTAATGGCTGTTTACTGTCACGCCAGTCAAAGTCATCCTGTACCACTCTGGCTTTATAAATTGAATTATCTGTAATCGGCATTCCCCAGACACTTTGCCCCGTGACTGCCTTGGCATATATATCTAAAAGAATATTATTTTTATTGAAAAGTAACCCCTTTTCCGGACAATATGGACCGTCCAATCGATAAGCGTACTCAAATTCTTCGATGTTTATGTAAAACACAATCATGGAATATACTTTTCCAATTTTGTAATGCTCCGGAAACTTCAGAACAGCACTGGGTTCCTCCTTCATACGATCAAATAAAAGCAATTCGCAGGATGTAGCCCCGTAGGAATATACAGTAAAATTCACGCCACAGGGGATAGCTGTTGCGCCGTTTACCTCATACATTCCCGGACGGACCTTGTAACCTGCGATTTCATCCATTGGAATCATATTTATTTTGCTCATTGGAGCAATCAGTTTTTTATCATCCATATGAATCTCCATAAAGTGGAAATAAGGATTATGTCTTAAATTTCATCAATTTATATATTTAATTGTATCATATTGGCTGGAAATACGGAAGTGGGTATTGCAATCCTCAGCGCCGAAAGGCGCATTTAATCATTCTAGTCATTTTTATCTATTTTCTGAAAAATTTATATTATCCACAATTTTTAGTTGAATGAGCAATTTTCAGTGGTTTTATCCACATCATATAGGTCTGGTCATCCCCCTAAATTTATTCTCGTGTATTTTTTTTGAATTTCATCTTTCCATTGACCACATCCTTTGGTATACTTAATTCAGTTTTCCGATATGCCATGCATATCGTACCAAGATATATCTTCTGCTGTTAGTTGCCGTCCAAAGCTGGCTAATAGATCAGAGGAATATTTTTTAAATTTTTATTTTCTTTTCGTACCTAAAAATGCAGAAATCCTAAAAAAAGGTGCAATCCAATTGACTAAACCAGTCATCTCTTCTTTCTCTCTAATTTGCTCTTTTTCTTGCTATCTTTCTTGCTATCTTATTCCAGCATTTATATGAATAGCAATCAAGTGAATCTTTTGCAAACAGGCATAACTGCCAATTAAATATCACGATAATGTCTCTATGCGAATACTGACTATATAAGTCAATTAGTTAGCAGGCAAGATTTTTATTTTGCATTTTATTTTGTACCTTTATTTAAATTGAAGAAAATACTGTATTTTATGATTTTACGGATATATCACTGATTAGAGCCAAAATATCCGTAAATAAATGTACAAAGATCAAATGCACAAAATTACAATCCTTGATTTTACAGATAAAACCACGGTTTTTATCATAAATATCCGTAAATCACAATTTTTAGTACAGAAATTGAAGCTAGTATAATTGTGTTTTAGACTATTTTACGGATAAGAAGCTAATAAAGATGTTATTATCCGTAAATTCACAAATAAATGCATACTAAAGCCAACAAGTAAAAAAGCTATCCTCGTTGATTGGTGCCAGCGGTGCTGACTTCGCCTGCTAAGTATAATACTGCGAAGCAGTTTGTTTGACTTGATAGGTCAACGGTGCTTGTATTATCCATAGAAAAGCACTGTATTATTCATAGAAAAAGCGCTACATGATCCATTTAAAAGCCGGTTCTTACGAACCGGCTTTCTTTAGTATTTGTTTATTTTGCTGCCATTTCAGCTTTAATTTTTTCTGTTAAGGTAGGCAGGATTTTATTCAAGTCGCCAACAATACCGTAATCAGCTACATCAAAGATAGGAGCTGTTTCATCTTTGTTGATTGCAATAATGATGTCAGATTCTTCCATACCTGCAACGTGCTGAATTGCACCGGAGATACCGATTGCAAAGTATACATTAGGACGAACTGTCTTACCTGTTTGTCCAACCTGTAAATCTTTAGGTTTCCAGCCTGCATCTACAACGGCACGAGAACAGCTTACTGTTCCGCCGATTGCTGCAGCCAAATCATCCAGAAGTTTGAAGTTCTCAGGGCTTCCAACGCCACGGCCGCCGGATACAAGAATCTTAGCATCCATAATGTCAGCTACGTCTGAAACTGCTTTAACTACTTCCAAGATTTCAACATACTTATTGTTGGGTGTGAAACCAGGATTGTATTCTACTACAACTGCTTTCTTGCCAGCTTCCTTAGGAGCTTTCTGCATAACGCCGGGACGAACTGTAGCCATCTGAGGACGGAATGCGGGACAAGCGATGGTTGCAATTGTATTACCACCAAATGCAGGACGAGTCATCAGTAACTGGTTGTGTAAAGTTTCTTTTCCAGGAATAGGATTAATCGGGAAATCACCGATATCCAACTGCGTACAGTCTGCTGTTAAACCTGTGTGAATTCTTGCAGATACTCTGGGACCTAAATCACGACCGATTGCAGTAGCACCTACTAAGAAAATCTCGGGTTTAAATTCATTAATTACGGAAGCAAGAGCATGTGTGTAAGGCTCTGTTCTGTATTCTTTTAATTCAGGGTCATCTACAACGATTACCTTATCTGCACCGTACTCAGCAAGTTCATCAGCCAGACCTTTAACGCCTGAGCCAACTAATACTGCTGTTACTTCTGTGCCTAAATCTTTGGCAAGGTCTTTTCCTTTGCCGACTAATTCCAAAGCGATTCCGCTTAATTCATTATCAACCTGCTGGGCGAAGACAAATACGCCCTTATAATCTTGAATATTCATTTTGAACCTCCATTAAATTTTTCCGTTGGTTTTCTCAATTAAATGACATGTTTAATTTTCAATTTATCAACAATATCATAGTAAAGAAATGGATGGGTTTTATATGAATCCTAACTTGTATAATAACTCTGATTCTGATAAATTAATGGAGGAAGCTATGCATACTAGTAATTTAGCTAAAGCTGATTTATTTATGAAACTTAATGTTGCTTATGATACTGTAAAAAAATCATTACAGGCTGTGTCAAAAAATT
>CAZNAP010000103.1:0-8694 GCA_964571145.1 uncultured Lachnospiraceae bacterium | reverse complement strand
AAGTCGCTTGTACAAATTGTCTTTTTTATAGACATTATATGATAAAAAATATATAATGTATAAAGTAGAAATTTTTCAGATTAGAAATGGAGGAAGAAAGAAATGGGTTTAATTAAAGCAATTTCCAGTGCAGTAGGTGGGGTAGTAGCAGATCAGTGGAAAGAGTATTTCTATTGCGATTCGCTGGAAGGCGATATATTAGTAGTTAAAGGAAAGAAAAAGACCAGCGGCAGATCAGGCGGTAATAACAAAGGTGAAGATAATATTATTTCAAATGGCTCTGCTATTGCTGTTAATGAAGGCCAATGTATGATTATTGTTGATCAGGGTAAAGTCGTAGAATTCTGTGCTGAAGCAGGAGAATTTACATATGACTCATCAACAGAACCCAGCTTACTTTATGGAAGCTTAGGTGAGAATATCAAGAATACTTTCTTAAATGTCGGAAGACGTTTTACATTTGGCGGAGATACAGCTAAAGATCAGAGAGTTTATTATTTTAATACAAAAGAAATTATGGGCAACCGTTATGGAACAGCAAATCCGGTTCCTTTCCGTGTAGTTGACCAGAACATCGGCTTGGATATTGATATATCCATTCGTTGTAACGGTGAATATTCCTACAAGATTACAGACCCGTTGTTATTCTATACAAATGTTTGCGGAAATGTAGTAGAGGATTATGAAAAGTATGAAATAGACAGTCAGTTGAAGACAGAATTAATGACTGCTTTGCAACCGGCTTTTGCTAAGATATCGGCTATGGGTATCCGTTATAGTGCAGTACCGGCTCACACAAAAGAACTGGCTGATGCATTAAATGAAGAACTTTCTGCTAAATGGGCACAGCTTCGTGGTATTGAAATTGTATCCTTTGGTGTGAATGCAGTGAAGGCTTCCGAAGAAGACGAAAATATGATTAAGGAACTGCAGAAAAACGCAGTACTTCGTAATCCTAACATGGCAGCAGCAACTTTAGTCGGAGCACAGGCTGATGCAATGAAAGCAGCAGCTTCCAATACTTCTACTGGACCGATGATGGCATTTGCAGGAATGAATATGGCAACACAGGCCGGTGGAATGAATGCACAGGGCTTGTTCCAGATGGGGCAGCAACAGGCTCCCGCGGCGACAGCACCGACAGCAGCTCCGGCAACGAGTGAAGTTGTTGAAGGCTGGACTTGTGCTTGTGGAAAAGGCGGTAATACCAGCAAATTCTGTAGCGAATGTGGCGCACCAAAGCCTGCTGATGGCTGGACATGTAGCTGTGGCGCAGTAAATAAAGGCAAGTTCTGTAGCGAATGCGGCGCACCAAAGCCTGCAGGAGAACCTTTATATAAATGTGATAAGTGCGGATGGGAACCGGAAGATCCTAAGAATCCACCTAAATTCTGTCCTGAGTGTGGCGATTCTTTTGATGATAGCGATGTTAAATAATCTACCTACGGTTTGATTATTGTAAATTTTGAGAAAGGCATGGTTATTAGATGAGCGAATTTGATGAGAATTTGGATGCGAAAACGGTATCCACTTTAGAAGAAACTGATAAGAAATGTCCGAGTTGTGGTGGGGTCATGGATTTTGACCCCACTACCGGCGGCTTAAGCTGTCCTTATTGTGGACATAAAGAAGCCATACCAGTGGATGAGACCGAACCTGAGACTGCAGAAGAAATGGATTTTAGCAATGCGGATAAGGTTGAAAACTGCGACTGGGGCGCAGCGAAGAAGACCGTATTATGTAAGGCATGTGGTGCTGAGTCTATTTATGATGCATTGGAAATTTCAGCAGTATGTCCTTTCTGTGGTTCCAATCAGGTTATGGAAGCAGCAGATCAGAATGCCATGGCACCGGGCGGTGTAGTACCTTTTCAGATTACAGATGAGAAAGCAGCAGATTTATTTAAAACATGGATTAAGAAAAGATGGTTTTGCCCGAAGATGGCCAAGGAAAGTGCCAAAGCGAAGCATTTTAAAGGTGTATATTTACCATACTGGACTTTTGATACCCATACAGAGTCTGAATATTCAGGTGAATATGGCAAGGACAGAACAGTAGGCAGTGGTGATGACGAAAGAACGGTAACCGATTGGTATGCTACAAAAGGACATTATTCGGAATCCTTTGATGATGAACTGGTTATTGCAACAACCAATCACAATCAATCTATATTGCGAAAGCTGGAGCCTTTTAACACAGCAGATAATAAGGCTTATCAGCCGGAATATGTGGCTGGTTTTGTAGCAGAACGATATGCAGTTGGAATCAAGGACGCATGGAAAATGGCAGTAGAAAGTATCAAGAGAAAACTTTCACAGGCTGTTACCCGTAAGATAGAGAAAGAAAAAAATGCAGACCATGTCCGTAGTCTGAGACTGGATACGGTTTACAGTGAGATTACCTATAAGTACCTGTTACTTCCGGTATGGTTGTCCAGTTATAAATACAAAGACAAGATTTATCAATTCATGGTAAACGGGCAGACTGGTAAGGTGGCAGGCAAGACACCGATTTCAGTGATCAAAGTTATTATTTGCGTAGTAGCGGTGCTGATTGCTTTGATGTTGATTACATGGTTAAGTACAAGTTAATCGTTGATTCACAAGAATCAATCAATGATTGAGAAGGGTATGAATAGTTAAAATGGGTATTGTTGTATTAGTTCTGATTTTAGTGATTTTGCTGCTGATTGTAGGTTTAATTCTCTACATTAGGGCAAAAGCCAAAGAAGCATCACTACTTCTTTTCGGGACAGAGGACTTAAAAGAAGGATTTGAACAAATAGAAGCTGAGTATGCTGCCACACCGAAATCGGTGTCGGCAGTTACCAGCCTTTATCTTCCTAAAATAGTCAGGGACTTTCCAGAGTTTAGTGTAGAACAGATGAAAACAAGGGCAGAAAATGTTCTTGTTTCTTATTTGCAGGCGCTGGATCAAAAGAGTACTACTTTACCAGCAGATTGTACACCGGAATTTAGGCAGCAGTTGGTATTGGAGATTCAGGAGAGTCGTAATAAGCAGACGGACTTGCAATATAAGGAAATAAAGTTACATCGTACAGAAATTGCCGGTTACAAAAAAGTGCCCGGCAGATGTATTATCACGTTTCAAACAGCGTTACAATCGAAGAATGGCACTAAGTTAGTTCAGTCAAAGTGGAATACAGAAGCAATTTATGTGCAGGATTCTCAGGTGACAGATACAGAATTAGATGCCGGACTTGGACTCAATTGTCCTAATTGCGGAGCACCAATCACCACGCTGGGCAAGAAAATCTGTGAGTATTGTGGCACAGAAGTAATGGAATTGAATATCCATATCTGGGCATTCAATCGTGTCACACAAATAAATTAAGGATGGGCTAAAATACGATGCCGGAATATAGCAAATTAAATCCCCAACAGCAGTTAGGGGTGAAGACAACTGAAGGACCGGTTTTGCTTTTAGCTGGAGCAGGAAGCGGTAAGACACGTGTACTGACCAATAGAATTGCTCATTTGATAGAAGAAAAGGGTGTGAGTACCTGGAATATTATGGCAATCACCTTTACCAATAAAGCAGCAGGCGAAATGAAGGAAAGAGTGCAGAAACAGATAGGAGAAGGAGCTGACAGTATCTGGGTAACAACCTTTCATTCTACTTGTGTGCGTATTTTGCGACGTTACGCAGACAGACTTGGTTTTGATAATAATTTTACAATTTATGATTCAGATGACCAGAAGTCAATTATGAAAGATATCTGTAAACGTCTTCAGATTGATACTAAAAGCCTTAGGGAGCGTGCAATTCTTTCGGCTATATCATCGGCAAAAGATGAACTAATTTCTCCTGAGGAATATGCATTAAATAACATGGGTGATTATTACAAACAGAGAATTTCCCAAGCATATACGGAGTATCAGGCAACACTTCGAAAAAGTAATGCTATGGACTTTGATGATTTGATTATGAAAACGGTAGAACTTTTCAAAAATTGTCCGGAAGTTTTGGCAAATTATCAAAATCGTTTTCAGTATATTATGGTAGATGAATATCAGGATACCAATACAGCGCAGTTTGAGCTGATTAGATTATTGGCAGACGCACACCATAATTTGTGTGTCGTAGGAGATGACGACCAGTCAATCTATAAATTTCGAGGTGCCAATATTCGTAATATTTTGGACTTTGAAAAGGTATATCCTGAGGCGGTTGTTATTCGTTTGGAACAAAATTATCGCTCTACCCAGAATGTGTTGGATGCTGCAAACGCAGTAATCAGCAATAATAAAGGTAGAAAATCCAAGTCTCTATGGACAGATAAAGGGGAAGGAAATCGCATACACTTTAGGCAATTTGAGAATGCCTATGAAGAAGCAGAGTTTGTGGTGGAAGATATTGCCCGCAAAAAGAGAGATGGTACAGCTGATTACGGTGATTGTGCAGTACTTTTCCGGACTAATGCACAGGCGCGTATATTAGAAGAAAAATTTATTATGGCAGGCATTTCCTATGATGTGGTTGGTGGAACGAATTTTTACTCCAGAAGAGAAATAAAGGACTTACTTGCATATTTGAAAACCATTGATAATGGCAAAGATGACTTGGCTGTAAAGAGAATTATTAATATTCCGAAACGCGGAATTGGAGCAACCACCATTGCGAAGGTGCAGGATTATGCCGACATGCATGAAATCAGTTTTTATGATGCGTTACGGCAGGCAGATGAAATCACGGAAATAGGAAGAAGTGCTGTGAAACTACAGCCTTTTGTAACTATGATACAGGCGTTCCGAAGCAAATTAGAATATTACGGCTTACAGGATTTATTGGAAGACATTATCAAGACCACTGGTTATGTGCAGGAGCTTGAAGCTTCCAATGAAGAGGATGCTGAAAACAGAATCGAGAATATAGACGAATTAATTAGTAAAGTGGTGGCTTTTGAAGAAGTACATGATCACCCTTCACTGAGCGAATTCTTAGAAGAAGTAGCGTTAGTAGCAGATATCGACAATGTGGTAAGTGGCAGCAACAAAGTTTTACTGATGACCCTTCATTCAGCTAAGGGATTAGAGTTCCCTCATGTATATATGACAGGCATGGAGGACGGTGTTTTTCCCAGCTATATGTCATTGGCAACAGATGATATGGCGGAAGTGGAAGAAGAGAGAAGACTGGCTTATGTGGGTATGACCAGAGCAAAAGATGATTTGACGTTATGTTATGCCAAACTGCGTATGATTCGCGGCGAAACGCAAATGAATGCAGTGAGTCGTTTTGTCAAAGAAGTACCACCGGAATTGATGGATAATCGTTTGCCTGCACCAAAGTATAGACCAGAAGCAATACCACAGCCGAGACGAACAGCAGCGGAAAACAAACCCTTTATTGCAGGAGGGGGATTAGGTTCGTTACAGGCAGCGGGCATTAGTAAGGGAATCGGAGCGGTATTTGGCGGCAAGCCGGATTATGATGCAGGCGACCGGGTGAGACATGTGAAGTATGGAGACGGAACTGTGCTGGAATTAGAACCTGGACCAAGGGATTACAAGGTGGTAGTGGACTTTGATGAGGCAGGTCAGAAAATTATGTATGCTGCTTTTGCCAGATTAACGAAACTTTAAAAAAATTTCCAAATTACGGTAGATAAATATTGCCTGAAATGTTATATTATTAAACAAGAGGGAAATAATATCATAGATATATATATGAACGTTTGTAGCATTCCGGCAGAAAACTGATTTAAGCAGGTATTGCATCAAAAGAAAGAGAGGTATGCATATGAATACATGGAATAAGGTTGAGGAGTTAGTTGATTTTGTTAAGACTCACGATATTAAGGATTTAAAGGATTATTGGAACCGTAAGGAAGAGGATAAGAAAAAGAGCAATACCATTTTATGGATATTTGCTGTGATTGGTGTTATTACAGCAGTGGCAGCGATTGCATATGCGGTTTATCGCTATATGACACCGGATTATCTGGAAGACTATGATGATGATTTTGATGATGACTTTGAAGATGATTTCTTTGAAGACGAAGAAGAGGAAGAAATACCGGCAGAATCGGAAATACCTCAGGATTAAGAACAACAGGATAGAGCCCCAGTTTGGGGCTCTTTTTTGCAAGGAGAATTTATGGAAAGAATGGACATGGAAAAAGACCGTGTTACCACCTTAAAGGAAGAAATTAATTCCCGCTGGCGAAAAAATTTGTTCCATATTTGTGTAATCTTGGCTGCTATTGGTACGGTTACAGAAATTGTGATTTATATGGTGGATGCTCGTTTGGGAGTGTTATTTTTACCGAAACTTTTATATCAATTTCGGTTTATTTATATTCCTTCGAGTCTGAATATTTTAGTTGCAGTCATTACATACAAAAAAATTCATTCGCCTAAGTTACAGGACAATGCGAAAAATATCTGGTCTTGTGTACTGATTTATTTTCTTTGTGCCAATACTCAGTTCATACATTATGTGTATGGACCGCTATTGATGCTGCCGGTTATTTCGATTTTTGTTAGTATTATGTTTGGGAATCGAAAGTTAACCAGAAGCATGACAATTGCCTCTTTGGTATCCCTTAGCGGAGCAGTGTTTATGTCAGCCATTGAACTTAGAAAAGATGACCCGCAGCTGGTAGCTGATGCATTTCTGGCTGTGCTGGTTATGCTGGTTGCACAAATAGCTGCGTCTTTGTTAATTTCTTATGTGAATGAGCAATTTGAAAGTTTGTCTAATTCTAACCGAAGAGTCAATCAGTTAATTGAAGAAATTCATCTGGATCCATTGATGGGTATTAATAACAGAATGGCATTGAATGAGAAAGTGGAAGAGTGTATTGCACAGGAATGGGAGGATAACGCTTGTCATTTATTAATGCTGGATATAGATGATTTTAAGAACGTAAATGATACTTACGGGCATTTGTGTGGAGATGAAGTGCTGATTCAATTATCGGATACTATTAGAAAGTTTACCGGCAGAACAGTAAATGCATTTCGATATGGCGGTGAAGAAATCATGATTATTACCACCAGAGAAACTTTGGATGAAACTTATGCAAGAGCAGAGAAGCTGAGATTGGCTTTCTACTCGCTAAAGTATGATTTCGCACCCAATTTATCAATTTCTTTTAGCGGAGGAATTGCAACTTTAAGAAAGGGACAAACTGCAGACGAGTGGATTGCACAAGCAGATAGTGCATTGTATGAAGCAAAACGTTTGGGTAAAAACAGAATTGTTTGTCAAAATAAGAAATGAAAAAAGGTCAAATAGTATCAGGTATAGTAGAACGAGTGGATTTTCCCAATAAAGGAATCGTAGTTACAGAAGAAGGCAATGCAATTGTTAAAAATGTATTACCGGGTCAAAAGATATCGTTTTCTGTTCAAAAGAATAGAAACGGGAAGGCAGAAGGCAGACTGTTACAGATAGAACAGGAATCCGAACTGGAAACAGGAAGCCCCTGTACTCATTTTGGGCAATGTGGAGGCTGTACTTATCTTTCTCTTCCTTATCAGGAACAGCTTAAAATTAAGGAAAAACAGGTTTATAAATTACTGGACGGAGCACTTGCCAAGCAGGAAGTCCCTTGGGTATTTGAGGGTATTAAAGGAAGTCCGGTAGAGTTTGGTTATCGCAATAAAATGGAGTTTTCCTTTGGAGATGAATATAAAGACGGTCCCCTGGCTTTAGGAATGCATAAGCGGGGGAGCTTTTATGATATCGTTACAGTAAATGACTGCCGGATTGTAGACGAGGATTATCGTCAAATGTTGATTTTCACAAGAGACTGCTTTGACGGCATTCCTTTTTATCACAGACTGCGACATACCGGATATTTAAGGCATCTTTTGGTGAGAAAGGCGGCTAAGACCGGAGAAATACTGGTTGCGCTGATTACCACATCACAAGAAATACAAGAAAAGCAGGATGAAATCATAGAAAAATGGAAAGAAGGACTGTTAAATCTAGATTTAACTGGAAAAATAACGGGCGTTCTTCATATAATCAATGATTCTGTGGCAGATGTAGTGCAAAGTGATCGAACAGAAGTCCTTTATGGGAAGGAATATTTCTTTGAGGAGCTATTAGGGTTAACGTTTAAGATATCTACTTTTTCTTTTTTTCAGACAAATTCTCTGGGTGCAGAAGTGCTGTATGAAACAGTCAGAGAGTATGTCGGAGATAGAGAATTATGTAAACCAATAGAAAATCCTACCGATTTAGAGTTATGTAAACCCAATAAAGTAGTTTTTGATTTATATAGCGGAACTGGTACGATTGCACAGTTAATGGCTCCAGTAGCAGACAAGGTTGTAGGCGTCGAAATAGTAGAAGAAGCAGTGGAAGCAGCTAAAAAGAATGCCGAATTAAATGGCTTACATAACTGCGAATTTATCGCGGGTGATGTGCTGAAAGTTTTAGATGAAATAGAAGAAAAGCCGGACTTAATCATATTAGATCCACCCCGTGACGGGATTCATCCCAAGGCACTTAAGAAGATCATTGCATATGGAGTGGATAAAATTGTCTATGTATCCTGTAAGCCTACAAGTCTTGTCAGGGATTTAGAAATATTTCTAGCCAATGATTATGTAGTGGAGAAAGCTGTAGCGGTTGATCAATTTCCTTGGACCGCCAATGTGGAAACTGTGGCATTGATTAAGCATAGAGATTTAGGAACAGAATAAGTGAGGAAATAGT
>CAZNAP010000102.1:0-8893 GCA_964571145.1 uncultured Lachnospiraceae bacterium | reverse complement strand
TCCATATAAGAATACGATTATGTAGAAAAATATCATTTCAGGTGTCATTTACAATGGTGTCCTTTCAATACTTAAATCATTAGAATCTAATCGGTCCTGCAGTAGCTCCAACCTCAGCAACATAGTTGGCACCGTTTACGTTTACAACACCTGAAGTGATTGTCAATGTGATTGTAGGTGCTGTTCCTCCTACATAGGTGTTTGATGTTAGTGCCATTTGCGGAATAGTTGCTAATAATTCAGCATCTAGATTAGTGTTACCTGTATTAATAGCTGCCGGAGTAGTTACCGGAATAGTAATTGTAATTCCGCCTGCAGCTGCTGCTACTATTTCAGCAGTTACATCTTCATCAGTTGCTGCTACCTTACATGCATTTGCAAGTTCGCCAATAGCAGTGTTATCTGACTGCAGTCTGGATCTTTCAATGTAACGCAGGAACTGAGGTGCCAATACAGCAATTAAAACTGCCATAATAGCGATAACGATAATTAATTCGACCAGTGAAAAACCTTTGTTGTTTAATTTCTTCATAGTTCATTTCTCCTTTATACTTTTATATTTTATCTTAAACACTCTCAGCCCTATCACTGAGGTGATTAATTCGTACCTGCTAAACACTTTACAGATTATCAAGTCCAACATACATCTGTGCCATAGGCGCCATAACCGCACCTACCAATACCATAACAATGCCTGCCAGTACTACAATAATGAGTGGTTCTAGGGCTGCCATTAAGGACTGGGTTGCCATCTCTACTTCTTCTTCATAATAATCAGCCAGCTTCTCCAGCAGGTTCTCTAAGTCACCGGCTTCCTCTCCGATTCTGGTCATATGATACACCATAGGCGGGAAAATGCCACATTTTTGAAGAGGTGTAGATAAGGGAATACCCTGTACAATTTCTTCTCTACATTTATGTAAGGCATCGCGGATAATTTTGTTATCCATAATATTCGCCGTAATTTCAATGCTGTCCACCAATGATAAACCAGCTGCCAGTAAGGTACTGAGGGTACGAGCAAAACGGGCTGATGCCGACTTAATGGTTAAGGCTCCAAACATAGGCGCTTTCATACCAATTTTAGCAAATAGATATTCGCCGGTTCTGGTTGACTTAAACCAGCGGAACGAAACTACCAGTAGCACAATGCAGATTACAACGATATACCATTTTGCTACCATGAAATCACTCATGGCCATAACACCTTTGGTAATACCCGGCAATTCCATATCCATATCTTTAAACATACTGGTGAAACTGGGAATAACCGTGGTCAACATGACAATTACTACCACTATCGCAACGATACAAACAATAATCGGGTAAATAGCAGCCTTTTTCACTAAGGCCTTGATTTTTGCATCCTTTTCAAAATGCGTTGCCATACGATCCAGCGCTGTATCTAAACTACCGGAAGATTCACCGGCTTCCACCATGCTGCATAGCAAGGAAGGCATAAATTTTTGGTTTCTCATAGAACTTGTCAGGGATTCACCCTGTTCTACACCTGATTGAATTTTTCTCAGTGCATCTGCCAACTTCTTATTTTCCGTCTGTTCAGACAACATATGAAGGGCGTCTATTAAAGTAACACCAGCCTGTGTCATACTAACAAACTGTCTGCAGAACACGCTATAGTCTCTAGCTTTAGGCTTGCTCTGTATATTTAAGTTGATATCTTTGGTCATCATGTTCTGTTCGGTTACCAATATGGGAATACTGCCATCAGCCTTAATCAGTGCAACTGCTTTTGCTTGATTTTCAGCTTCTACACTTCCCTTTTTCGTTTTTCCATTCTGCCCTACTGCTTCGTATGAATAGCTTGCCACTTCTTAGCCCAACCTTTCTATTCCCCAATTGATTATCTATCCGATTTTTCTGCTCAAGTATGCATAATCCTGTGCAAAAGACATTGCTGTTTCTACAGTAATTTTTCCTGCTACATATAAATCATAGAGTGAATCATCCAGTGTAATCATGCCCGACTTTCGATTAGTCTGCATGGTAGAGGTAATCTGGAAGGTTTTACTCTCTCTGATTAGGTTACGTACTGCCGAATTATTCAGCATGACTTCAAAGGCTGCGCATCTTCCTCCGTCAATGGTAGGAAGTAATGCCTGTGATACAACACATTCCAATACTGTTGCCAGCTGAATTCGAATCTGTTCCTGCTGATGTGGTGGAAATACATCCACAATACGCTCTATGGTGCTGGCCGCACCAATGGTATGCAAGGTTGAGAATACCAAATGGCCTGTTTCTGCAGCCGTAACTGCTGTGGCTATGGTATCCAAATCACGCATTTCTCCTAAGAGAATAACATCCGGATCTTGTCGCAATGCAGCGCGCAGTGCCGGCACATAACCCATGGTATCCAGTCCAATTTCTCTCTGGTTTACGATTGATTTCTGACTTTTATGTAAATATTCAATAGGATCTTCAAGTGTAACGATATGACCTGCATACTTTTGATTAATGACATTCACTAAAGATGCAAGTGTCGTAGACTTACCGCTTCCGGTAGGACCTGTAACAAGTACCAGTCCTCTTTTTTTGTTGGTCATCTCTACCACGCACTGCGGAATGGAAAGTTGCTGTGGGGTTGGGATCGTGAACGGTAACAGACGTAGCGCTGCAGCGTAGGTTCCGCGCTGTTTAAATACATTCAGTCGAAATCTGCCTACAGAACGCAGAGAATACGCGAAATCCACTTCACCGGTTTTGGCTATGGTTTCACGTTGCGTATCACTTAATAACGGGAGCAGTAATGCTTCTGCAAGCTCCGGTCTTAGTATTTCTTCGTTTAGTTGTAAAAGGGTACCGTCGACCCGAATCATGATTGGTCGCCCTACTGAAAAATGTACATCCGATGCCCCACGATTCATAGCCGTTTCAAGAACAGCTTCCATCTCTAGCACTATGGTTACCCCCAGTTTGCATAATTACTAGTACCTTGGAAAAATTTTACACACAAATCCATTATATCTAAAATCACGGTTTTGTCAATTAGTACTTACGTACACGTCAATTTCGACCGTTTTTCTTTTTAGTACCTTGTCTGAATTTATGGTTTATTCAGCCTTTTTTCACTATCGCCTTTTCAGTGGCCAGTGACTAGGCATCAAAGGATACCTTGGTCATTTCTGACATAGAAGTTGTCCCTTCTAATACATGTCTGGTCGCACTCATGCGTAATGTATTCATCCCCTGGGACAAAGCAATCTGTTTAATTTCTTCCGCAGATGCCTTATGTGAAATCAAAGGACGCAGCTCCTGCGTAATTTCCATAATTTCATAAACACCGATACGGCCTTTGTATCCTGTTCCGTCACACTGTGTACAACCACAAGGTTCATAAATGGTCAGTTCTTTATTCTGGTCAACCTGTAGTAAATCTTTTTGCTCTGCACTGGCCATCACAGCTCTTTTGCAGGAAGGGCAAAGTCGTCTGACCAGTCGCTGTGCAATAATACCTACTACGGAGTCTGCCAGCAAATAGGGTTCCACACCCATATCAATCAAACGTCCTACTGAAGCCGCAGTGGAATTGGTATGTAATGTGCTAACAACCAAGTGACCGGTAATGGATGCTTGTACAGCAATGCCGGCTGTTTCACCATCTCGAATTTCACCTATCATAATGATATCCGGATCCTGACGCAAAATAGAGCGTAAGGCTGATGCAAATGTTAAATCTGCTTTGGTATTAACATGTACCTGATTAATTCCGTTAATATTTGCCTCGACGGGATCTTCGACCGTAATAATATTCACATCTTCTGTATTTAGTTCACTGAGTGCAGTATACAACGTGGTGGATTTACCACTACCTGTAGGTCCTGTTACCAAAATAATTCCGTGAGGATTCTTTAATATATGGTCAAATTGTTTTAATTCATTGGGTCTGAAGCCCAATTCACTTTTAGCTCTGGTAAGTCCGGTTTTGGAAGTTAAACGCATAACCGTCTTCTCACCATAAACCGTAGGCAATATGGAAACACGAATATCAAATTCCTGCCTGTCTACTACTTGTGTGATACGTCCGTCTTGAGGCTTCCTTCTTTCCGAAATATCCATGCCGCCAATAATCTTAATTCTGGCAGTTATAGAAGGTAAAAGGCTGGGACTGTAGGTCATTCTTTCATATAAAGCACCGTCAATACGATAACGGATACGCACTTGGTCTTCCATTGGCTCAATATGAATATCACTGGCTCTCTGTCTTACAGCCTGCTCAATCATGGATTTAACCAACTGTACAATAGGAGAACTGATGACATCATCATCCATCAGGTCATCTGCATCCAGACGGTTTTCTTCTTCTCTTTCTTTGGCATACATGTCCGCCGCATTCTTAACATCCGCGGTACTGTAATAACGGTCAATACAAAGCAGTATCTGTCTGGCTGTTGCAACCACCGGCACAATCTGCATATTGGTCACAATTGTGAAGTCGTCAACAGCTGCCATATCCATAGGATCTGACATAGCTACTTTTAGACAATTGGCATTATCCGGATCATACATATAGGGAATGGCAGTATATTTCTTGACAATTGTGGAATTGACCAGTTTGACTATTTCTTCTGGTATCTGAATTCCGCTAAGATTGGTAAATTCTATATTTAACTGAGCACTTAAGGCATGTGCAATGATTTCTTCTGTAGTAATCCCCTCGTCCACCATTGTCTCGCCAAGCTTACGTCCACTTTTAGACTGTGCTCGCAGTGCCTTCTGTAACTGTTCTTCTGTAATAACTTCCTGTTCAATCAGGATGTCCCCCAAGCGCAGTTTCTTTCTGTAATCAAAATATTTTTCCATTAGTACCCCCATACGATGAAGCTATACTTTTTTACTCAAATATTAAATTATTTAAATTGTACCATTAATAGTAAAATTTGTATAGTTTTGATTTTATTTACCAAATTATTTACCTGTCCGTTTTTTTTCGTATCGCTTAATTTTTTATTAAGATGATTTTAGATTTTCATCATAAATCGGACACATTTTATACACAATTGTCCTTTAATATTAGTATCAAGATAGTTGAACAACTCACTATCTCCCCCTCATAAGAATGCAAAGCCTCCGGCATCCCCCGGAGGCTTTTGCGTTCCTAAAAATGTTGAACTGTAATTTGCGAAATTAGTACCTTTGCAGTTTCTATTGGAATTTGCCCATTTTCCATAGTGGTTGTATTGGCTGCTGAAATGCCCACACAATATTTTAATAATTCCTCACTTGATAAGTTCATTTCCAATGCCATGGCAAAGGCAGCAACAACACAGTCACCACTTCCAACTGTATTAACCGCTTTTACTTGAGGTGCTTTGGCATACAATAGTTCATTCCCGCAAACATAAACCAGACCTTTAGCCCCCATAGAAACCAACACATGCGGGATTCCAGTTTTCTGCACTTCCACAGCAGCCTCTATGCATTCTTCCAGTCCGCGAATACGTCGGTCTGCGAGAACTTCCAATTCTTTTATATTTGGCTTAATCATAAATGGCTTCTCTAACACGCCTTGTTTTAACAATTCTCCACTGGTATCAAGTAAAACCTTGCACCTATTTCCCGCCCTATTAATTAAGTCTCTGTATATGGAAGTCGGAACCTGTTTTGGTGCACTGCCAGAGAGAATCATAACACTGGGATTATGCAGTAATTCCTGCTCATAATCATCAAAGAATCTCTGAAGCTCCGCTTCTTGAATCTCTGGACCCGGCTCTAACAGTTCTGTCACATAGCCGTCACCCGCCAAGATATTCATGCTGGTTCTGGTTTCTCCCGCTATTTGAGTAAAACCATTTACAATCTGCAATTTTGTAACTGCTTCTTCAATAAATTTTCCTGTATATCCACCGATAAATCCCATGGTCTTAACCGGATATCCATATTGCCGCAGAACCTTGGCTACATTGATACCTTTGCCTCCTGCAATATTTCTCACGCTGTCCATGCGATTCATCTGCCCAGTCATTAATGTGGCTGTGGTGTACGTTTTATCTACAGCCGGATTAAGGGTTACTGTTGTAATCATCTTTATATCCATGCCTTTCTGTTTTTAGCAATAACTCTGCATCATAATTTGTATATTTTCCTGTCCTGCATATACATTTAGTTCAGGGTAATAAGCCATACTAATGGGCATTTCTCCCCTTTGCAAATTTCTTTGATATAATTCAGCTACTTTGTCTGCCCCGAATTGCTCTGTTAAAAAAGCATCCAGTTGTTCCAGATCGCCAAAATAAATCATATCAAATACTGGGCTTCCTTCTTCTGCGATTTTGAACTTACCGATGGTACGATTTTTTCCTATTTTTTTGCCGGATAACAAACTGATTCCTTTTCTGGCAAATAAAGGCTTGGGGTTGCCGGTACCAAAAGGTTCCAACAAGGAAAGCTCCTTGACAAACGCTTTGTCTGCACAGGATAAGGGCATAGGAACATCAATATGAATGATTTCTTCGAAATCATTTTGCGTCAACGTACAATTTTCATTTAACTGTTTCCTGAACTGCTCTATAGCTGATTCATCTGCAAGTGCAACACCCGCAGCCATTTTATGTCCTCCGAATTTAGTGAGAAATTCTTTACAGGCATTGAGTTCCTCATACATAGAGTAGCTTTCGATAGAACGTCCGCTTCCTTTGATTCCCTCTTCTCCCTTAGTCAGTACGAAAGTAGGTTTTCCATATTTTTCTTTAATGCGGCCGGCAATAATGCCTGCCAAACTTTCATGGCATTCCGGAAGATAAATGACCAGTACTTGATCCTGCCGGATTTCTGTATTTTCCACTAAGGCAATTGCTTCCTGCACCCCAGTTTCTGTCATTAACTTACGGCTGTCATTCAGACTTTTCAAATCCTCCGCCTGAGTTACCGCACTTTTCCAATCCAGTTCTGCAAATAATTTTAATGCTCTACCGGCTGTATCCAGTCTGCCAGAAGCGTTCAGGCAGGGTCCCAATATATAGCCTGCATGATAGGGGGACAGCTTTTTGCCCTCCAAACCACAGGCTAGGAGCAATGCTTTCAGTCCTAAATTGATGCTATGCTCCATGCGAGACAAGCCTTCTCGTACGATAATACGATTTTCATCTCTCAGCTCCATGACATCACAGACCGTGGCCAGCGCTGCAAAAGGCAAGAAGTCATCTTCCGTAAAAGTACACTTACTTTTTAACAATAATGCCTGTACCAGTTTATAAGCAACTACCGCACCGCAAATAAACTTACAGGGATAGGTGCAGTCCTGCTGTTTCGGGTCCACAACAGCATCAGCCTCAGGTAAAATATAGTGATGCTCCTGATTGGGTTCCAGTACCTCATAGGGAATCTCATGGTGATCGGTTACGACCACATTCATGCCCAGAGATTTCGCAAGCTGAATCTGAGAAGCCGCTGCAATGCCATTGTCACAAGTGATAATCAGATTGATTCCTTCATTAGATGCAGCTTCAATTAAACTGTCATTCAAGCCATAGCCGTCCTTCATTCGATGGGGAATCACAGTATCTACCAATCCGCCCAGTTTCTGAATGCCCTGGCTAAGTATGTAAGTCGCACAAATACCGTCTACATCATAATCTCCGATGACTCTGATGTGCGCGCCCTCTTTGATTTTAGTCAGTATAATCTCTACCGCCGCTTCCATTCCCTTCATTAATAAAGGGTTGTGCAAATCACTGAGTTCCCCGTAAAGGAATTTCTGAAGTTCTTCCTCTTCGATTAAGTCACGGTTACGCAGTATTCTGGCTAATATGGGCGTAATATGATATTTAGTTGCGATTGCATCAAAATCTGCTTTCTTGGCCGCCACCATCCATTTTGCCATAATCAAATACCCTTCTCAATTCTTAAAAAGCGTTCTGACTGCTCAGAACGCCCTTTAAACTAATTTGACTTCATATTGAATATCTAAACCAACTGTCTTAATTGATTATCATAATTGCTTAGTTTGTTGTCTTCTGCGGAAATACTTTTCTAAGTACCAACCACAGGGAACCCGTTACACATACGGATGAATAAGTTCCACAGAGAATACCCATCATTAACGGCAGGGCAAATTCTTTTACGGAAGACACACCAAACAGATATAATGCTGCTACCATAATAAAGGTCGTTAAGGATGTAAAGATACTACGTGATAAGGTCTGGGTAATACTTCTGTTGACCATTTCATCCATGCTGTCTTTACGCCCCATAACTTGCATATTTTCACGCACACGGTCAAAGATAACAATCGTTGCATTGATGGAGTAACCTACAATTGTCAACATACAGGCAATAAAGGTGCTTCCAACAGAAATTCGTACAATTGCATAAAAAGCAAGTACAACCAATACATCGTGCAGTAATGCAATTACAGAGCTGGCGCCGAAACGAATATCTTTAAAACGGAACCAGATATAAAGTAACATACAAACTGCAGCAATTAGCACGGATATAATTGCATTCGATTTCATTTCTCCGCTAATAGTGGAGCTGATTGTCTCTGTTGTAATCTTCTCGGAATCAGCACTGAAATTAGTTGTCATGACCGACTTCAGTTCTTCTATTTCATCTGAACTTAAGGAACGGGTTTTGAAAATCACTTCATTGGTGCCTTCTACTTTCTGTGTCTGCACATTGCCGTCACCAGTTATATCCTCAATTAAAGGAACTACTTTAGTATCAATATCCTGTAAAGACATATCTTCATTAAATACTACTGTAGAGGACGTTCCACCCATAAATTCAATACCATAATTTAAGGCACTGTCTTTTTGAACCTTGTTGACGCCCATAAACAGGAAACCTGCAACGATTACTGCAATTGAAATACCGAAAAAGATACCCTTCTTAGAAGTAAAGTTAATGGGTTTTCTTTCTCTGGCTGTACCAT
>CAZNAP010000101.1:0-8981 GCA_964571145.1 uncultured Lachnospiraceae bacterium | reverse complement strand
TAAGAATAATTATGTAAGTTAACATAAAAAACAATTCAAAAATGTACAGTTGTGAATAAATGTGAAGTGTTGTTAATAAGAAATCAACAATATACACAATGATAAAATAGTACAAAAATAGTCCAAAAAGTAAAATTTAAAAACTAAAAAATAGTTATCCACAATTTATCCACAATTTGTGGATATAATTATGTAAATTATAAATAAGATGTTTAAATAAATAAATGGCTAATTTATGCGTTTTTGCTTGACTCATCTAATTTAATCTTATATAATCGATATGATATTTTCCAAAAATATTTTACTTCAAATATTTGCTTACCTTATCATAGATTAAGGTTCAGAAAAGGAGGTGTTTTAAATGCATAAAGGTAAAATGACGTTTCAGCCTAAAACAAGACAGAGAGCAAAGGTTCATGGTTTTAGAGCAAGAATGAGTACTCCGGGCGGAAGAAAAGTATTAGCAGCCAGAAGATTAAAAGGAAGAAAAAGATTGTCAGCATAGGCCGCATATATGTGGCCTTTTTTTCTATGTAAGAAAGAATGCCACAGGAAACCCGTAATATGTAGGGGTATAAATATGAAATTCAAATTTTCAGATTCATTAAAAAATAACTTAGATTTCCAGCATGTTTATAAGAATGGCAAATCATATGCCAACAAATATTTGATTATGTATGTTTTGGAAAATAATGAAAACAAAAACAGACTGGGAATAAGTGTTAGTAAAAAAGTAGGAAACAGTGTTGTAAGACACCGTATCACAAGATTGTTGAGAGAAAGTTACAGACTACATGAAAATATATTCAATAGTGGTTTGGATATAGTAGTCATAGCCAAAAGCAATGCTTCATCAATTAGCTATTGGGAAGCAGAAAGTGCTTTATTACATCTTGCAAAACTTCATCAAATAATAAAAATTTATTTTTATAGTGATTAATGAATGATACTCGCTGATATTAAGATGAAGAAATCGGAATCAAACTATGAAAAAATTGTTGATTTTATTAATTGAATTTTATAGAAAATATATTTCTCCTATGAAACATACTAAATGTCCTTATTTTCCTACCTGTTCAGAATATGGACTGGAAGCTGTTCAAAAGTATGGTGCTTTTAAAGGTTCATTACTTGCAGCATGGAGAATTATTAGATGTAATCCTTTTTCAAAGGGAGGATATGATCCGGTTCCATAATTAATAAAGTCAAAAACAGGAGGAAATAAATTGACGGGAATATTGTTAACACCATATCAAGGAAGTATTTTAGGACCTATTGCAAATTATATACTCGGTCCTATTATGAATGCTATTTTTAGTTTTCTTGATTTTATTTTAGGAAGTTTTGATAAAGGCCTCATTGGCTTATCAATTATCCTATTTACCATTGTTATTTATTTAATACTAATGCCCCTGACGATTAAGCAACAAAAGTTTTCAAAGTTATCTGCTAAAATGAATCCAGAGTTGCAGGTCATTCAGGCTAAGTATAAAGACAAAAAAGATAATGATTCTATGATGGCTATGAACGCAGAAACGAAAGCTGTTTATGCTAAATATGGAGTATCTCCCAGTGGTAGCTGTGTTCAATTATTAATTCAAATGCCTATTTTATTTGCATTGTATCGTGTAATTTATTCAATGCCGGCTTATGTACCAAAGTTAAAAGCTGCTTTTGAAGTCATTGCAAATAATGTAATCAATAGTAATCAAATAGAAGAAATCAAACAGTTAAAATCTGCTGGGATGTATATTAAGAATTTTGATATACCGGGTAATACCAGTAATGCAATTATTGATGTTTTAAACAATGCTAATATTGCTGAATTAACTCAATATGCAGGAAATAATACGGATGCACTTACAAAAATTACTGATTATAATACTTTTTTAGGATTAAATATTGCTAATTCACCTTCCTACGTTTTAAGCAATGCATGGAATGGCGGAAATAATATTCAATGGTTGCTTGTAATTGGTGCATTAGCTATTCCGCTTCTTGCAGCAATCACACAATGGTTGAATACAAAGCTAATGCCTCAAGCGACTACAAGTGATAAACCGAATGAACAAAATTCAATGGCACAATCCATGAAAATGATGAATACTTTTATGCCGATTATGTCAGCAGTTTTCTGTTTCAGCATGCCTTCAGGTATGGGACTTTACTGGATTGCCGGTGCAGTGGTAAGAAGTATTCAACAGGTTGTAATCAATAAACACATTGATAAAATGGATATTGATGATTTAATCAAGAAGAATGAAGAAAAAGCGAAACAGAAAATGATTAAAGCAGGAGTTGATCCAAGAACTTTAAATAGAAATGCATCTATTAATACAAAAGCAGTAACTGCAAACAAACCTTCTATGTCATCAAAAGCAAATGTTAAACCTATGACGCAGGAAGAAAAAGATGCAGCAATCAAGAGTTCAACGGAATACTATAATCAGAATGCAAAAGCCGGAAGTATTGCAGCTAAAGCAAATATGGTTAAACAGTACAATGAAAAGAACACTAAATAGGGAGGTCTTGTTATGGATTATATTGAAGTTTCATCTAAAACAGTAGATGATGCAATTACAGAAGCCTGTCAGAAATTTTTAGTTACAAGCGATAAGTTGGAATATATTGTTGTAGAAGAAGGAACTGCGGGATTTTTAGGATTAGGTTCTAAACCGGCAACTATTAAAGCCAGAGTGAAATCTTCTATTACAGATACAGCAATCGACTTTTTAAAGAATGTTTTTGAAGCGATGAATATGGTAGTGGCTGTATCTGCTAACTATAATGAAGAAGAAAGAAATCTTGATATTGATTTAAATGGAGATGAAATGGGAGTCCTCATTGGTAAAAGGGGTCAGACATTAGATTCTTTACAATATTTGGTATCACTTGTAGTAAATAAAGAAACTGATGAATATATCAGAGTGAAGGTTGATACCGAAGATTATAGAAAAAGAAGAAGAGAAACACTTGAAAATTTGGCACGAAACGTGGCTTACAAAGTTAAAAGAAACAAACGCTCCGTATCATTAGAGCCGATGAATCCATATGAAAGAAGAATTATTCATTCCGCTTTGCAGAATGACAAATATGTAACCACACATAGCGAAGGAGAAGAACCCTTCAGAAGAGTCATCGTGACACTTAAAAAATAAAATTTTGCAACATGGTCACATAAAGACAACTTTTTGAAAATGTTGGGGGATTAATCCTCCAACATTTTTAATTAAATAATATTGTAGGATTACTGCAATATGCAAGGGGTATATCATGAAAGATACAATTGCAGCTGTGGCAACAGCACTTGGCAATTCCGGTATTGGAATCATCAGAGTAAGTGGTGAAAAATCAATAGAAATTGTTGATCAAGTTTTTAGAGACAAAAAGAATCAAGCTATTTTAAATAAAATGAAAAGCCATACTATTCGATATGGCTATATAATAGATGAAAAAAATGAGATAGTTGATGAAGTTATGGTTTCTCTGATGAAAAACCCTCATAGTTTTACCACCGAAAATACAGTTGAAATTAATTGCCATGGTGGTATGTTAGTCATGAATCGAATTTTAGAGTTGGTTTTAGCAAAAGGAGCCCGAGCAGCACAACCAGGTGAATTTACAAAAAGAGCCTTTTTAAATGGAAGAATTGATTTGTCGGAAGCTGAAGCAGTGATGGATGTTATTTCATCCAGTAATGAGATGGCTTTAAAAAGTTCTTTACGACAGTTAAAAGGTTCAGTTTCTAATAAAATCAAGGAATTACGTGAAGTGATTCTTCATGAATCGGCATTTATTGAAGCTGCTTTGGATGATCCGGAGCATTTTAGTTTAGAAGGATATAAAGAAGAATTAATTAGTAAATTAGAAATACTGATGAATCGTATTTCAATCTTGTTAGACACCTTTGAAAATGGAAGAATGATAAAAGAAGGAATTAATACTGTTATTATAGGAAAACCGAATGTGGGAAAATCTTCTCTTTTAAATATTCTAACCGGTGAAGAAAAAGCAATTGTGACAGAAATAGCCGGTACAACAAGGGATATTTTAGAGGAAAATATAAATTTAAATGGAATTGAACTTCATATAATGGATACAGCCGGAATTCGTTCTACAGAGGATATAGTAGAAAAAATTGGAGTTGAAAGAGCAATAAAATATGCAAATGACGCAGATTTAATTATTTATATAGTAGATTCTTCTGTTCCGCTTGATGCCAATGATAAAAACATTATTGAATTAGTGAAGAATCATAAATGTATTGTTTTATTTAATAAGTCTGATTTAGATCAAAAAATATCAATAGAAGAATTAACAGAACAGATTGGCCGACCAATTACGATTATTAAGACTTCTACAAAGGAGCATACAGGCATTAATGAATTTGAACAGGCTGTTAGAAATATGTTCTTTTCGGGTAATATTTTTAATAACGAGGAATTGTTAATTACAAATTTGAGACATAAAGAAGCATTGCAAGAAACACTTGATAGTTTGACGCAGGTGAAAAATAGTATAGAATTAGATATGCCGGAGGATTTTTACAGTATTGATTTAATGGACGCATATAAGAGCTTGGGAAAAATTATTGGAGAAGAAGTTGAAGAAGATTTAGTAAATGAAATTTTCTTTAAGTTTTGTATGGGAAAATAGGACAAACACCGAAGGACTAAGAGAAAGGTGAGAGTATCAAAATGAAAATATCTGTTTTTTACGAACATATTGCAGAGGCATCTCTCCAATCAGGAAAATCTGTAGCAGAAATTTGTAGAGTAATTTCTGCGTTAGGTGTTACAGGAGTTGAAATTGAAAACAAAAGATTAGTAAATGAAAGCGAACGGGAGCAGGTTTTAAAAGATTTGAAACAAGCTGCTTTAGAAATTAGTTGTATGTATGGTTTTTTTGACTTTTCACATGGAGAAGATATTAGAAACGGTTTTAGATTTATTGATATAGCTTCGGATTTAAATATTAAGAAAGTCATGTTAATACCCGGGTTTTTTGAAAAGAAGGAAAATACATTTTGGAAACGTAAGCGTATAATCAATAGAATGGTTTCGGCATTGAAGGCTGTTTGTGAGTATGCTAAAGATAAGAATATTATGGTAGTCTTAGAAGATTTTGATAATAGTATTGCCTATTACTCCAACGCAGGTGGACTAAAATATTTTTTGGATGAAATACCGGAATTATTCTGTGCATTTGATACCGGAAATTTTTTATACAGTGAGGAAGATTCGTTCGAAGTACTTCCCATGTTTTTAAACAGAGTCGGGCATGTTCATTGTAAGGATCGGACTTTTGTAAAAAAAGAAGGGGAAGTACCACAAAAAACAATCA
Organism: uncultured Lachnospiraceae bacterium; assembly: GCA_964571145.1. GTDB lineage: Bacteria > Bacillota > Clostridia > Lachnospirales > Lachnospiraceae > Suilimivivens. The sequence continues at coordinate 3,638 of CAZNAP010000101.1, read as the reverse complement.
GAGGAAGAGAAATGTATTCCTGTGCTGTTGGTAAAGGATGCATTAGGATGAAAGAAATAGTGGACACATTATTGCAACATGGATATGATGATTATTTTGCTGCTGAACATTTTGGCTCGATGAATCAATTGGAAGATATCAAATCATCTGTCAGCTGGTTATCACAGTTTTAGGAAGGAAATGGTATAAGATGATTAAGGTAACGGTTTGGAATGAATATATAGAAGAAATTATGTATGAGCATGTGGCAAAAGTATATCCTGAGGGCATACATAATTGTATTAAGGATTTTTTATCAAAAAATGAAGATATAGTAGTTAGAACATCGACTCTTTCTATGCCGGATCAGGGATTATCTGAGGAAATACTATCTGATACGGATGTATTAATCTGGTGGGGACATCAGGCACATGAGCAGGTTACAGATGAGAATGTAGAAAGAGTAAAAAAGCATGTATTGAATGGAATGGGTTTTATTCCTCTTCATTCAGCTCATTATTGTAAAGCTATAAAAGAACTTTTGGGTACCAGCATGTGCTTAAAATGGAAACATGGAGAATCAGAAAAATTAGTTTGTATTGCACCTTCTCATCCGATTGCTTTAGGTATAACGGAACCAATTTATTTGGAAAAAGAAGAAATGTATGGAGAATTTTTTGATATTCCGAAGCCTGACGATATTGTTTTTCTTGGCTGGTTTTCAAATCAGGAAGTTTTTAGAAGTGGTTGTACGTTTACAAGAGGCTGGGGAAAGATTTTCTATTTTCAGCCCGGACATGAAGAATATCCTATTTATTATAATCCACAGATTCAAAAAATTATTACCAATGCAGTTAGATGGGCAGCACCGGTGAATCAAAGAATGACAGATTACGATTGCGAAGAAAAGTGTGAAAAGAATTTCTAAGGATACTGCGTTAGTGAACGCATGATGGAATGGAGATAAAAAAGAAATGTTACAAAAGGGTGAATTTAGAGAAAAAGTAGATGTTTGTGTGATAGGTGCAGGACATGCCGGATGTGAAGCGGCTCTGGCTTGTGCCAGATTAGGCTTAGAAACAATCATTTTCACAGTCAGTGTAGATAGTATTGCGTTGATGCCTTGCAATCCTAATGTTGGCGGTTCCTCAAAGGGTCATTTGGTCAGAGAACTGGATGCGCTTGGCGGAGAAATGGGAAAAAATATTGACAAGACATTTATTCAATCAAAAATGTTAAATATTTCGAAGGGTCCGGCAGTTCATTCTCTGCGTGCCCAGGCAGATAAAGCAGAGTATAGTCGTGCAATGCGAAAAGTATTGGAGAATCAAGAACACCTTACGATTAAACAGGGTGAAGTTTGTGAATTAATTTGGGAAACCGTACAAGATGAATCTAAAAAAGAAAGCAAGAAAATTACTGGGGTCAAAATTTTTACCGGTACTATTTATGAATGTAAAGCAGCTGTTTTATGTACCGGTACTTATTTAAAGGCAAGGTGTCTTTGTGGAGAAGCGATTACTTATACCGGACCAAATGGTTTACAAGCAGCAAATTTTCTAACAGATTCTTTGATTTCTATGGGAATTGAAATGCGTCGCTATAAAACAGGAACACCAGCCAGAATGGACAAGCGTAGTCTGGAATTTTCAAAAATGGAAGAACAATTTGGAGATGAAAAGATCGTCCCATTTTCATTTTCAACAAATCCGGAAGAGGTACAAATAGAGCAAGCATCCTGTTTTTTAACTTATACAAATGAGCAAACACATGAGATTATTCGTCATAATTTGGATCGCTCTCCTATTTACGCCGGCATTATAGAAGGAACAGGCCCAAGATATTGTCCTTCTATAGAAGACAAGGTGGTTAAATTTGCAGATAAAGAAAGACATCAGGTTTTTATTGAGCCGGAAGGATTACATACAAATGAAATGTATGTAGGGGGAATGTCTTCTTCTCTTCCGGAGGATGTACAACAGGCGATGTATCGTACCGTGCCGGGATTGGAAAATTGTAAAATAGTCAGAAATGCTTATGCGATTGAATATGATTGTATTAATCCGAGACAGCTATATCCAACACTGGGATTTAAAGATGTGACAGGTTTATATAGTGCAGGTCAGTTTAATGGAAGTAGTGGATATGAAGAAGCTGCTGCACAGGGATTAATTGCCGGAATTAATGCAGCAATGTTTATTTTGGAAAAGGAACCTTTAACACTCGATCGGTCAGAGGCATATATTGGTGTGTTGATTGATGATTTGGTAACCAAAGATAATTTTGAACCCTATCGAATGATGACTTCTAGGGCAGAATATCGATTATTGCTTCGTCAGGATAATGCTGATCTTCGTTTACGTGAAAAAGGATATCAAGTTGGATTGATTAGTCAACAGCAATATGAAGACTTGATGCAGAAAAAGGATCAAATCGAAAAAGAGATTATTCGTTTGAAAAACACTAAAATTGGTGCATCGAAAGAAAATCAAACTTTTTTAGAGAAACATGATAGTGCTCTATTACGAACAGGAGCCAGTTTAGCAGAATTATTGTGTAGACCGGAAATGAATTATCTAGCACTGGAAGAAATCGATAAGGAAAGAGTTAAATTATCTAATGATGTGATTGAACAAGTTGAAATAGAAATTAAATATGAAGGATACATCGAGAGGCAGCTTCGTCAGGTAGAGCAATTCAAGAAAATGGAGAAGAAATTAATTCCACCTCACTTGGATTATAATGAGGTTCCAAGTCTTAGATTGGAAGCACGACAGAAATTAATCAAATTTCATCCAGTATCTGTTGGTCAGGCATCCCGTATATCAGGCGTTTCGCCGGCAGATATCTCGGTTTTGTTAGTATATTTGGAGCAATACAGGAGCATAAAAGAATGAAAGACAAGATAGCTTCTTTCCAAAAAGATTTAGAACAATTTAATATAGTAATCAATGAGAAACAAACAGAACAGTTTATGAATTTTTTTACATTATTGACAGAATGGAATTCCTTCATGAATTTAACTGCAATTACTGATTTTGAAGAAGTCTTAAAAAAACATTTTGTAGATAGTGTTTCCTTAATTAAAGCGGTACCGGATTTGGGAGAAAAAGAGTATACTCTGATTGATGTAGGAACAGGTGCAGGATTTCCGGGTATTCCATTAAAAATTGTATTTCCGAATTTGAAAATTACTTTGTTGGATTCATTGAATAAAAGGGTTCAGTTTCTTGATGAAGTAATTAATAAACTGGAATTGAAAAATATGGAAGCGATTCATGGACGCGCTGAAGATTTGGCAAAACCAAATCAACTAAGAGAACACTTTGACTTAGCTGTTTCAAGAGCAGTTGCAAATTTATCAACTTTATCAGAGTATTGTCTACCTTTTGTAAAAAAAGACGGTACCTTTATTTCATATAAGTCTGAAAAAATTACAGAAGAATATCAGAAGGCGCAAAATGCAATCAAACAATTGGGGGGCGTATTTAAAAGTCAGGTTGAATTTTACTTGCCAAATTCTGAAATATACAGAAATTTATTTGTAATAAGCAAAATAAAAAATACACCGGCGAAGTATCCGAGAAAAGCAGGAATTCCAACAAAAGACCCAATTTGAAAAAATTTTGCTTTTCTAAACATATATTTTATTATATGAT
>CAZNAP010000100.1:0-9118 GCA_964571145.1 uncultured Lachnospiraceae bacterium | reverse complement strand
GAATTTCTTCCACTCGCTAGGGGAAATCAGCTATGCTGATTTCGCAGCTCGCACCAATATTTTATTATACCGCTTTAGTAAAACGTTACATCTAATATATTATTACTATAATTCTCTGCAAAAATCAACAATAATCAGAAATCATTCATAATAATTTGCATAGAGTTAGTCACTCGGTGCTTTGGCACGTGATGCTCTCTTTATAATTACCACCAAGCTGATTCCGGCAACAACAAAAGCAATCCCACCCATAATCAGGCCGGTTGTCCTGCTCATCTGGGATAATCTATTTCCATAGGTCAATGCAAAGATGCTTACATTGGCGATACTATGGAACAAAATCGGTGCTGCAAAGCTCTCATACTTCTCATAGGTATAAGCAATTAATAATCCGAGCAGAAAGCCATATACGCCCTGGATCAGATTACCATGGTAAAACCCAAATAAAACTGCCGAAACGACAATTCCAAACAGATATCCAAAACTTCTTTTGAGGCGATTATAAATCAGACCGCGGAAAACAGCTTCCTCAGCAAATGGACTGATAATTCCGTATAAGAACAATCCTATCCAAAAATTGACGCCATATTGTTTAACCGCAATTTGTGAGAATACTTTAGACTGCTGTGTCCAGCCAATTAGGCTAAACAAAACATTTAGGGCAATAGAAGCACTGAGTGCCAGCACCCCCAATAACACATAGCTGACAGCAGTTTTAACCCTAGTTTGGTTGTTTACATCATCTGCGCTATGCTTTTTTTCCTGCGGTGCGGTGGTTTGGGGCACAAAAATTTCGTGTCTGACAGCCACCCAAATAGAAGCTACACCCAACAGAATAGAAAGACCGTTAATCATGCCGTGGAGGGTATTTGAATTTGCTTCCACAAATTGCAATACCATAGGGTTCTGGCGGCTCACCGCCAGTTCCGTTATACCCCATAGCAAAATCTCGGTCATATCATGAACTGCAAAATAAATCAGCATTGGAAAAAGAATATAGACTGCTTTTTTAACAGAAGACCACTTCTGAATCTCTTCAGCCGGCCACCTGATTTGTATTTCTTTCAAAAAGTTCATATCGTACTCCTTGAAACTACAACTTCAATTTTGCAAACAAGTCACCTAAACTGGTTCCTACATTTTCACCTGAACTAAAGCTGGCAGTATCAATTTCTTCTCGTGTATCTTCAGATGAATAATCATCAGAGGCGTTCTCTGCAACCGCTTTGATGCTCAGACTGATTTTACCATCATTGGTATTCAAGACTTTTACCTTAACAACATCACCTTCTGAAAGCACTTCTGAAGGTTTCTTAATTCTCTTTTGGCTAATCTGCGAAATATGTACCAGTCCGCTTAACCCGCCTTGCAATCTCACAAATGCACCATAAGTTTGCAGACTTTCAACAGTGCCTTCCAGAATTGTTCCCGGAACCAGCATAGCTACTTGATGATTACGCGCTTCCTGTGCCTGCTCTTTCATAATCTCTTTAGCGGACAAAATCAGTTTCTGTTTTTCTCTGTCAACAGTAATGACTCTAACAGTCAACTCTTTCCCCTTATAAGGAGTTAAGTCCTCTACATAAGTAATATCCAATTGAGAAGCAGGAATGAAGCCTCTGATGCCTTCCAAATAAGCAATTGCTCCTGCATTAACTACATCGCTGACTTTAACAGTCAATTCCTTTTTCTCTTCACGGTATTGTTCCAAGACATCCCACGCCATGATTGCGTTAGCATCTTTACGAGATAAAAGTATATTTCCCTGTCCGTCATCCATACGAGTCACAGTTGCTTCCAATTCATCACCAATTCTCATGTCATCCAAAATGGAAAAGTTTGGATCGTCACTTAATTCATTTGCCTTAATAATTCCCTGAGTGTAATATTTCAAATCCAATGTAACTTCTTCTTCATTTACATCGATAATGGTTCCTTTGATTACATCACCCTCGCGGATCTTACGAAAAGAAGCCTCCAGCTCTTTCTCGTAATCCTTCATTGTTTCTTCCATATTAAATACGTCTCCTTGTAAACAATCATTTTCAGCCAAGCTATGATTTTAGTGGCTTAGCCTTTAACAGTATAAAATGGCTATTCAGCTTTTGTCCAACATCTGCATATTGCTAGTCACTCGGTGACAAAAACTGAGTCTATTATCGCACACCTGCTTTGCAAATTTTACTCTGGAATATATGTGGGCGCATTTTTAGGGCTTTTTCCCTTAATTACTTTATGATAATAAGCATAAGTCATGGGGTCTCTGTCTCCGAACAGCTCCGCTTCTTTTATTTCACCCAGGAAAACTGTGTGCGTTTCAGTTTCCATCTTATTCACTACTTCACAGGTCAAATAACCGCAGGAGTCTTTAATAACAGGCATCTGTCCTGCCACCTCATACGCAACATCTGCAAATTTATCGCTGTCTTTGCCTGATCTGAATCCAAATGTTCCTATAATTAGTGGTAAGGTATCTTCTGCTAATATAGAAACAGCAAATCTGCCGGTCTCATCAATACACTTATTCGTGTAATTATCATGATTGATACTAACGGCTATGGTAGCTGGAGACGAGGTAATCTGCATCGCGCTGTTGGCGGTACAACCTGTCGGTCTTCCACTGTCCCAAGTTGTAACTACATACACTCCGTAAGATAATTTGTACAATGTGTTATTATTCATAATTGACTTTCCCTTCTTTTCAAACTATAATTTTATGGTGTGTGTCGATTCTCATCTTGCTTCTGACACAATAGTTCCATCCTGACATTGTCACGACATTACTAACATATTTATTATACACCAAAAAGAGGACTATTACGAGTATGTTATCAGTAGAACATTTAACCCACGGTTTTGGCGAGCGTGCCATTTTTCATGACGTTTCCTTTCGATTGTTAAAAGGAGAGCATATTGGCTTAATCGGAGCCAACGGAGAGGGTAAATCCACCTTTATGAATATAATTACCGGCAAGCTCATGCCCGATGAAGGCAAAATTGAATGGGCTAAAAATGTGCGTGTCGGTTATTTGGACCAGCATACTTCTTTGGAAAAGGGAATGACCATCCGCACCGTTCTTTCCTCTGCCTTTGACTTCTTATTTGAAATGGAAGCGCAGATTAACGAACTCTGTGATAAAATGGGAACTGCTTCTGAAGAAGAATTAAACGATTATATGGAAGAATTGGGCACGTTACAGGATTTGCTCACCGCCCATGATTTTTATTTGATTGATTCTAAGGTAGACGAAGTGGCTAAAGCTTTAGGCTTGACCGACCTTGGTCTGGATAAGGATGTGACCGACTTAAGCGGCGGACAGCGAACTAAAGTCCTTTTAGGCAAACTGCTTTTGGAAAAGCCCGATATTCTTTTGCTGGACGAGCCCACCAACTATTTGGATATTGAACATATCGAATGGTTGAAACGATATCTGAATGATTATGAAAATGCTTTTATATTGATCTCCCATGATATCCCGTTCTTAAACAGTGTAATTAACTTAATCTACCATATGGATAGTCAGGCTTTGAACCGTTATCCCGGTGATTATGATAAATTTCAGGAAGTCTATGCTATGAAGAAGACCCAGCTGGAAGCTGCCTATAACAAACAGCAAAAAGAAATTGCTGACTTGAAAGATTTTGTTGCCCGCAATAAAGCCAGAGTGGCTACCCGAAACATGGCCATGTCTCGTCAGAAGAAACTGGATAAAATGGATGTCATTGAATTATCGGGTAAAAAACCCAAGCCTGAATTCAGATTCAAAGAAGCACGTACTCCGGGCAGATATATTTTCCAGACACACGACCTCATTATCGGATACGACGAGCCGCTGTCTTCCCCGCTCAATCTGGAAATGGAACGTGGAGAGAAGGTCGTATTAACCGGAGCGAACGGTATTGGCAAGACTACTTTATTAAAAAGTATTTTAGGCTTGATTCCACCCCTTTCCGGACAGGTAGAACAGGGTGATTACTTAAACATTGGTTACTTCGATCAGGAAATGGATCAAAGTATTAACACCACCTGTATTGAAGAAATATGGCAGGAGTTTCCGGGGCTGACACAGTACGAAGTACGTTCTGCGCTTGCCAAGTGTGGTCTGACCACTATGCACATAGAAAGTAAAGTCAAAGTATTAAGCGGTGGCGAACAAGCCAAAGTCCGCTTATGCAAATTAATCAATCGAGAATCCAATTTATTGCTTTTGGACGAGCCCACCAACCATTTGGATGTAGATGCCAAAGCAGAACTCAAGCGTGCACTGATTGCCTATAAAGGCAGTATTCTCATGGTTTGTCACGAACCCGAATTCTATGAAGGACTTGCCACTCGCGTAATGGATTGTACAAAATGGACGACAAAGCTTTTTTAGCTCTGTCGTCCATTTTAATTTCCTTAAGCGTCGCGTGCGACATTGTTTATTTCAACTTCCAGATATCTCGGTTATATTCCATAATCGTTCTGTCTGAGGAAAAGAAACCTGCCTTGGCTATATTGGTCAGCATCATCTTTTTCCATTTATCTCGGTCTTCGTAATCTGCAAACACTTCATCCTTCTTGGCAATATATTCCTCTAAATCCAAAAGTGTCATGAACCAGTCCTTATTAATCAATTCCTTATAAAGTCTGCGAAGATTATCCTTATTACCTGCCTTCAATGCTTTTCTGCTGACGATGAAGTTTACAGCTTCCTTAATGACCGGACTCTTCTTATAATAATTCTTTGATACATAATCTGCCTTTTCATAATGCTCAATAACCGTCTTGGAGTCTTTACCAAAGGTATAGATATTGTCCTCACCAACCAGTTCGCCGATTTCCACATTGGCACCGTCAGCCGTTCCTAAAGTAACTGCACCGTTTAACATGAATTTCATATTGCCGGTACCGGAAGCTTCTTTGGAAGCCAGTGAAATCTGCTCAGAAATGTCGCAAGCCGGAATCAATTTCTCTGCATAGCTTACATTATAGTTCTCTACCATTAATACGGTCATATAAGGGCTGACCTTGGAATCATTATTTACGATTTGCTGTAATACCAAAATCAAATGAATGATATCCTGTGCAATCACATAGGCAGGTGCTGCCTTAGCCCCAAAAATGAATACCAGTGGACGCACCGGCTTCTTACCACGTCGGATTTCCAGATACTTGTGAATAATATAAAGCGCATTCATTTGCTGACGCTTATACTCATGCATTCTTTTGATTTGAATATCAAAAATACCCTCCGGATTAAGCGTAACGCCCTCTTTCTCTTGTACATAAGCTGCCAGTTCTTTCTTATGCTGCATTTTGATTTCATCTAACCGATTTAGGACAGCCTGATCGTCCCGATAATCCAATAACTTCTCCAGCTTATTGGCATCTCGCTTAAAACCATCACCAATTAACTCAGATAGGTAGCTGGACAATTCCCTGTTACAATTCAGTAACCAGCGGCGGAATGTAATTCCATTTGTCTTATTATTGAATTTTTCAGGATATAATTCATAAAAAGCACGCAGCTCTGTTTCTTTTAAGATCTGCGTATGAATTGCTGCTACGCCATTAACCGAGAAACCATAATGAATATCGATGTGAGCCATATGTACCCGGTTCATCTCATCAATAATTTGCACGGCAGGGTTCTTATACTTGGCAGCTACACGCTGAGCCAGTTCTTGAATATAAGGCACGAGCTGTGGCACTACCTTTTCCAAATAAGCCAGCGGCCATTTCTCCAGCGCTTCAGCCAATATCGTATGATTTGTATACGCACAGGTTTTGCTGACTACCTCAATTGCTTCATCCATGGTAAAGGCTTTTTCTTCTACCAAAATACGAATCAGTTCGGGAATAATCATAGTCGGATGCGTGTCATTGATTTGAATTACCGCATAGTCATACATCTTACGCAAATCATATTTCTTCTCTTTTAACTCACGAAGAATTAATTGAGCAGCATTGCACACCATCAAGTACTGTTGATAAATTCGAAGTAAATTTCCGGCCTCGTCCGAATCATCCGGATACAGGAAAAGAGTCAGGTTCTTATCAATTGCTTCTTTGTCAAAATCAATTCCTTGCTTGACCAGTCCTTCATCCAATGACTCCAAATCAAACAAGCGCAGTTTTATGACACCATTGTCATATCCTGCTATATCTAAGTTATAAAGCCGTGAAACAACTTTTTTATCTCCGAAATGTACATCGAATGTTGTATCTGTCTTCGTAATCCAAGAATTCTCTTCTATCCAGTCGTTCTTCTCAGCAGTTTGCAAATTATCCTTGAAAACCTGTTTGAACAATCCGTAATGATAGTTTAATCCGATTCCTTCGCCTGACAGACCCAAGGTTGCAATTGAATCCAAGAAGCAGGCAGCAAGTCTTCCCAAACCGCCATTTCCAAGAGACGGCTCCGGCTCCAATTCCTCTAGCGCTGCCAATGATTTTCCTTTTTTCTTTAATATTTCATCCAGTCCGCTATAAATACCCAGATTAATCAAGTTATTGGATAATAATTTACCCAATAAGAACTCAGCGGAAATATAGTAAACCTTCTTTTCGCCTTCATTTCTATCTGAAACTGACATTAATCTTTTGGTAAGCGCCAAAACCGCACAATATACTTCCTGGTCATTCAAATCCACCACATTTTTACCAAACATTTCTTTCGAAATGTCTTCCAAATGCTGTTCCATATTAATAACCAGTACATCTCTTTGTAAATTAGTTTGTGTTGCCATTTATATAACCATGCCTTTCTCTCACATTTGTGTGACCAAAAACAAAAGGATGGCATTCGCCATCCTTTTGCAGAATTTCATTAGTTACCAACTGTCTTGGCTACAATCCGAACTACTTCCTCTGCATCATAAGGCTTAGCAATAAATTCTGCTGCGCCGTATTTGACTGCCTGAACCATTTTCTCTTTTTGACCTGCGGCGGTAATCATAATCACTTTAGCATTATCATCATATTTGCGAATCAGCTGTAATGATTCAATTCCGTCCAACTTCGGCATAGTAATATCCATCGTTACCAAGTCGGGTTTTAACTCTTTATAGTTTAAATAACCTGCTTCGCCATCCGCACTTTCAGCAACAATCATATGTCCGGCATCTTCCAGAATTGCTCTTAAAATTCTACGGGATGTTCTTGAATCATCTACAATTAATATGTTTGCCATTTTTATGCCTCCTACTTCATTTCGATTCTATGATCAATTGCTACTACAAAATTGACTTGCTGACCCTTAATAGTAAGAGGGAGTACCAGCATTTGATTCGCCTTAAGACTTCCAATTTCAGGTGCTAATTCAGGTGGATAAAGTTCCATTGAAATCCCACACTGACTTAAGGTAGTTGCATAAAGTCCATTAATACAATTGAGTAATTCTGCTACTGCATCCAGTGAATCTTCATTGATTTCTGTAAAATCCTCTTTACCAAACGTAATTGCAATCGGTAATAAAGCCTTTCCCTTGCCGGCTATAGAACTGGTTGTATCATGTTCACCTTCTACATACTGTAATACGCAGTTATCTGCTTCGAAGGTATCAGTCAAATATGCCTTATCCACATATATTTCGGTATCGACACATCTCATCAATGTACGAAGTGCTGTACCTGCAATATTGAGATATTTTTCACCACCCTCAGGTAGGAAAAGTGGAAGGATTCGGTCTACATCATCGCTCTTGATATCTTCCATATCTGAAATGGTAAAACTGTTTTCACGTTGAAAATCTACCATATACTGTTCTAACTGTTCAATTGTCATCAGCTGCTTATTCTCAAGCACCTGTGCAAATGCCAGATAAGCATTCCCCTGTTTCTTTAATAATGCTTCTACCTGACCTTCTGTCAAATACTTCTTCTCGACAGCGATATCCCCAAAACGCTTGTCCATAACCGCCTGCAGCTCATTAATTCGGTCAGCCTCTTCCTGCATCAGGAGTCCTTCTGCAACTGCGATTAAACCCAGTTTGACACGAACTTTTCTCTGTTCAATCAGAATGTCATTCAATTGTTCATAGGAAATGAGTCCTTTACCATATAAATAATTACCCACAATACTAGAAACCATAACTTATCCTCCTGTAATAAAGCTTACTAATAGAATAATATATTTTTCCCTTTAAGTCAACTAAGAAAGCCGGCTAAAGGTTTGCACTTTAGCCGGCTTTTTTTTATGAATAAATAAATGCTATTTTCTAACTAAATGAAGCGGAACACCATTTACGAAAATAGGAAGCAATTCTCCCATAATAAGGGGTCTTGCATATTTGATATATCCGTCATTTAAGCCACATCCGTCTTCTGTAATCCATTCAGCTGGAACTGGTCTTTCAACGTTGGCAATTGCATGAATATCATATGCGCTTGTACCACACTGGTAAGGATCATCACCGTTTCTGTCTAAGGTAATCATCATACCTGTCTTGCCTTCTTCTGCTGCGATTACTGCATCATGTCCAGCCTGGAAAGCTTCGTTAATATCTGTTAAAGAAGCAAGGTGAGTTGCTGCACGCTGCAAAGTAGAGAATTCTACTGCTCTGGTCTTAAGACCTGTTTCAGCAGCTACTATCTGTGCAAGGTAAGCAGCTGTACCGGACATCTGTTTGTGTCCGAAAGCATCTACTGCAATATTCTCATTTGCAAGTTCGCATACATAACGACCATCTGCAATCTTAATTCCTTCAGATACTGCAATTACTACAGAAGACTTGGTTGCTCCAAGGTGTTTTACTTTAGCCATGAAAGCGTCCATATCAAAGGTCTTCTCAGGAAGATAAATTGCATCTGCACCACTGCAGTCATCACCCTTTGCAAGAGCTGCTGCTGCGGTTAACCAACCTGCGTTACGTCCCATAATTTCAACGATACATACAGTAGGCTTCTTAGCGCCAAAAGACTCGTTGTCGCGAATGATTTCTTTTAAGCTGGTTGCAATATATTTAGCAGCTGAACCATATCCAGGACAGTGATCTGTCACAGGAAGGTCATTATCGATTGTTTTGGGTACACCCATGAATCTCTGTGGCTTGCCGTGTGCTGCTGCATAATCGGATAACATCTTAACTGTATCCATGGAATCATTTCCGCCTGCATAGAAAAGACATTCAATATC
>CAZNAP010000099.1:0-9151 GCA_964571145.1 uncultured Lachnospiraceae bacterium | reverse complement strand
GAAAATATTACACAATATATTGACAAAAGGCTTGAATTTATTTCAATATATAGTAAAATAAAGTATATATGCGATAGAAGGAGAAGTGCGCCATGGTTGCAGAAAACCTGACAGTTGCCGGAAGACGTTTCCGCACCCAGGCAGATTATGAAGCTGCGTTAAGAGATTTAAAGAAAATCGATGCAATCAGAGCTAGGGTAGACTTGGATAATCCTAAACAATTATCAAAACTTTTTGGTGAATTGCAAAGTGGAAGTTATCGTTTTGAAACGACAGTTGGGAATGATTTTGACGATGAAATCTTTGAAAAATATGAATTAATAAAGAATACAGACCAGTTATTAAGTAAGACAGATGCAAAAAAGCAAGATGCTCAAAAATCAAAAATTAATAATGCTAGAAAAAGCACCAAAGGTGCTGTAAATAAAAAAAAATCTGAAATAGAATTCCAAAAGCTTGACCCGGAGCTACAAGAACAAATACTGAGTGAAATAAAAAAACAAGAGAAGCGTAGAAAATTAATTGTAATTTTGGCCTCGGTAGTTGCTCTCATTTGTTTTGGATACTTTGGAATATATTATTTTTACAGCGTGCGGACGAATATGGATTATGAAGCGTTGGCTGATTTAAAAGGTAGTGAAGTTTTAGCGGAAAGTCGTGAAGAAAATAGTTTTGCATTACATAAATCAAGTGTCAAATTGCCGGATGTACTAGATGAGTATAAAACATTATATGAAAAGAATAAAAAGCTAATTGGATGGCTGAAAATTGACGATACAATAATCGATTACCCGGTTATGCAGACTTCCAATAATGAGTATTATTTGGAGCATAACTTTAATCAAGAATATGATAAAAACGGAAGCTTATTTCTAGATTATGAATGTAGTATTTATCCACGCTCTACGAATTTGATTATTTATGGACATCATATGAAGTCAGGGCAAATGTTTGGACAGTTACAAAAATATGCTAAAGAATCATATGGTAAAAAGCATCCACTGATTACTTTTGATAGTATTTACGAAAAAGCAACCTATCAGGTTATGTATGTATTTCGTTCACAGGTATATAAGGAAAGTGATATTGTATTTAAATACTATCAGTTTATAGATGCAAATTCAGATGAAGAATTTAACTCTTATATGAAAGAAATGGCGGCTATGAGCCTTTATGATACAGGTGTTACAGCCAGTTTCGGAGACAGCCTGCTGACACTGTCAACGTGTGACCATTCACAGGAAGATGGTAGATTTGTAGTGGTAGCTAAGAGAATCAAGTAACCAGAAGGAGTGTTACAATGGCTAAAGGCGTAAAAAAGAACAACAGAAAGCTAAGAAGACAAATAAGGAAGACTTTCGGAGCATTATTTATGATTTCTGCTCTGGTGGTTGCTACGTTGCCGGTACAGGAGGTCAGTGCGAATCCAACAGACCCAGCTACAATAGATGTAAAGGTAGCAGTTGTAGATGCTCATTCTGTAGATCCAATAAAGAATGCAACAAAACCTTACACCAGCACAATCCCTTATGCGCAAGACAGACCAGATGATGTTGAAGGACGTGCTGAAAAGATAGTATATACGTCAGGTGACGGAACCTTCCAGTTTGTCTATATGAGACCAACTTTAGCTACCCCAAATAAAGTGGCAGTTATTTTAGGCTATAATTCCGGCGTATTGCAAGAAAGTTCATTGACGATTCCGGATACACTGGAAGCGTATAAGAAGTATACGGATAATACCTCAAGATCGGGTTATTGTCTGGTAAGTAAAAATGATAGTTTTTTATATTATGAAAGCAATGAGCAAATGAAGGACAGTTCAGGCTACTTACTCTATAATGTTCCAGGTATTATTGATCCATCCACTAGTACTTATTTGGTTGTAAATCAATATGATACCAGAATACAAGAAGATGCAAATGGGAATATGGTTTATGTGCGTCAAGAGGTAACTGGACAGGATGCAGATGGTAACGATATTTTTGAAGATAAGTCTTATACCATGGTTCCAATTATGGATACAGTTTATTATCCTTGTTATTATGAACAAAGAAGTAACTGGCAGGATGTTGCCGATACAGATTTGTTTTATCTGCAAACAAAAGCAAATTCAACAGATCCGGATGTTTACGTACAAGCCGGAAATAATAATGATTATTGGAAAATTAATGCTGATGTTGCCTATATTGGTGGAGAAAAGATAAAAGATAATGGTACAGGCGGATGGGAGCTGGATGGATTTATTGATGAACCATCCGAAGGCGTTTTCGCAGGACAGAACAATATTACGAATCTGACAATAGGCAATAATCTTCTTGGTATCAGTGATTATGCATTTTATAGTTGTGCTACATTACAGAGCGTATCACTTGCAAATGGATTACAGTGTATTGGAAATGGTGCTTTTGCTGACTGCATACGTTTACAAAACTGTTCGATAGCTGACAATGCTAATATAAAAGCAATCGGAAAAGATGCTTTTTATAATTGCCGTACACTCAGCTCCTTTATTTCGCCAATTGGTTTACAAGCACTGGGTGACAATTGTTTTGAAGGATGCTCATCAATGACTGATATTGATTTGTGTAGCGGCGGTGGAGCTGTAGCACTGGCGACTTTAGGAAATAATCTTTTTAAAGGATGCAATAAACTGTCACATGTGATTTTTCCAGATAATTATACAGAATCCGACTTAAGTATTAACATGTTTGATGGTTGTACTTCCTTGCAATATGTGCAGATACCGAATGCAGACATTACATTTACGGAGACAGCTGTGGAAACAGGAAATGGACAAGGTTTTGCTGAATTTATCAGTACTGTACCGTCAACCTTCTATTTTGAAGGCCCCGGAACTTCCAATATTCATGATACAGCAACTGCAGAATCCATTGCATTTAAATATTTAGGACAGGATTTATACGAAAAAATCATTAATGAAAAAGATGCTGGTAACAACGATGTGAAAGTGACTTATCAGGTTAACAGTACAAATGAGTTGGTTAAATTCTGGATTGAAGCAGGTAAAAAACCGATTAATGTTACCATTCCGGAAACAATAGGGCCTTATGGCATCGCATCTATTGGCGCAGGCAGTTTTAATGATAATTGTGATTTGACTAAGATTACGATTCCTGCATCTGTACATACGATTGGTGACAATGCTTTTAAGGGGTGCCATGAGTTAAAAACAGTTATTTTCACTGATGCAAATACACTTCAATCCATTGGAACAGATGCTTTTAAGACACAGGATGCAACTTGTACGCACGTAGACATTACACCTACAGGCGATTCTGCAAGTGATCCCAATATTGAATCCAAAAATCCCGAACTGACATTTGTTGGAGCTATGTATAATACAGCTACTGGAATAGATACCGTTCCATTTGTATACGCTATGAATGGGGTAAGTAATATTAATAATGGTAATCAGGAAATCAGTTGGATTAACTGTCATAGCGGATGGCCGACAAACATAGAAGTAAAATATCAGTATAATCCGGTAACAGCTTGGGGAGAGGCTGAATTACAAAATTATCCTAAATACAGTGATCTTACAACCGGTCTTGATGCATGGTTAGCAGACTTGCCATATTTAAAGGATGACCCTAACAAAATTAGCGAATATAAGTCCATAGTACAGAATGCTTTTACCAATTATGATAATTATAACAATGGAACATCCACTACACAGCCAACGCAAAATGAGCTTGATATTATTAACTCTGCTCTTAACATTGTGGTGCCCAATAGTGTGGATTCCATTAAAGAGGGTATATTCTCTGGAGTTAAGGTTGATGGTTCACCATGTGATCCGGCAATACCGTCTACTCCAAATGATAAGTTGGAAACTATTGTACTAAATGGTGTTAAGGAAATAGAACCATATACTTTTAAAAATTGTACAGGACTGAAAGAGGCGGCTATTATAGAACCGACTTACATTGGTGATTATGCGTTTGATGGCGACACAGGATTAACCAATGTAACACTTGGAACGAATTTGCAGGATACGGGTCTTAGACCTTTTAGAGGCTGCGAAAAACTGAGCACAATCACGTGCCTTGGAAGTAATTTTTCCTATGGTGATGGATTGCTGGTTCGGAATAGCGGTACCGATGTTGAATTGGTAGAATGTCTTGAAAACAGAGGAAAAACACAAGGATCTTATACGGTCGGACCGGATGAACTTTCTGCTTTAACAGCAATTAAGCCAGAAGCATTTGAAAATTGTAAAGATATTGGAAAAGTGGATTTATCAACTTCTTCTATTAAAATAGTACCGGAAAGATGCTTTGCAGGAACAGATGATTTGACAACAGTAGCACTTCCGAATTCAACCGAAAGTGTTGAAGCAGACTCGTTTATAAATAGTGGTCTTAGGGTTCTGACGATTCCTGCAAGCGTAACTTATCTGGAAAAGGATGCTTTTGTAAGTACACCTCAGCAAACCATTACATTTGAATGTGTGGAAGGTTCAGCAGCAGACAGATATGCAAAACAGCCGGTTAATAGTTATATTAATCCTGAGTATGGAAAAATTTTCCTGACACACATTGTATATTTTTGGGATGACTTATTGGATCAGACAAATCCTGTATTGATTGACAGACAGGTGATTAATGATGGTGCGGATGCAGTACCTCCAACAGCACCGATGCATGACGGGTATACCTTTACCGGTTGGTCAAATTATTCAAATATTTCAAGAGATACAGATGTTTATGCAAAATACTCACCAGTGGGTGCAGCTGTTTATACGGTTACATTTGTTGATTATGATGGTACGACTATCGGTACACCACAACAGGTAGAAACAGGCAAGAGTGCCATACCGCCTACAGATCCTGTGAGAGACGGTTATACCTTTACAGGTTGGGCACCTGATTACAACAATATTACACAAAATTCTATTATTATAGCTCAATATGCAGATAATTCCGGTAGTGTTAATCGTCATACAGTAACGTTTTATGGCTATGACGGTAAAACAGTAGTAGTAGAGCAAAAGGTGGACGACGGCGCTGCGGCTGTAGCACCTGCTGCACCGGTACGGAGCGGATATACCTTTATCGGATGGGTTCCGGCGGATTTCTCAAATGTTACAAAGGACATGAGTGTTGTTGCTTCTTATGAAAAAACGCCGGCTACTAATGGTTCGGGCTCAGGCTCAGGTAGTGGTTCTTCGAACGCAACGCCAACACCTACGCCTACACCTACATCTTCATCTCAAGGTTCTGGTTCCAGTACGGCCAAAACCTATACAGTCAGTGTAAACGGGGGAAGTGGAAGTGGAAGTTATGAAGCGGGCAGAGTAGTTGCTATAAATGCTTTTGATAAAGGGGTTGGACAAAACTTTGACAGATGGACAACTTCAACAGCTGGCGTAGGATTTGCAGATGCAAATGCAGCATCTACTAACTTTGTAATGCCTGCTAACAATGTTGCCATAACTGCTACCTATAAGACTGGTGGATCTACATCAGGAGGTACGGGAACATCTGGCGGTGGTGGTGGTAATACAGGTGGTGGTACTAATTATAATACCAATAATTCCGGAACTTCTGTACAGGTGACCAGACCGGGGATTTCTAATACTAATTTAGCTGGTGCAACGGTAAGTGGTTCTACAGATGACTTTATAGTTAAAGTTACGGAAGATCAGGCGGCTACAGATGCAGCAATAACAGCATTACAGTCTAAATATGGAGATATCAGCAGAATTAAGTATGCGGCTATGGACATTAGTTTATATGATTCTACAGGTCGTACGAAGATAGCAGATACTTCGGGAATGTCAGTGAATCTAACTTTGCCAATACCGGATTCATTGGTAGAGTATGCAGGTAATAATCAAGTGGCATCTGTTGCTGGCGGCAACATGGAAGATTTGAGCACACGCTTAACTACAGTAGATGGAGTAGCCTGTGTAAACTTTATGGCTCCACATTTATCACCATATGTCATTTATGTAGATACAGCCAATTTGGTACAGGGAACAGTAGATGTAACGCCTCAAACAGGTGATCCAATTCATCCTAAATGGTTCTTGTCTATTGGACTTGCCTGTGTGGCAATGATTCTGTTCTTTAAGCGAGATAAGGTACTGATTAACACGAAGGTAGCATAGGAGTACCTATGAATAGAAAAATCACAAGATCCATAAGTGCATTGCTCTTACTGACTGCTATAGCAGTTACACAGGTACCGGCAGCAAATGTGGATGCACAAATCATCGCATCTGATTTTCAAATGGATGGAACAAAACTGGTTAGATATGCAGGCACGGCGGAAGTCGTGTCTGTTCCTGATGAAGTACGTGCAATAGGGGAGGAAGCTTTTGCAGATAATGATACAATTGTGAAAGTATCGGTTGGAAACAAGGTTGAATCCATTGGATATCGTGCGTTTGCAGATTGTGATAACTTACGAACGATTGAAGTGAGTGATACTGTCACTGAAATTGATTCGGCAGCTTTCAGTAATGATAAAGAATTGATTAATGTAACACTGGGAGCAGGATTAAAACAACTTGGAACTGGCGTTTTTGCAGGATCAGGACAATTGAGCGAATTGTCGGTATCAGAAGACAATCCCTATTTATTATTCTCTGATGGCGTTTTATATGATGACGAAATGACGCAAATAGTTGCGTTGATGCCAAATTATCAAAAAAATGCTTACACCGTACCGAGTACAGTATCAAGAATAACAGGATATGCTTTTTGGGGTAATCCGTATCTTGAATATGTGAAACTTGGAAGTGGTTTGCATGACGTGCCGGCGTATGCTTTTTCAAATTGTATGAATCTGAAAGAAGTCGAAATACCTTTAGTCGTACAGAGTATTGAAACGAAAGCATTTGAAGATTGCGTGAATTTGGAGAAAGTAATCGTACCTGAGTCAATTACACGCATCAGTGATAATGCTTTTGATGGATGCCCGATTGTTGAAATTGAAGCGAAACCGGGTACTTATGGGGCTGAATTTGCCTTAGACTTAAAAAAATCCGAAGTAGAAGAAGTAGAGTATGAAGACGTTCAAGACGCTGAAATTTATGAGGAAGAAACAATTGAAAACGAGGTGACAGTAACTCCTGTGCCTACAATAGAGGAGTCACAGATACCTGAAGCAACGGGAACACCAGATGCACTTCAGACACCTTCTCCGACTACAGAAGTAATACAAGAATCCTATTTTCCACCCACTTTATTAGGGGAATCCAGTATTGTTGCAGGAAGAGCATTGGTTTTTATAGATAATCGGAAACAAACAGTTCTGACCGGAAATGAATCAGATGGAAGAATTGATTTGGAAAATGAGGAAGTAATTGGAAATGTTCTGGCCGAAAATGCGCAAAAGGGCAGTGATTTCCCCAAATATACAATTGTTGATGATACCAAGATCGCAGCACAGGCTTTTTATCAACAGTCTGACCTGAATGAATATGAAATTAGTGAAGGAATTACGGAAATCGGGGAATTTGCATTTGCCAGATCAGGACTTACTAAAGTGAGTATACCTGAAGGGGTGACTCAAATTGGCTATGGTGCGTTTTATCATTGCGATTGTTTAAATGAAGTCGAAATTCCTAATTCTGTTACAGAAATTGCACCTAATGCATTTGAACAAACACCTTGGCTTAAAAATACACAGACAGCAGATTATCCGTATTTGATTGTTGGAGATGGAATATTATTAGCTTATGCAGGTAGTGAAAGTGTCATTAATATTCCGACTAATGTCAAACAAATTGCACCGGGTGTTTTTAAAAATCATATGGGAATTACAGCAGTGAATATTCCGGCTTCTGTACAGGTAATTGGTGAAGAGGCGTTCATGGATTGTAAGAATCTTAAAACTGTTAATGGTGGAACTAATTTAACCAAGATTCAAGATAGAGCTTTTATGAATTGTCCTTTATCTCAAGTGATTATACCCGCCAGTGTAACAGAAATTGGTTTAGGAGCTTACGCTTTATCTGGAGGAACAGATACTGCACAATTTGAAGGAACACAGCTTCCTGTATTGAGTGTGGAACAAGGCACTAAGAGACTGGCCAATAATGCATACAGAACTTATGCTTTAGATCAAATCAGAAATGTGATAGTACCAACAGTCACGACACTCGAAGGCACGATGTTGGAACCGGGTACCTATGGATATAGAGGAGTTGTTTATGATGAAAATGGAACAATTCAATCTGATAACAGTGCAGGCGTAACATCGCTTGTTGATAATGGAGTTGCTCTTATGATTAATAGCAGTGTTATTTCAGCAGAAGGTGAAAATAGCATGGCTACTATTCCGGGAGAGACAGGGGCATATGTTTTATCTATAACAGATTCAGATCGTGCGTATGAAAAGATTACAGTGGCCTATGGAGAATTATATGGTGGCAGAGAACCTATGGGGTTATCGGCTTTTGATATATGTTTATTTGATGCCTCCGGGCAAATTCCTATTACACGATTAGGAAAACAATATATAACAATTCAGGTTCCGATGCCGGCTGGTCTGGGTGCAGAGGGACTGAATGTGGTCACATTAGATGCAGATGGGCAAATGGAAGCAGTGGAACACAGAGTTGTGTCTATGGAAGATGGAAATTATTTACAGTTTACAACCAGCCATTTTTCACCCTTTGGAATTTACCAATACTCCGGCATGAATGGGCAGGCAGTAGTGAAAGATGGAAATGCAATTATCTCTAATCTGAATGGTAGTAAGGACGACACGCCGGATACGGGAGATGGCATTTCGCCAAAATGGTTTTTGGCATTAGGACTTTTGGCAGCATCGGTTGCATTGTTCTTTTATAAAGGAAAGCGGATGCAAAGCAATTAGCCGGAATATACATAATTTCATAATAGAACGATTAAAAATTCCCGGCATATCATAATTAAAAAGCCGGGAGTTTTTTATGCTTCGGGTAAGAAATCAAATTGGATGTAGAGATGAATTAATTGAATCCTGTGGAAGTAATGGGATAACAGTAGCTGTTTTGGATACAGGAATAGCTGCTCATCCTGATTTTGATAATAGAATTATTGGCTTTAAAGACTTTGTGAATAATAAAAAAAATTACTATGAAATGAAAATCCCTAAAGTGATACAATTTGAAAAAGTGAGCCCTCGCCAAAAG
>CAZNAP010000098.1:0-9161 GCA_964571145.1 uncultured Lachnospiraceae bacterium | reverse complement strand
TTTAATATTTAGTCTCTCGTTATTTAATGTATGTTAATACACATCATAAATATCTTTTATGTAAGTGCTTACATTTTCAATTCTACAACTTGGCTGAAAAGAAGTCAATAATGTTTTTTCATTATTTTATCTTGATTTTATCATGCTATTTTTTTCAAAAATATTGTTGTAATTCATAGTATGTTATTGTATAATAATCTTGTTTTCATGTAAACGGTTACATACTTTTTACATAATTCATATCTAAAGGAGATGATACCCTTGACAATTTATGATATATCCAAACAAGCAGGTGTTTCCATTGCTACTGTTTCACGTGTATTAAATGAAAGTGCAAGTGTTAAACCAAAAACCCGCAAGAAGGTTTTAGATGTCATTGAACAATGCGGTTATACCCCTAATGCTTTTGCTCGTGGTTTGGGACTAAATTCCATGAACACCGTAGGTATTCTTTGTGCAGACAGCTCTGACTTATATCTTGCCAAAGCAGTTTATTTTATTGAACGCAATCTTCGTGCTGCCGGTTATCACACCGTCCTTTGTTGTACCGGCTACGAACTCGAAAACAAGAAATCTTCTTTAAATCTTCTCATGGAACAACGTGTAGATGGTGTCATTATGGTTGGTTCAAATTTTATAGCATCCCAATCTGAAGACAATCAATATATTAGAGATGCTGCACAGCAGGTTCCAATCATGCTTTTAAATGCCGATTTAGACTGTCCCAATGTCTACTGCACCATGTGTGATGATTTCAAATCCATGCAGGAAGCTACTCTCATGCTTCTAGACCATGGGATTTCCGATATACTTTATCTTTACAATTCCACTTCTTTTAGTGGTACCAAGAAGCTGGCTGGTTACCAATCTGCTTTCTTAATGAAAGATACGCCTGTCAACAAAGAATATCAGCAATTTTTCCATGGAAGTCATGAGGACATCAGTGGTGTCTGTAAACTTCTGACCGACTTACATAAAAAAGGATTGGAATTCCATGCTGTTTTGGCTTCTGACGATATGCTTGCAGCCGGTGCTGTTAAATATGCCCGTTTAAATAGTCTTTCGATTCCTAAAGATTTATCTGTGATTGGCTACAACAATTCTCTGCTCACTACTTGCAGTGAACCGGAAATCACCTCAGTGGATAATCATCTCGAAACCCTTTGTGCACAGCTTGTTAAAACTTGTACCGGTGCATTAAGTGGTGAAGAAATGCCACAGAAAACCATCTTTTCCGGAGAATTAATTCATCGTGCTACAACAAATTTCAACTAATAGGAGGTATTACAATGAAAAAATTTATGGATAAGGATTTCCTTTTATCCACCCCTACTGCGCAAAAACTCTTTCATGACTATGCAGAAAATACACCTGTGTTGGACTATCACTGTCATATTAATCCTGAGGAAATTGCCAAGAATCGCCAATTTGATAACATTACACAAGTATGGCTTGGAGGCGACCATTACAAATGGCGTTTTATGCGTTCCTGCGGTATTGAAGAGAAATACATTACAGGCGATGCTTCTGACAAAGAAAAATTCTTCAAATGGGCTACTGTACTTGGCAAAGCAATTGGTAATCCGCTCTATCACTGGAGTCATTTAGAGCTTCAAAGATATTTTGATTACTATGGTGCCTTAAATGAACATACATCTGAAGAAGTTTGGAATCTCTGTAATGCCAAGCTGGCACAGCCTTCCATGAGTGTTCGTAACATGATTCTGAAATCCAATGTTACCTTAATCTGTACCACTGATGATCCTGTAGATGCGCTCAACTGGCATACGGCTATTGCCGAGGACGAATCTTTCCCTGTACAGGTACTTCCTGCATGGCGCCCTGATAAAGCAATGAATATTGAGAAACCCGGTTTTAAAGATTATCTTGCTACTCTTTCCAAAGTCAGTGAAGTTACGATTACTTCCTTTGCTTCTCTAAAAGAAGCTCTTAAAAAGAGAATGGATTACTTTGCTTCCAAAGGCTGCTTAGTTTCTGACCACGGCTTAGAGTATGTAATGTATGCTCCCGCTACTGAAGATGAAATTGAACAGATATTTACAAAACGCCTTTCTGGTAATGTAGTGAGTCGCGAGGAAGAAATTAAATATAAAACTGCTTTTATGCTCTTTGTGGGTGCTGAATATAATCGTCTCAATTGGGTAATGCAGCTTCATTATAGTTGTAAACGTGATAACAACACTGCTATGTTCGATAAATTGGGACCTGATACAGGTTATGACTGCATCAATGATTATGCCCCTTCTGCTCAGTTGGCTGATTATCTGGATGCTTTAATTACTACGGACAGCCTTCCCAAAACCGTAATTTACAGTTTGAATCCCAATGATAATGCCTCGATTGGCACGATTCTTGGTTGCTTCCAGGACTCCACTGCTGTTGCGAAGATTCAACAGGGTTCTGCTTGGTGGTTCAATGATCACAAGATTGGTATGACCAATCAGCTTCTATCTCTGGCAAGCCTTGGAAACCTCTCCGGCTTTGTTGGAATGTTGACTGATTCCAGAAGCTTTTTGTCCTATACCCGTCATGAATATTTCCGCAGAATTCTTTGTAATCTGATTGGTGATATGGTTGAAAACGGCGAATTTGCTGCTGATATGGACATCTTGTCAGAAATTGTGAAAAACATTTCTTATTATAATGCTGTCAATTACTTTTTATTCAGACTATAGATATTAAGTAGCCAGCTTCCTCCCAAAAATAGTTACACTAAAATAAGTGACCTGGATTCCTGCGGATTCCTGTGTCGCTTATTTTATTCTCTTCTTTCTCCAATATCCTGTTTTGTAAATCACATAAAGCACAACTGCTGCAATCGCATTACTGATGACTACGGAATACCAAATACTTCTGACTCCCAACTGCAAAAAATGTTCACATATATAAAGAGTTGCAAATCGTAACACCCATAATCTGGTTGCATCTAAGGCCATAGTCACTTCCGTATGTGCACTACCTTGGAACAATCCCATCGTCGAATTATAAATTCCGTTAAAGAAGCACCAAAAAGCCATGATACTTAGAAATTCTGCCGCCATACCAATTACTTGTGCATCTTCTGAAAAGATTTTCACTATAGCCGTAGATACCGGCATTCTGGATAAAATAAATCCGCCTAAAAGCAGAAAAACGACACTGATTCTCATGGATAGACGATACCCCTTCTCCGCCCGATCCAATTGTTTGGCTCCTATATTTTGTCCCACTATTGTTGCTACTGCTGAACCGATTCCATTGGAAGGCAAAGAAATTAATCCATTGATTTTATTACCTATACCATAAGCGGCCATTGCTTGTGTGCCATATTTTAATACACTCCTGCTCATGAGCAGAAATCCAAATTGCATTGTACTCCCACCAATTGCTGTGGGTAATCCTATGATTATAATGTTCTTTAATTTATCCTTTTCAAAATGAAGCTCTTTTAATTTCAGGCAAATTGGTTTTCGCTGATCCAGCAATAGTATAAACGCTGTCATTGCCGGTACTGCTTTCGCCACTACCGTAGCCAGTGCAGCTCCTGTTACGCCCAGATGGCAAATCACCATTAAAAACGGATCTAAAATCATATTGAGCGAAATACCAAGTAAATTCAAAAGCATGGGGCGTACTGTATTTCCCTGTGCTTGATTAATAGCCGCATAAATATTTACCATATACAAAAAAGGCATATCCAGAATAACCAGTTGCATATAGTTTTTTCCATAAGTCCAGGTATTTCCGGTTGCCCCAAGCCATGTCACAATGGATGGTGTTGCAACAGCCACGCTGGTCGCACAGACTAAGGAAAACAGCATGGCGCAGGCAAAAATTTGATTTGCCATAGAACGTGCATCTTCATCTCTCTTCGCCCCGATATATTGGGAAATTAATACAGCTCCTGCTACTGTAATGCCGGAACCAAAATTAACCACAATATTCTGTAACGGTGAAATCAAATTAATTGCTGCCAGTTCTTCTGTTCCCAATTTCCCAAGCCAATAAGTATCCGTCAGGTTATACATGGTTTGCAAAAAGCTGTTAATCACTACAGGAATTGCCAATGTAAGAATTGCCCGTAGCATATTCCCGCTTAATATCTGGTCACGGTTTATCTTTTTCGGCATAAATATCTCCATTCTGCAAATTCAACAAATAAAGGAATGTTTCCCCCGTATGCGTACATTCCAACCATAGCACCCGTAAAACGTTTTCCTATTGATACACCCTCGTCGCTTAAATAATAGACATTTGAAAGGATTTGATGCTCTACCTTGTCCTGTCCATTTAATTCATAATAAAATGTTCTATTGAATCCATTAGTTTCCACTTCTAATTTTATTTCTTTTCCTATAAATGTCTCATAGTTATCCGAAAGAATCTTTTTTTCGTGTAAAACATCTTTAAAACCAATATGCTCTTTCACCTGTACAAAGAGTTCTTCTTTTTCTCTTCCCAAATAAAAGCATAGATAGCTATTCTCATCATAATAGCAAGTCAGTCCGGCTTCCTGTCCTTTCTGTAAATCAGGGATTTTCATTGTTGCAGTGGCATCAAAAGCAAAAGCAGTCTGTCGTCTGACTAAAATATTTCGGGCTGCCACACTACTTAACGGTACTATACTTCCTTTTATTCTAAATCGATTTTCTGAAATTTCTATTCCATCGTTCTCTGGAGGTCTTGGACTCATCCACTCTTTATCATCTTTTCCCTGTTCTTCTATGGATAAGACAGTATTTTTATTCAGTTCTATAAATGGTTTCTTCTGGATAACGCTGGGGCCTTTCAAATGATTGACCAATGGCCACCCGTCTAATGTCCAGGTAATTGGATCAAGTGCTGTTTCTCTGCCTAGTATGCTAAAACTCTGTCCTTCACGTTTAAGTCTCCTTCCGCAAAGATAGACCATATACCATTCACCATTTTGCGTACAGACCGGTTTCCCATGTCCGCATCTCTGTATGCCTGCTTTTTCGTCCTGTTGTCGCATAATCGGATTATAAGGACAAGGTTCATAATTGCCAAACAATTCTTTGCTTCTGGCCACAGTAATTCTGTGACCTGGACCGGTTCCTCCTTCTGCCAAAAACAAATAATACCAACCGTCTTTTTTTAGCAAATGCGGACCTTCTGGAACTCTTTTCTGAGCACCATAATAGAGTAACTTTGCTTCCGTTATTTGTTTTTTACATGTATTGTCCAATTCCAAAATTCTGGCACCACGATTCAACAGCATGTAGTGTCTGCCGTCTTCATCATGAAAAAGAGACGGATCAATGCCATCCTCATCAATATAGCAAGGCTTTGAATAGGGACCTTCCGGTTTATTAGACGAAACAACAATTTGCCTGCGCAAAATAGCATCTGTATCATTTAATCGATAAGTAGCTGTAATATAAAAAATACCTTTATTATAGGAAATATCAGGAGCCCAATAGCCTCTCCCACCTTCTAACTCATCCAGTACTGCCCACTCAGGATTTGTTATGGCATGTCCGATTATTTTCCAATGAAGCAAATCTTTGGAATGAGAAATAGGAATACATGGAAAATAGATAAAACTAGAATTTACCATATAGTAATCATCATCCACCCTGACTATAGATGGATCAGGAAACATCCCTGTTCGAATTGGATTATGATACAGGTCTTCATAAGGAGCGCCTACCATACGTTCATAATAAGCCAGTAATTGCTTATGATTGGCTTCAAAAGCGATTTGGTAAGGCGTAATAAGGTCTTTGTCTCCTGCACAAATATCCATGCCTACCTTTTCAACCAAATATTGATTTAATTCCACATTACCTGACATGGCAGCATAATGTAAAATTGTTCTGTTATTTGCATCCACTGTATTCATACTTGCACGCGAATACTCTACCAGATACTTTGTTATAGGCAAGCTACCTTGTTTTGCACCAAGCATAAACAGGGGAATACCGTCTTCGTCTATCTGATCCACATAACCTGGATTGCTACTCAATATTTTTTTGATTTCCTCTAAATCTAATGTATTCAAAGTCTGCATAACCGCCCTTTTCTTCTTTTTCCAATACATTCGCAAATAATCCTATTTTTGCTCCTACCCAGGTATGGTCCGAGGGCATAAAATCAATTTTAATATTCGTGTATTCCATTCCATTCAAAGAATAATCTATTAAAAATACCGGTCCATTTGTACCCTCTTCCATTCTAAATTTCAAATAAATCTCTTTATTGTCCGCTGGTAGTTCTGTATTCACGTCCACCTTTTCTTTTCTTCCGTTCTCGGTATCTATGCTTTGTGCAAATACCAATACTTTTTTGCCTCTGCTGATTCGCACTGCCAGATAAACATACTCTCCGCCTAACATGGTCATACCTGCCTGCTCATTTTCGGAAAGATATTCAGTTGAAAGACAAGTTACTGCTTCAAAGTACGGACAAATCAACTTTTGTGTCAAGACATTGGCGTTATGCCAGATAATAGGTGTCTCTTGCTGGGCAGGATTCAAACAATATAATCTTAATTTGCCTGGATTGGCTGTCAATGAATAAAAGTTCTCTTTACTGTTTCCAAGCCATTGCCACTGCAAGGACAGTTCCTTTTGGTCAAACTCATCTGACGCTTCTAAATAACACAGTTCTTGTTCTGTACCTGTTTTTGGTTTCTCATGAATCAAACAAGGTTCTCCGACACCTTCTTTTGTCTCATTTACCCCAATAATTGGCCAGTCATTTTCCCAGCACACCGGTTGCATATGTACGATTCTTCCATATAATCCTCTGTCTTGAAAATGCAGAAACCACTCATCACCCGATATCGTATCCGTCAAACCGCCTTGGTGCGGTCCGTTAATTCCGGTATTTCCCTGTCGCATCACTACTTTTTCTTCATAAGGTCCCATAATATTCTGAGAACGCAGAACCGTCTGCCAGCCGGTTCTTACGCCCCCCGCAGGTGCAAAAATATAGTAGTATTCATTTCTTTTATAGACCTTTGGTCCCTCTATGGTTGGCTGTGCCTCCACTCCATTGAATAAAATTTTATCATCTCCTATAGCTCTTTTCCCGTCAGAAGATAGGGAGAATATACCAAGATAACTTTTGAATCCGATTCTGCTTTTTGCATAACCATGAATGACATAGGCAGTGCCATCCTCTTCCCAAAATGGGCAAGGGTCAATGAGGCCTTTACCTTCCAATACCAAAACAGGAGGCTCCCATTGCCCTAATGGGTCTCTACTACGAACCATAAAAATACCCTCATCAGGCATTCCATAATAAATATAGAAAAAGCCTTCTCGATATCGAATGGATGGAGCCCATACGCCTTTCGAGTGCTGCGGAACATCATATGTTTCATAATCAATTTTGGAAAGTGCATAATTGACCAATTTCCAATTTACCAAATCTTTAGACGTTAATATAGGAAGTCCCGGTATATAGTTAAAACTGGACGCTGTTAAATAATAGGTTTCTCCTACTCGAATTACATCAGGGTCTGAATAATCTGCAAACAATATCGGATTTTGGAAGGTTCCATTTTCCAAATCAGATTTCCATAATCTCTCCATTATACTAACCTGCCTTTCCTATCTGCGCCTGTACACGCGTTGATGTTTTATTTTGTCAGAAATGGCTCAGGATACAATATTCCCAAGCCATTCTTCACTAAAACACAATCAAATTTATGTTATTTGTAAAATTCTTCAAGCAATAAATCCTTATATTGCCCACCCAGTTCCAATAAACCTTTTGCTATGCAGCTTCCAAATAATACCGCACCTGCATACTGTAAATGCGTATTGTCTGTATGAAGACCTTCCGGAAAAGCACGATACTTGCCTGCCGGTAAATGCATATACCACTCTTTAGATTGCTCCGGTCCTGCTTTTTTTAACTCTGCACGACTCATACTATACAAATCTATCAATGCCACATCCAGTTTTTCTGATGTTTGCTTCATTGCCGCAACGTAATCGGTATGTTCCCCTAAATCAAGTTGCCCCTGTTGGGTAAAGCACCGTCTCTCTAAAGGTGTAATCAATATCGGTATGGCTTTTTTGTTTCTAGCTGCATTAATAAACTTTTCAAGATTTATCATATAGTCGGAAAAAGGTTCTGTATATCTGGCAGGGTCAATTTTCTTCTCATCATTATGACCAAATTGAATAAAAAGGAAATCACCTTCTGTCATATGGTCATAAATAGCCGGCAATCTGGATTCGTCAATAAAACTCTTTGTACTTCTTCCATTTTTGGCATGATTTTCAACTTTAACTTCCGGCTTTAGAAATAGATGAAACACTTGACCAATTCCTGTCTGCGGATAGGTTGAAATACTATTATATTGTACGGTAGAATCTCCTGCCCAAAATATCGTTGCCATTTTTACATCCTTTACTCTTTTACTGCTCCAATGTTAACACCTTTTACGAAGTACTTCTGGCAGAACGGATACACAATCATAAAAGGAATAATCGCTGTCATAATAGCGGCATTTTTTACTGTATTTTCCGTAGCCGAACCATTTGCTTCGGGCAAATCACTTCCCATTACAATACTTCTCAGCTTCATCTGGAAGTTGTATAAATCGGAATTGGTTATGTATAATTTATAGTTGGTGTAATCATTCCAGTAAGCTACTGCATACATCAGTCCAATCGATGCCAAAGCTGCTTTTGATAAAGGCAGTACAATTTTATAGAACGTCTGCATAGGTGTGCAACCATCTAACGTTGCCGACTCGTACAAACTGGAAGGAATTCCTTCAAAGAAGTTTCTCATCAATACCAGATTATATACATTAATCGCCGGTAATAAAATAACGCCCCATAAGCTGTTGGTCAAATGCAACCCTTTCATAACCAGATAGGTAGGGATCATACCACCCGAAAAAATCATCGTAAACAGTAAGAAGTTTGCGAAGAATGTACGTCCCGGCATATCCCATTGAATCAGTACATAAGCACCTAAAGTAGATAATAAAAGTCCAAATAATGTTCCTGCAATGGTTGTAATAAATGAAATAATCAAAGGTTTATATAATGTTTGATTTGTGAATACACACAAATAAC
Source organism: uncultured Lachnospiraceae bacterium (assembly GCA_964571145.1). GTDB lineage: Bacteria > Bacillota > Clostridia > Lachnospirales > Lachnospiraceae > Suilimivivens. The sequence continues at coordinate 99 of CAZNAP010000098.1, read as the reverse complement.
CATCTAAGCCAAATTTCTCCGGCCACAATTTCATACCATAAGCGGTTCTTAAATCAAATGAATCCACGATAATCTTCCACATGGGTATCATAATAATCA
>CAZNAP010000097.1:0-9215 GCA_964571145.1 uncultured Lachnospiraceae bacterium | reverse complement strand
ATTTAATCAGATACTATTTATTTTTTCGTTTAATTGTGAGATAATATTCACATAATCAAAATGTGTTGATATTGGGGGAATTACATGAAAAATATAGCTATTTTGACTGCGGGACTGACTGTTAATCATGCTTATCGAATTATTAGTGGCATTAATAAATGTATTACCGATTATGATGCGAATGCATTTATCTTTACATGTGCCCGCAGATATGAGCAAGACAGTAAACATGATATCGGAGAATACAATATTTATAACCTTCCCGACTTCAATGAAATGGATGGTGCTGTATTAGTAAACAGTACCGTTGGTTCTGACGAAATACTCTTAGAAATGGCTAAAAAGATTGAAGAAGCTCACATTTCTGCCGTCGGTATCGAACGTGCCGATCCTAATATGTTTAACGTACACATTGACAACAAGTCTGCTATGCGGGAAATTGTTGAACACTTCATAAAAGTGCACGGTTTTCGCAGAATTAACTATATCTCCGGACCCACCACCAATCAAGAAGCTATTTCCCGGCTGAAAGCCTATCAAGAAGTACTAGAAGAAAACGGCATTCCAATTGAATCCGAACGTATTGCAGAGGGTAATTTTTTGAAAGTCAGCGGTATGCTGGCAACCGAACAATTTTTGAACTCCTCTTTACCTATGCCCGAAGCAATTATTTGTGCCAATGATGTTATGGCTTTCGGCGCCTATAGTATCCTAGAAGAACATGGTTTACGCGTACCTGAAGACATTGCCCTATCCGGCTTTGACGATGATTTTGATGCTAAACACCATGTTCCCTCAATTACATCTGTCTCCAGAAGCCAGGAGCAAGTTGGTTATGAATCCTGTAAAAGAGCGATTCTGGGCAACTGTAACGATAATGGCTCTAACGGTATGGTTATTGAAACAAAAGCGAAATATCGAGAAAGCTGCGGTTGTCGCGAACATGGTAGTGTGGATAACCTAATTTTCCGTAAACGGCATTATGAGGAAAAGAGCAACAGTGAAACTTATGTTGATTTAACACGAAGAATGTCTATTGACTTAACCGGTGTGGAAACTTTCAAGCAGCTGAAAGACATCATGAGACTATACATACTTCAGATTGCGTGTAAAGAAATGTATTTCTTTCTTTGTGATGACTTCTCTGATTCTGATAAGAGCATTAGCATTTATCAGGATTCCGTTCAAAATGAAAATTATCTGAAGCGTGGATTTGGCAAAGATAATATCATGCTGATCGGATATGATAATGGTAATTTTATGGAAGATCTGAAGATGAATTTCTCGGATTTTCTGCAAAATATCAAAAATAAAGATAAAAAAGGGAACATTTATGTTATTTCTCCGATTCATTTCCGAGACCGCTGTTTTGGATATTCTATTATTGGGAACAGTGAATTCCCTTATGAAAACCAGATGTATTACACCTGGCTGCTGAATATCGGAAATGCAATCGAAATGATTCGAAAACAATTATTAATGCGCAGTATGATTGATAAACTGGATTCCGTTTGGAGCTATGATATGCTGACCAATGTCTTCAACCGTTCCGGTTTTAAGAAATATGGTATTCGGGTATGGGAAGACGGGCTACGCAACCTGGGTGTGATTGTATTATTTATGGATTTAGATGATTTAAAAAAGGTAAATGATACCTATGGTCATGAAGAAGGTGACAATTTCATTCGTACCTTTGCGCAGCTTCTTAAAAACGTAAAACGTCACGGAGAAGCGATTATGCGGTACGGTGGTGATGAATTTGTAATCCTGGCACCGCTTACTTTGGATCGCACAGCCGAAGGTTATGTTTGGGCCATCCAAGAAGAACTGAGGAAATTTAATGAAGTCTCCTCACTTTCTTATACGCTGGATGCAAGTATCGGATATAGAGTGATTACCGCAGACGATAACATCAGTTTAAATGAAGCCATTGAGATAGCTGATTCTCAAATGTACCAAAATAAAAAGCATAAAAAGGAACAGAAAAAATAAAAGATTATTGCTGTTCTAAATATGGAATCAACTGTTCTTTCACTTTTTGTATTTCCATATTGAGTTCTTCATTTTCCGCTTCCAGTTCAATAATGCGGCTTTCCGTCTCTCCGCTTTCGTTGGCAGGTTTGATTGCAGCTATTGCTTCTTCCTCATGAATCTGTCCCTCTCCCTTTTCATCAGGTGAACCAATGATTTGTGGTTCGGCATTCCTTTTGGGATATAGAAATTCCGGATATTTTGCCTCAATCTCATCATAAAATTTCAGGTTCTCTTTCTTCAATATCTCGATTTGTTCTTTGGTAAAATGGCATGCACATTCTATTATTTTTCCATCAAGTACTGCACGTTCTTCTGGTGTTGACCAATTTAGGTTTCTTTGGGCTACTTTATAAAAATAATAATCAACTCCATCCATAGTAATCACAGAAGGAATTTCAGAATAATGATATCCATACATTAGTCCACTCGGGGTATTAATCCCCGTCCAGAATCCACAGTCCATCATATTACTCTTTTTGAAAGAATATACTTCATATGATTTCTCATCTTTGGTATAATCATCTCCTGTTTCTCTTATATGATAAAGGGTACAGACTGGATCTCCGCCATGGTTGTATTCATATTTTTCACGAAGATACATAACAATTCCGTTTCCATCATCACTTTTATTATATACTCTCATAGTATCGGCTTCTGCATCATAAACTTTTCTCATAAATGGTGGTATAGAATCTCCATAATTATAATTCAGCTCCTTATTGAGCCACTCATCGCCAAAATCTTTCGTTTTATAATCGTCTGCCGGAAAAATGTTTTGAACTATATTTCCTTCTTCATCAATCAAAGTACAGGAAATTTGTCCAAACTCATTTCGTCCTAGTGAAAATACAAGTTCATCGTTCTCATTGTATACACAGCTTTGCATATAGCCTTTGCTCCAATCATCATCTGAATATATCCATTTTTTGCAAGCAGTATATCCATTATCTAATTTCATGGAATAGCATTCTCCAACTGTCTCCAATTGCCATTCAGTCGGATTAACACGTGATAAAGTGGCAAATGATCCATCCGGGTTCTTCACATCAAAACTCGTAGGAATCACAATGCCATTTCCCATGTCCTTAAGCTAAATCTCATGGACGGACTCAATCTGCGCCATGGTCGGTATATATGGAATTAATAAAAAGATGAACGGAACCAAAGCTAATAATTTTTTAATTTTATTCATTGATATTCTTTACAAAATTCTGCATTTTGCCCCTGCTGTTATTTCTGTAGGGTTCCTCCTTTGACTAAAGCATTAGTATAAATTATCGAAAATCAATATCAAAACCGCACATCAAATGAAGTACTCTAAAGAGTGCTTCTTTTATTGCTTTTAAAAAAAATTGCATGGATATTAATCGGTTGCAGTGGTATACTGATATCGTAATTGATATTTCATTTTTGTAGAAAGGGTGATAAATATGGCGCCAGTAATAACAAACGAACTTAACGTAAATCAATCTGAACAGGAAGCAATGCAGATGCTGTTTAATAAATTAGATGAAGCCATAGATGATATGGAACAGGGACGTGTTCAGACACTTGAAGAGGCATGGAAAGAAATTGATGCTATTTAGGAGTTTATATGACCCATTATAAAGTTGTCCTTGTACAAAGCGGCAAACAGGATCTTAAGGATCGAAAGAGATATATTCTTGAAAACTTTATTTATCGTGAGCTGGCAGAGAATTTCTCAAGAAAGATAAAAAAGCAATGCAAGGTCTAGATACCTTCCCTTCAGGAAATGAACAGTCTGGATTTACATATAGAGGGTATGAAATATATTTTAAGCCATACCAAACATATTTACTTTTTTATACAATAGACGAGTACCAGAAAACTGTTGTTATTTTACGAGTATTACAAGACAGTCAGAATTGGAAATACATAATTGGTAGGTAGATAAAAGATAACCAATAAATACAAAAAAAGAAGCACTCAGAGTGCTTCAAAAGCTGCTGACGGGAATCGGACCCGTGACCTCCGCACTACCAATGCGACGCTCTACCGACTGAGCCACAGCAGCCTGTGATGATTCATTTTGCATCACCGAAATGTATTGTATCACAGTTAAAATTGCTTTGTCAACGACTGAACAGCAGATAATAATCTTTTGCATTCTGCATTGCTTATTATTATGTCTAAACTGCGTCTACAAAAAAATCTAAAGTACAGGTTCATCCTTTCTAATTCAACTCTAATCCACTGACTTTAAGGATTCGGCCATATTGATTTTATCCAGCTTGCCGGACATAAACAAATTGATTAACCATGCAAAAACAAATGTAAACAACAAACTAAGTAAATAGCTGGCAGGACGAACCTGCACATCAAATGCCACCATATCTACATTAATCTGACTCATAACAAATCGATGCAACCAAGTACCCAGTGGCAATCCAACTGCTCCACCTATCGCTGTCAAAATCAAATTTTCCCTGAACACATAGGATACCGTTTCATTCTTATAAAATCCCAGTACCTTAATTGTTGCAATCTCACGAATACGCTCTGTTATATTAATATTGGATAAATTGTACAATACAATAAATGCCAGAAAAGCAGCTGATGCAATAACCAGTAAAACAACATAATCTAAGCTTTTCATCATACTGCTAAAACGTTCCTTCACATCTTCATTGACGGTGACGGCACTGACTGCGTTCAGTTTCATTAAGGCAGCTGATGCTTGATGTATATCTGTTTCTTCGCCAACATTCACGTAAGCCGCATTAAAAGAAGGTGCTTCCTTCATCTGCGCCGTGTAGGTTTCTTCATTTATATAGGCAAAATTATAAACGAAATTCTCAAAAATACCGGAAACAGTTGCTCTAATCTCCTGCATTTCGTCATTTCGTAAAAGAATCTCATCGCCTACTTTGATACGATAAGTATTCGCCAACTTATGACTGATAACCGCCTGATTATCCCCGGGATACTGAATTGCTTCATCTTTAGTCGTATGCAATTGCACAAACTGATTTAAGTTTTGCTGCATACCTGATTGATCCATGACGATCAAATTAACTGATTTCGTCTTTCCTGCAGTAACTAAATTAACCGATTGCTCACTCAGATAATTATACTCTTGTACCCATTGAGCTGCTGCCTCTGTAAATTCTGTATCAGCTTCCACATTTTGTCCTTTTTTAAAAGTAACTGCAGCGTCATAGATTTGAATACTACCAAACTGGTCTTCCGGCAATCCTGTAACTGAATCTCGAATGCCCAGCCCAGTTACCAAGAGAGCGGTACAACCGCTGATACCAATAATCATCATGAAAAATCTTCTTTTATACCGGAATATATTACGCAAAGAAACCTTATGCAGGAATTTGAGTTTTTTCCAAATAAAAGTTATCTTTTCCAAAAAGATTCTTTTCCCAGCCTTGGGTGCCTTCGGTCTCATTAAATCTGCCGGTACCGAATGCAGCTCATAGTAGCAGGAAAACACAGTGGTTCCTACGGAGCATAAAAGTGCCACTACTATCGAAATAGCAGCCAACTCCCAATTAAACACGTATAATAAATTAGTCAGATTATACATAATGCCGTAAGCCGTCCAAATAACCCGTGGGAAAAGCCACGTTCCGCCCACAAATCCCAACACTGCTCCCAAAATCGCAGCACTACCGGAGTAAAAGACATACTTACTCATAATGGTTGCTTCGCCATATCCAAGTGCCTTTAATACGCCGATTTGTCCTCGTTGTTCCTCTACCATACGATTCATGGTGGTGATACAGACCAGTGCTGCTACCAGGAAAAAGAAAATCGGAAAAACGTTGGCAATTCCGTCCACGATAGAAGAATCACTCTCAAAGCAACTATAGCCTATATTTGTATAACGATCCAACACATACGAGTCTGGTTCCTCGATATCTGCTACTTCTGCCTCAGCATCTGCTATTTCTGCATTGGCATCTGCTATTTTGGTATCAAACTCTGCCTTGGAATCTCGATATTCCTGCCAGCCGTCTTCCGCTTCCTGTTTAGCATCTACCAGTTCCTGCTCTTTATCCTCTATTGTTTGGCGCGCTGTATTGATTTGCGCTTGCGCTGTGTCAATTTGTGCCTGTGCATCTGCTAATTGTGCCTGCGCTGCCGCTAACTGTGCCTGTGCCAATTCCGCTTGCGCTGCAGTTAACTGTCCCTGAGCGATGCCAGCTTCCAGCTGTGCCTTCTGTAATTCCAGTTGTGTAGCTAATTGCACTTTCTGCGCTTCTAATTGTTCTTTCTGTGTATTTAATAATGCCTGTTTATCATCCAGATCTTTTTTAGCATCCGCTATCTCTGTCTCGCCATCTGCAATCTGTGTGTCTGCGTCTTCTAAAGTATTCAACGCATCTACAAGTTCTTCCTCTGCCTCTTTCTCCTGGTCTGCCAGTTCCTGCTTGGCATCTGCGATTTTATCATTGGCTTCCTGCAAAATATCCTGATAACGCTGTTCCACATGTGCTTCGCAAATCGTCTCCCACTGGTTCGTTTTATCCTCAATAAAATCATCGTACTCTTTAGAATAAATTCCGTAGTCTTGATTAAATCTGACAAATATTTCAGTAAAATATTCACTGCTGAATCCGTCGTCAGGCAGATATAAGAATCCTGCAACCGTACCTGTTCCAAGAGAAGTAGTTCCACGCTCAAAATTCATATAGTAAGTAGACCTTGCTATACCGACTATTGTATATTCATCATAAGCAAACAAATCCAGTGTATCTTCTTCATTATTGGTTGAGAACTTGATTTTCTCACCCAACTGTTCACTTGTGAAAAGATTGGAATCTACTACGCATTCATCCGCCTTTTGTGGCATTCTTCCATATGTAAGCTGAATTCCATTCATATCATCCAGTATTGAATGCACCTTCAGAACACTTTCATTCTCTTTTTTATCAATATATAGAATGTCTGCATTATAACCACCTGCTACAGCTGCAACATCCTCTTTTCCGGAAAAGGCTTCTACATCATCCTGTTCAAAGCCCATGGTAGATAAAAGACGTAAATCATAAAAATGCTCTTCTCTTAAATACTCATTGACTGTAGCCACCATAGTTTCTCTGGTTACTTTCAATCCGGAGAAGAATCCAACACCCAGAGCTACGATTGCCAAAATCGCAAAGAATCTGCCAAAGCTCTGTCTGATTTCCCGTAAAGTTGTTCGTTTCATCATTGATCGCTTCATCTGGCTACCACTCTATATCTTCAACATTTACAATGTTTTTATTCAGTACCATCTTGTCTACAGACCCATTTTTCACTGTAATCACGCGGTCTGCCATACCTGTGAGTGCCTGATTATGTGTAATGACAATCACTGTCATGCCTGTTTTTCTACAGGTATCCTGTAACAATTTCAAAACTGCTTTGCCTGTATGATAGTCCAACGCTCCTGTTGGCTCATCACAAAGTAAGAGCTTGGGATTTTTAGCAAGAGCTCTGGCAATTGCCACCCTCTGTTGTTCTCCGCCGGATAGCTGGGCAGGAAAATTGGCAGTACGCTCACTCAGTCCCACTTCCTGTAGTACCAGCTCTGCGTCCAACGGCTCTTTGCATATTTGTGCTGCCAATTCTACGTTTTCCAATGCTGTCAAATTCTGTACCAAATTATAGAATTGAAAAACAAAGCCTACGTCAAAGCGACGGTAGGCTGTTAATTGTTTTTTTGTATATTTGGATATCTCTTCACCATCCAGAAATACACTGCCGTCGGTTAATGTATCCATGCCGCCCAGTATATTTAAAATGGTTGTTTTACCTGCTCCTGAAGCGCCGACAATAACACAAAACTCCCCTTTTTCGATTTGAAAATTAACGTGACTAAGAGCCTGTATCTTTACCTCTCCTGTTTTATACGTTTTATCCACATCTTTAAATTCTACAAATGCACTCATTTTCGCTTCATACCTTCTTTCCTATTCAGCGTCCATTATAGCGCATTTTTAGGCTTTTGAACCATTAAATAATTCTAAAAACCGTTAATAATGTGTTAAATTATTCTCCGTCTACTCTTCTTCCTGTTCCGGAGAATTTGTAATAAATAATCAGATAGACAATAACTGATGCTATCAAACCAATACAAATATCTATCCAACTGTCTGTCCAGTGTGCCCAAATCATCGGCAAACGGAACATACCGATATCCGCATTAAAAATCGGTCCTAAAATCAAGAAAACAACATGTGCCACCACCAAAAATATTAGTGTTCTAATTAAAGCTGTTACCCAACGACTTCTCATAATATAGCCTCCTCATAGCAATAAAGAAATACAATTTTTCTTTTAGTATGAGCAGAAACTCTATTTTTATTCTTTTATTATTTGTTTTTTATAATTTTCATTTTATTATTATCATTTTATTATTTTCATTTTTCAATTTCATTTCTTAATGGTTTCTTGTATTTTGATAGTAGGCCTTGATATGTCGAGGAAATCGGGTAATTTCTGTCTATTTTCCACAAATTACCCGTCTTTATTCTTTGATTTTTTCGATTCTCAATAATAACTAGGGTAATTTTCCTAATCTAATCTTTCTTACCCGCTTTTCTTCCTTGCTTTTTTCATATATCACTTGTACCTAATATAATTCTCATGTAAAACAAAGCTTTTCTAGTTATTTCCCCGTTACTCTTACAAAAGGAGCATTAATCGTGCATTTGGAACGGGCAATACTCGATTTCTGATATGTATTTACCCGATATTCAAGATATACAGATAAGTTAGACGAGTGACTATTTTTCACTACAACTGGATATCATCCTTGCATACCTCAAAGTAGGGACAAGTCACACAAAATTTACTGCAAAATTCTCTGCTTCGAAGACTCTTCTTCAACCAGTAAATCCACCTTTTCATCATTATTCCTCCGTCTGCGCCAGATTGTCTTCTATTACTATTTCTAAATCCATTTCTGCTTCTACGCCTACTTTCTTCTCCTTCAGTCCGTCACTTACTCTTTGTCCTTCTTAACATAATAGCCTGAATCAATTCTTCTTTGTAATTCTTTTCCTTTAATACCATGTGCATTATCAATTGTGATCTGACGATAATCTGTTCCCGGCGGTACAGGTTTTATACTTGCATCTTTAATAAATTGATATATCAACCAAATAACTCCAATAAAACTAATATTCCCATGTTTTTTACCTCTGTTTGTTATAGACAAATTC
>CAZNAP010000096.1:0-9263 GCA_964571145.1 uncultured Lachnospiraceae bacterium | reverse complement strand
ATTGAGTTTGTTACTTTTTTGACGGGCTGTTTTTTTTTAAGTACTTTTAAGTTTTTTGCCGATAACCTGTTTTCAATTATGATTAAATCTGTTATGTTGGAAATAGAGCAGAGATTACTTATTATCATCAAATTTAAACAGGGGCAGGGTTAAAACATGAGATATTTCTTTGACGGTAAAATCGAAAAACAAGATAACATTTATTGCATTCGTATCCCATTTAATGTATGGGAAGTTTGCAAACTACGTGATGTCATTCAGGCAGATATTGTTTTAGATAATAAAATAATAGATTGCGAGTTGCTTCCCGAAGCAAAAGGTAATTATAAAATTCACTTAAGCGATGAAGATGTCGCTCATCATATTGATATCCAAAAATCACACAAAATTTTACTTCATATTACAGGTAGCTTGATTCAGATGAATCAAAACAGCCCTTATAGCTTTGATACTCCTATTCGGAACATAGATCACATTGATGTGATTATTCAACCTGAAGATGGATTATGTGGTCAGACCTGTGTTGCCATGCTGGCAGGCGTTACGATTGCCGAAGTAATCAGCGTTATGGATTGTCGAGAATGGCAGGCTACTATGGGACGTGTCATTTCTGCTTTGAATTACTATGGCATAGACCACAGTGATGTCATTGTGTATACCGAAGGACAGGAAGCCACTCTTCCTAAATGCTGTATTTTAATGGAGAAGATGGGATTATTTTGCCACTATCTCGTACATTTTGATGGCAAATTTTATGACTCCAATCTAGGCGTTATTACAGATTATGATATGACTAAGTTACAGGGATATTTAGAAGTTAAAGTACACTAATTCTTCTCCGGATTGCTGATGACCACTTGGCCGTCCCTGTAAGAAATGCTGACTTTGCTGTCGTGTATATCCAGCTCTTTAAGGAGTTCTTCCGGAATTTGCACACGACCAACTTTATCAACAATAGAAAATTCTTCCTGCGTTTCTTCCGTATGCCAGTCGATGGTGCTTTCTTTTAATCGATCGGCATACTTTTCTTTTAATACACGTTCGCTACTGATTTTGCCATCGCGAATTGCCACTACCCTTTTTACTTTTTTAGAAAGTGCTATATCATGAGTGACAATCAGAATTGTCTGACCTTCTTTGTTTAATTCAGAAAAAACATCAAAAATAAAATCAGCCGTCTTGAAGTCAACACTACCGGTGGGTTCATCTGCCAAAAGTAAGTCTGGCGAATTTGCCAGTGCTATAGCAATTGCAATTCGCTGTTGTTCGCCACCAGAAAGCATTTGCAGTTTGCTGTTTTTGCGGTGACTCATGCCAACCCGTTCCAGTAATTCAATTGCCTTTTCTTTCTTCTTATTACTGTCGGAAAGATACATGGGAAGCATGACATTTTCGACTGCCGATAAATAAGGAAGCAAATTTCGAGCATTACTTTGCCAAACAAAGCCTACCGTATTTCGCTTGTAATACACCAATTCTTGCTCTGTCATTGTAAACAAATTTTTATTACACACTGATAAGGAGCCTACTGTTGGTCGATCAAGCCCACCAATCATATTCAGAAAAGTGGATTTACCGCTTCCACTGTTTCCGATTATGGCCGTCAATTCTCCCTGCTCTACTTTCAAATCCAATCCCTGCAGAGCCATAACTTCTGTCTCTTTAGTTTTATATATTTTAACTAGACTTTCTGCCTGTATCATGGTTTCCGGCATATTATCATTCTCCGTTTCCTGTCACTCTTTGGCCATTTTCCAGTTCCACTACTAAATCACCAGCATCCATAAGCCCAATATCATGTGTAGTCATCAACACGGTAATGTTTTCTTTGCGTGTCATTTCCTGAAATATTTTTGTTACCATTGCCGCCATAGCACTATCCAGCTCGGCGGTCGGCTCATCGGCCAGAATAATACGAGGATGATGAGCAAACGCTCTTGCTATTGCTACACGCTGTTGCTCACCGCCTGACATTTCTGCCGGCATATGGGTCATTCTTTTTTCTAATCCCACCATTTTCAGGCATTCTTTTACTCTGGCTTCCCGTTCTTTTATTGCGTTAATCCCTGCCAGACGCATAGAAAACTCTACGTTTTGAAATGCATTCATGGTAGGAATCAGGGAAACCGATTGAAAAACAAACCCCATACTGGTTCGGCGCAATTTCTCACGCTCATTGTCAGACATCGCAATCATATCCTGCCCGTCAATGGTAATCTCACCAGTTGTAGGTTTATCCAATGCACCGATAATGTTGAGCAATGTGGTCTTACCCGATCCGGAACGTCCACGTAAAATAACAAAAGAACCTTCCTGTATGTCCACATTGATATCCTTTAATGCTTGAAACTCGCCTCCCGGTATTGGGAAAATTCGATTTAAATTTTTAACCTGAATCAGATTTTTTTGGTTCATTATTCTTCTCCCAGTTTCAAAGTATTGGTAATATTCAACTTAAACAGCAGTCCAATCAGTACAGCCAGACATACACCTATTACCACAGTAATTGCTCCATACAAGCGCAGCATGTCGCTTGCTTCTACCATCATTTTCATTGGAAGTACCTGATTTGATGCAGCATAAGCTAACTGTACCATAGGCACAAACAGATAAGAAGCCAGTTTACCAATCCCTATTCCTGCCAAAACAGAAAACAGTCCCGAAAATACCTGCTCATTGATCAGCATATGTATCAACTCGCGCTTATGCATTCCACAAGCACGTAAAACGCCAAACATCAATTCTCTGGATTTCACAGACATAATCCAGTAAATCAGATATCCCACTGCACACAACAGTATTGTTACTATGAATTCCATGGTCAAGACACCGTTTGTACCTTGCAAAAGGGGATCCTGCATAACCTCTTCCAAATCCTTATCCCGGACAATATATTTTTTCAGCTTAACATCATGTTGTTGTGCCCAAAGATCAATTTCATTTAAATCCGCATCTTCTTTTAGCTGAATCCATACTTCGTAAGGCGTAATGCCCCAATATTCCCGTAAAACACTATAATTAGCTACTATCAGATAATTTTCTTGAATATCCGTAGTTCCATCCGCATTTTGAATCATAGTTTGCGGTTGAAAACCGGGCCAGTAGGATACAAAACCTACTATTTCACCTGGCGAACTTTTTCCTTTGGAATAACTATAGGTAATTTTATCCCCAATCTCGTAGCCCATAATACTGTGAAAGTTTTCAGAAACCAAAATTCCCGTCTCAAGCCTTGCCATATCATTCAAGTATGCATAATAAGGTTTATCCTGTATGCCCGAAGAAAGATTTGTCTGACTTCCAAATTCCTTTGTATGAATACCCATTATTGTAGTAGCTTGCTTATCTCTGCTACTGACCAGCGCAAATGCAGACGGATTATTCACTACCTTTGTATAACTTTCAGCACAGTCTAAGGCAGCATACTTATTAAAATCAGGCTCATAATAGGTAAATTCTATGGTTGGGTCTTGAGCTACCAACATACTGTTATCTTTCCAGACCTCTCTGATAATCATATCGGTACCATCCAGATACTCCACATTATTGACAGCATTCTGATAAATTGTTCTGGCTATGGTAGCATGATATACTCCTAATGAAATGGTCATAATCAAAAATAACATGATAAACTGCTGTTTTCTTCCATTTTTTAAATTTTCCATAAAAGAGGCATAACTGGCCGGTTTCCACCATTTTTTACCAATTGAGTAAATTAGCTTAACAATCAATGGCTGTAATCGCAAAAATAAAAGTCCCAGCCCAAAAATAAACAAAGAAGAGCTAATGTACAAAAGAGGATCCAGGGACTTCTCCTCTATGACATTTGCCGCCATGTTTTTAGACTCCTGTGTAAAGCTATAATAGCCATAAAAAGAAATACCCAGCATTATGATATCCAGATATAGCTTCTCCCAAAAATTTTTCTTCTTAATTGCCTTTTGCTGCTTTAAATGCACAATAGAAACGCGGCTATGCTTAATAGCCGGCAGGGTAAGAATCAACAAAACAGCCAGCATAGCACCCAAAGTATACAAAAGTGCCTCCTGGTCGTATACAATATTTAAGTTTCGTATTTGGCCAAACTCCAAAAAGGTACGCGTGGAACCCAACAATCTACTGAATAGCATTCCTAAAGGAACACCCAGCAGACCGCCCATAATCGTTAAAAACAAGCTTTGATAAAAATACAACCTTAAAATCTGCCCTCCAGAGCTTCCCCGGCTTTTAATAACTGATATTTCATTTCGTTCCATCTCATACATTTGACCGGAAATCATGAATAAAAAGGCTATCAGCATAATCATATTGGGTATCTTAAGTATTAAAAGAGTTGCTTGTATTCTAGCTCTCTTTTCAATAAATCCCTCCAAAATTTCACGATAGGGAGCTGCCTTTGCAAAATTTTTATATTCACTTTTATTAAAAATATAATTCGTTGTTTCCAACAGCTCCTTGCTTTGCTGCTCCGGAATATCCTGATATTCAAACAAAGAATAATAATAACAGTTATAACTGTATTGTTCAGCCTTATCCAATGGGAACATTTGCTTAAAAAGATGTTCATTCATTAGACAGTGTCTGGAAAGTGCCTCCTTACCAACCTGCCAGTAGTAATCATTGGCATCTTTACGCTCGTAGACCCCTTTAATATAAACCCGTATGGGATTCCCCTGCGCGTCGGTAATTTTATCAAAGGTTAGTGTATCCCCGACTAAAAGTTTTCTATTTACAATACATTCCTCACTGACAATAGCTTCAATTGCTCCATCTTCCGTTAACCCGGTTTCAGAATACATTTCTCCACTCAGCATGGTAATATGAGTCGCCAAATCAGACAAAAAACCCATACTGACACGTGCATAATCAATATCATCTCTTTTCATATCTGTAACTGCATCGCTGTCATCCAGATAATAAAAATAAATCGTTTCCTTCTCCTTGGTACCAAGCATCTCGTTCAGTTCTTGCATTAACTGTTCCATCTTTGTAATACCGGAACCGGATTCTCGCCTACTAACTTCTAAAAAGGTAGTCATTCCCGGCCAATTTCCTTCAGAAAAAAGGTAATTGTCAAACTCGTCTTGAAACATTCTGTTAAAAGCAGCTTTCTCATAGAGAGGAAAACTGATTACTGTAGCAATCAACATCGTGCATCCAAGCAGAAGGCATAAATTCATCCATTTTTTATGTAACAATTTCTGTAACATTACTCGTAGCATACTACTGTTCCTTCCGTCAGCCCCTCGATTACCGCATAATTATTTCGATCTATACCGCCGGTCACAATGCTTTGATAATACACATGACCGTCTTCTTCAACCACTTTGACATAGGTCTGTCGCTTAATCATAGTTACATATTTTTTAGGAATAACTAAAACCTCCTTTAAAAGTGGTCGATTGACTGATATCTTTAAACTACTTTGAGTCCATGTACCATTGCTATTGGCAGTACTGATACATAGATTCTCTAAAACTTTGTCCGGTAACTGAATCATAACTACGCCACCAGTTATCTGAGCACTGATGCAAGATTCGCCCGGTGTAACCACTGTTCCTGTTGCAGTTAGTTCATTATTTTCTAAATCTTCATACTTAATAGTTACCTGATCACCATACTGCAAGTTCTTCCTTTCATCTTCCATCTGTAAGAAACAATTTTCATAAGCAGCAATCTGGAAAAGAGGAACATCATATAGTATCTTCTCTTCGTTTTTGTAATCAGATATCCATATAACAATACCGTCAAAAGGTGCCTTAATCTCCTCTACTTTAAAATCTTTTTGTAATTCTTCTATTTTCAGATTCAGTTTGGTAATTTCTCTTTGCTTTTTGGTAATGGAACGTTGAAGCTCTTTTTTTATTTTAATATCATCTTCTTTATCATACTCAGTCTGTAAATCTGCAAGACGTTCCTGCGTTCTGACCAACTGCTGGTTTTTCCGTTGTAGGTCATTATTTGCAGGAGTCACTCGTACCGTAGCCAGTACATCACCGGCTTTCACGGGCTGATATCTGCTAACCAGTGCTTCCTTATAATAACAATCTGCAAATTTAACCGGATTTTTTACAATTGTATATTCCGGAAAATAAATATTAGCTGTACTTTCCAATTCTAAATCAAGACTTCTCCAAGTAACCTGAGCTGTGTCTGAGGTAGCTTTGAGCACCTCGTTCGTCAATACCTTGTCTCCTGCCGAAAGCCCCGATAAGATTTCAATATAAATACTGTCCTCCACACCTGTAACAACCGGCACCCGTACGCTTTCTTCTCCTTGCAAAACATATACATAATAACCATCCGTATCCTTTTGAACGGATTTCTTCATCACACTCAAAACGTTTTCACGTGAACTATGAACTATCGCAATGATTCCTCTGTCTCCTAACTGTAGCTCTTCCAAACCCTCTTTTAGTTGAAAAGTAGAGTATACCTTCTCATCTCTTATAGCATGCTTGGCATATTCCTGGTCACTCATAGGTTCATATTCAACCTGATAGGTTTTTCCATCAAAAAAAGCGTAAATATCCTCTGCCACGCTAATATCGACTTTGGATATATAATCACACTTAATTTCTTTGCGACTCGGATCTCCTACTGCAATGATGGGAGTATAGGACGGAACGGTATCACCATATTGGAATGCTTTCATTCCCATAATCGTTCCGCTGGCATCTGCTATCAGCATTCTTGACTGTCTTTGCTCTTTCAATTTCTGTAACTGTGACAACTTGTAATTATGATCCAACTCATATAACGCTATGGCATGAGCCAGCTCTGTTTCCATTTTCTTTACTTCTATTGAAACATCCTGATATTTGGTTCCCCACTCGGTGAATTCGGGCTCACGATCTTTGTATTCTATGGTCAGACCATAATAAAATTTCTTATTCTTACGAGGTTCGTCCAGTTTATCTGTGGCTTCTTCCACATAAGCCAGATGTTCTGTTTCTGCATCTGCAATCTGTTCTTCCAAGGTCTTGATTTGCTCATCTAAATCCTTTGTTTCTCCACTTAAAAGCGGCGTTCCGGCTACCACCTGCTGATTGGGAGATACCAAATAATGAGAAAACTGAATTGCATCCGACATTTCGTATTCTTTATACATATAGGGACTGACTGTTGCCGGATATGTAGAGGTGCTGTATAAATTATGATAGTCTGCCACTTCATAATTTGCTACTGCACCCTGAGGCTCCAGTAAGGTAATATTTTCATTCTCTGCATTGTTTGACTGTGTGCTTCCGCATCCCGAAATAAAAAGCAATAACGCCAGCAGCAAACATACCTTTTGATGTACTTTGTTTATCATAAAATAACCTTATCCCCTTCTGAAAGCCCGGAAAGTATTTCCGCACTTTCGTCTCCAAGAAGGCCAACCTCTATGAAAACAACCTTACGCATTTGATTTTCATCTACCATATAAACGTAATACTGGTCATCTGCTGTATGTACAGCTTGGCTTGGTACGGTCAGTACATTGTCCCTCTGCCCCAGCAGAATCGTTATTTTGCCGCTTACATTCACTTCCAGATTAACGCCCTCCGGCTGCTCTACCACTTCAAAGGTTTGTACCTCTTCCCAATTTTCCATTTGATAAGGAACAAGCTTATAATCTCCTTTTGCATTATTGGATAAAATGGTCATAGGTACCGCCACACCCTCTTGAAAATATTCCACATATTCAGGTGCCTCAGTTTCAAACAAACACTCCGAACCATCAATAATCGTCACAAGGACATCATCTTTCTTTACAATTTGACCTTCTAAATCTGACTTAACACTAGCAATTGTTCCGCTTAAACCGGAGCAGACTCTGCCCATCTCATATTCCGCCTGTAAAGTAGCAAGTTCCTCCTGGTCCAGTGCAATTGCATCAGAATAATCTTCTCGTAAATAACGATATTTCTGTCGAATGTCCTCCATATCCTCTTCTTTTTGTACCCAGTCTGCACTGGATTTCTCGGAATGATAATCATACAAAACAGTCCTGGCTTCCAATTCGTTAGCCAGGTTTTCTTCATTTTGAGTCAGTAAAAGCTGATTCCGCGCTATAGAATAATTCAACTCGTCTATTCTATCCTTGATATTGTCTGTTTTCATTTCAATCAGTAAATCACCGGGCTTGACTGTATCACCTTTTTTGACATGCACCTGATCAACTACCATTCCGCTTACCGAGATAGAAACCTGCTGTTCATGTACCTGACGATAGGTACAATTGATAGACGCAGTGCTGACAACATCCCCTTTAACTGCTGTAGCCAGAGAATAGACGGTTGAATCTCCCTCTCGATCCAGCAGAAGCGAAGAATCGCTCTCATTTTCCGTTTTTGCACAACCTAAAAGTGACGTCAGTGTCAGCATTATGGCCAGAAGACAACTAAAACGTTTTACTAAATACACCATAAACTATACCTCTTGTATATTGCAGATACCCTGCAATTTTAGTACTTAACTAATGCCTATACCTCGAATAACAAATCTGCATATGTGGGGAATGGCCAATAAGACTTATCCACCATTTTCTCCAGTTCATCAGCCGGCTTTCTTAATTCCTTCATCGCTAAAACGACCAAATCCTTATAATAGAAGGCCTGCTCTTTGCCTCGAGACATACCAGATGCTTCTGCTTCCACCTTTTCCAGTCGAACCAGCGCTTCATACATTGTACCTAATTTTTCTGTGATTGATTTCAGCATTTCCACCTGTACTTGCGGATTTGCTCCTGCTTCTTTTACTGCCAATACAGACTCTGCCAATACTTTAGAATAACGGATTACAGCAGGGATAATCTGCTTGGAAGCCATATCAATCATGGTCAAGGCTTCAATATTGATTGTTTTTGCATAGGTTTCATACAGAATTTCCGCACGAGATTCCAACTCTGTTTTGGTAAAAATACCAAACTTTTCATATAGTTTAATGGCTTTATCTGTTGTCAATGAATCCACAGCTTCCACCATGGATGGAATGTTAGGCAGTCCTCTTCTTTCCGCTTCCTGAATCCACTCATCTGAATAGCCGTCACCGTTAAAGATAATTCTCTGATGTTTCGTCATATACTCTTTAATTAAATCATGTACTGCAACATCGAAATCATCTGCTTTTTCCAAGACATCTGCTGCTTCACAAAACGCCTCTGCAACAATAGCATTTAAAGTGGTATTGGGACTTCCGATAGAATCCTCGGAACCTACACTACGGAATTCAAACTTGTTTCCTGTAAAGGCAAAAGGTGAAGTTCTGTTTCTGTCTGT
>CAZNAP010000095.1:0-9281 GCA_964571145.1 uncultured Lachnospiraceae bacterium | reverse complement strand
AATCACAATGGCATAGCAGCATCTATGCTGACAATCAAACCGGTACCATGTACTCCCTTTCTGATTATATCGCTACCGGTGACGATGATGCCTATTTATATCTGGTAGATATGGACCAGCTAACCTATAAAGATATTCCTGCCACTGCAGGTTTTCATATTAGTTTTACTAAAATGAAAAGGCTCTTTGCTGCCAATCCCTTAGGTGAAAATGGTTTTATCTTAGCAACGGACAGCTCTGATCAGCCGGCCTTTTTTCTTTCTGATGCAAGTTCAATCAGTGAAAACTCAAAAAAATATTATGAATACCCCAACCTGGAGCAAACGCTTACTTCACTTGAATATACCAATAATTATGCAAACATCACTTTAAATGAAGTTGCGATGCATATTACACGCTTTACCTCTGAGCAAAATGATTGGGTCTACTATTTGGTGCAACCGGATTCGCTTTGCATCACAAGCTTTTCGAATTATTCAAGTTATTTTATCCTATTTCTTGTAGTAGCTGTTACTCTGGGTCTATTATTGGTTATTGCTTTAGTCAAAAATAATATGCGTCCGATTCACCAACTGGATTCTGAACTAAAAGAAGTTATTTCCGACCGTGATCAATTACAGGAGGTAGTTGACTCTACCAAACCCATTATCTGTGATACCTACATTCGACAACTGATGCAGGGCAGTGTTGTCGCTCAAAGCGAATTCGATTATATTCGTCAATTTTTGCACCTGGATGATCAAAAATATCATTACTATGTTCTTTATAGCATTATTTACGACAATATTGAAGCTTCAGACGAACAATCAGACGAACAATCTTCTTTTTCTGCCGAGACTTCTCTATTAACAAATACGGACGCAGAAATACGTGAGAAAATAACAGCAGCTATGTTTAAATACTTTTCCTTTGATTCAACGCTTTATGTTTATATGCCTGAGAATCGTGTTTTTGCTGTCCTTCTCCCCTTCGCTGACACAGCGGATGATGTTATGATTTCCATTCAGGACAAAGTGCTAAAGCTTCACGAAGAGTTGATGCAAAAACATTCGATTTGGCTCTATGCCGGTATTGGACGCGCCAGCGATTCTCTGGCTAATGTATGGGAATCCTTCCAACAGGCCAAGGAAGCTTCCGGCTATACCGGAAAGAACTATATCTTCCTTCCATATGAAATGATAAAAAAAGATTCTCATGTATATTACTATCCCCAAGAATTATCCTCTAAACTGATTCATTTCATTAGTTCCGGTAATAAACCGCAGATTATGGAACTGTTTAATCTGATCCATCAGGAAAATATTGAAGAACGTTCTCTTCCATTGCATCTTCTGAAATTTTTGTTATCAGACATTCGTAACACCTTATTAAAAGCACGTTTTTCCATTACTGCTACGGAACAAAATCAAGCTGCTTTGCAAGCATTGGATACAAGCTTTATGGAGGAACATTTGACCTTCCGTTCCTGTGAAGACATTGCCTTATCTTTATGCGAAATCTTCAGTCACAAAGCAGAAGAAAACAATTTAATTGATACGATTGTTTCATACATTAAAGAAAAATATCAGGATCCCTCTATTTGTCTGAGTAAAATTTCAGATGAATTTAACATTTCAGAAAGTTATTTCTCGCATATGTTTAAGGAAAATATGGGATTGAATTTTTCTGTTTATTTGGAAAACATGC
Source organism: uncultured Lachnospiraceae bacterium (assembly GCA_964571145.1). Taxonomy (GTDB): domain Bacteria; phylum Bacillota; class Clostridia; order Lachnospirales; family Lachnospiraceae; genus Suilimivivens. The sequence goes on along the minus strand of CAZNAP010000095.1, from coordinate 7,595 downwards.
GACTCAATGAAGCCGCCAGTCTGATGCAGCAAACAGATGTTAATCTCAGTGAAATCTACCTAAAAGTAGGCTATAACAATGTTACATCTTTCCGTCGTGCTTTCAAGAAGAAATTTGGTATCACCCCAATTGAAATGAAAAATAATTAATAAGAAAAGGGTTCCCCATGCTTGAATTTGAAAAAAATTTTCCTGAAAACGTAGGCATTCCCCATCTTTGCATCATGAATTTTATGACTCGCTTACAACGACATCAAATTCCCATGCACAGTGTTCTTATGATGCGGCATGACAAGCTGATTACCGAGGCATACTATTCTCCTTGTCAAGCTAATACGCTGCATCGTATGTTTTCTATTACTAAAAGTCTGACTTCTATTGCAATTGGCTTATTGGCAGATGAGGAAAAGCTTACCCTAGACGATCCTATCATTCAGTATTTTCCGGAAAAGCTTCCCAAACAGGTTCATCCGTTTATTGCAGCAATGACTATCCGCAATATGCTGATGATGCGTACTTGTCATGCATCTACTACCTATAAAATTGATCCGACCAAAGACTGGGTGGAAAGTTTCTTTACAACACCACCCTCTCATCCGGCCGGTACTGTATTTCACTATGATACTTCCTCCGCCCATACCTTATGTGCATTAGTAGAAAAATTAACCGGTATGGACATGTTGGATTATCTAAAATACAAGCTTTCTCCACTTGACCTTTCCTCTGATTCCTATCTGCTCAAAGACCCTTTTGGCGTTTCCATTGGTGGCAGTGGTTTAGTAGCTACTTCTATGGACATCCTGAAAATAGGTTATTTTTTGTTGCATAAAGGGTTAATTGACGGTAATCAACTTCTATCTTCTGCTTATATTGAAACAGCCACAAGTCATCTCACCTCTACCGCAGTTACAAGGCCTGTTTTAAGCGAGCAACAAGGCTATGGATATCAGATATGGCGCAACCAGCAAAATGGCTTCACCTGTTATGGAATGGGTGGTCAACTCATTATCGTCTTGCCTGATTATGATTTTATTTGTGTTACTACTGCTGATACACAAGGTATCAGTGATGGAAATCAACAGATTTATGATGCATTATTTGAAGAGGTTTTACCCTATATACAAGAAACTGCCCTTCCTGTAAATACTGGTTCTTATACGGAATATACCGAATATCTCTCAGCTCTTTCAATGCAACCATTAGGTGGTTCTATGAATGTGCCGGTTACTTTTGCACCCTATAATGGCAGATTTTTTGATGTCGTTGACCATGCATTGGGATACAAACAGATTTCCCTTTGCATCAAAAATTCCGATAGCAATCTCGCTACCGGAACTTTATCTTTCACCATTCATGATCAAGATTATCAGTTAAAATTCGGCCTGGGTTATCTGGAAACAGGTCTTTTCCCAATTTATCAATTCCACTATGCCGCAAGTGCAAGCTGGCTACCGGATTACACGCTACATATTCTGGTGCATCTGATTGATTCCAGTGTAGGAAACGTTCATTTTCAACTTTCCTTCGGTCAAGATGAATTAACTGTATTTATGCGTAAACAAGAAGAAACTCTGTTGCATGAATTTAGCGGACATCTTTATTGTACAATTTGATTTCTTCCATTATTTTTGCCATAATATAACTTTTGATCGGCATTACGAATTGCATAATCAATTTTTTCTTCATCACCCGGTGCAATACCAAAGGTCATTGTTACCTTCACTTCATCTGTCTCTTTATAAATCACACTGGCATCTCGTATCTCATCCAGCAAAATTTCCAGCTTATGTACAGCTTGAGCGACATCCATATCTTCAAACACCAAAAGGAATTCTTCTCCACCCCACCTGGCTACAAATCCGTTTCCTTTCATATGTCTTTTAAGACGATTGGAAACATCTACCAATACCAAGTCTCCACACTCATGCCCATAAGTGTCATTTACATTCTTAAAATGGTCGATATCACCAATTGCCACGCAGAAGGAGCCCCCTGATTTTTCACAACTACTTTCAATTTGCTTCAATAATTTTTCTGCATTTCGGCGATTATTCAAGCCGGTTAATAGATCCTGTTCCACCAGTTCACGCAAGGAACGCTGCATTTTAACAATATATCGACCCATTTCTCCGATTTCATCTTCACGTTTTAAAATTCCATAATCTAATTCTGTATGTAAATTGCCGTTTGATACTCTTTCCAGGAAAAGTTCCATTTTCTCAATTGCATTAATCAACTGTCCTGAATATTGAATTGTAAATACACCTGTGAGCAACATTGAAAACAATGCAATCAAAAGAATTGGTGTAATTGATTGATTAACCAAATGATCCACTTCTTCAGAAGGTTTACCCGCAAAAATCATGCCTATACAGGTACCATCCGAATTCAGAAGCGGTGTATAATAAGCAAAAAAATTCATACCATTAATATCTACGCTTGGATAAAAAGCAGATTGATAATTCTCAAGTACATCTCTGACTACAATAACACTCGCCTTCGTACCAATTAATCGTTTGTTATCGTTGCTACATAGCGTAGTGATCACTCTTGTGTCCCCACAAAAGAAGGTAATGTCCACACCTGTCTTTTCTTTAATTGAATCAATTAATTCATAATTTCCGTTTAATAAGTGGTCACCTTTATAAAAGTAAATAGCTCCATCTTGTTCGTCTATGGAGTAATTACCTTCATACATTGCATCATACATAGTCATCATCGTAAAACTAATATCTTGTAATCCGTGCTTTACTTCTTGATTCATAGAATTAGCAAAACTTTTGGCACTTAATAAAGAAATGACTAGCGTTAAGACTAGAATTGGGATTACGCTGATTCTGAGTAAAACCCACTTAAAGCTTCTGATTCTCCTTGCTTTCATCTATTCCTCCGTTTTTCCGAAACCAATTAAGTCTTTCATCACTTCCCCTGCAATGATTAATCCTGCGGTAGCAGGAACAAACGACACACTTCCGGGAACCGGACTTCGTTTCTCCGGAATATGTGTATTGGTTGGTTTCATTGGTACCTCTTGGGAGTAAACTACTTTTAAGCCCTTAACATTTCTCTCTTTTAATTCTTTTCGCATTACTTTAGCAAGCGGACATACTTTTGTTTCATAAATATCCGAAACAATAAAGGCAGTCGGGTCCAGCTTATTACCGGTTCCCATACTGCTGATTAATGAGAAGCCTTCCGTCTGTGCTCTAACAGCAAGCTCTATCTTAGCTGTTACAGTATCAATGGCATCTACCACATAACTATATTGTCCTAAAGGTTCGTATTCCGTTTTAATTCCGGGCAAGAAAAAAGAATGGTATACATGAATCTTCGCTTCCGGATTAATGCTGAATACCCGCTCTTTCATTACATCTGTTTTATATTTCCCTATGTGCTCTCTGGTCGCAACAATTTGTCTGTTCAGATTTGTAAGGGATATGGTGTCATTATCGATAAGCGTTAATTCTCCTATGCCACCTCTGGCTAATGCTTCAACAACATAGCCCCCAACTCCACCAATTCCAAATACAGCCACATGTGAATTCTTTAATTTTAAAACCGCATCTTCAGACAGGAGCAGTTTTGTTCTTTCCAGCCAGTCTGACATATCATTAACCCTGCCTCTCCTTAGTGAACCAGTGTTTATCGGTTTTCATTCACATAAATTTGTATTCTGCTTTGGATAATATCCGCAACATCTTTTGCTTTCTTTTGGCCGGAGAAATAAGGTGCTGCTTCTTCCTGTATAATCTTAAGAATCGCTTCATTAGAGCTATATACTTGTGTAAAACTATACAATTCCTGCTTCAATTCCTCAGTTTCCTGTTCTGTCATGGGGTCAATAATAATCTCCATACCACTGACATAGTAGGTATCATCATATTCCACCTTTTCGCCGTTCTCATCCTCATAAAAAGGTTTTGTTCTTGCTGCTTCTGCCATCTCATCAAGTTTGTTGATACTCAGTGGCAATCCCCACATATTTTCGCTGTCCTGATACTCATCTGTAAGGAAGATTCTAAGGAACTCCCACGCCGCTTCCTTATTCTTGGACTTAGCAGACATTGCTAATCGCAGATTAGGAATAATAACAGAGCCATCTCCGTTGGCCGTAGGGAATCCGATTAAGGTGATATCCTCTCCAAAGGTTCCTTTTTCAGTATAATTAAAGTTTCTAAAATCACCAATACTAATCAGAGAAGTAAGTACTTTGCCTTCTCTCCACATAGATTCATAATTATTCCAATATTCATCTGTGTAATCCGAATCGTCGATTACTTCCGGAAAAGTATTCACGAATTCCAGTAATTCAATAAAACCTTCTGAGTTAAAATGACACTGCCCTGTGTTCCAGTCAATAAATTCATTTCCTGCCATTGACATACTATATTGCAGAATTTGATCTCTGGGAGTCATACCAAGGAACTGTGTTCCTTCCGGTTTGGAAGCAAGTATCTCCTGTGCCTCTTTCACTGTCCATCCACGCTCAGCTCCTACATCAGAAGTTTTGGCAGCTAAGGTTTGTATACAATAAGAGGGTACGATTGAATACATTTTACCATCTTTTGAAAAAGCTTCGATTACATTGGGCATTAAATCATTGATATCCAGTTCTTCATCCTTCTCAATATAAGGAAGTACATCCTCAAACAAGCCTTTGCTGATGTAGCTGTCCACAGGCATACTGTTATCCAAAAGCAGAATATCCGGCACATTACCTGATACGATATCTGTATTAAGTTTTGTCAATCCGGCACTATAATCCACTTCTGTTCCATAAAGGGAAGAATAATCCATAATATTGATTCTTGTAGTATCACTGTTTTTGTTGAAATTAACAACTGCCGTTCTCACACTCCAGTCAGAATAAGCCATTGCCAGCGTGATAATTTCTTTATCCTTGACATCCTTGGGATCTACCTTGGTAAATTTTCCAAGAATTCCATAACCCGACACTTCATCGTCATACATGGCAATAAATGTCTTCTCATCAATACCTGTTACTGCATACAGATTATAAAATGCTAAATCAGAATCAATATAACTCATTAATTGTTTCTTATCTGAGTCTCCTACATTGTATCCGTAAACGCCATAGGTATTGACCATATATAAATCGTATCCAATACCCGGATAGTAGGAATATTCATAGGAAAGTCCGGGAACCTTAAACTTATCTCCAATTGTTCCTGCTTCCATATCTGCATAAGCAATGGAAGCGCCGGCATCTTCATAAAGAATCGCTGCTACTTTGCCATTTGTCAGCGGTACCAACGTTGCATTAATCAGTGGGCTGTCAGCATTTGCTACAATCTTTTGGAAATTACCTTCTGCATCAAATTTAACGATGCTCTCCATGGCTGAAATATACAGTGCCTCATTATTGGGCATAATAATATCATTCACATAGAAATAGCCATTCTTTTCTCCAATTTCCTTCAGCTCAGGTATTTCATTGATATTAACGGAAAATAATTCAGTTCCATCCAATTCCATTTTAACTAAATAATAAGTATCTTCTTCAACTGCGTCTTCTACTACAGCTTCCTCTTCTGCGACTTCCTCTGTTGCTGCTTCTTCAGTTGTGGCATCTTCAGTGGTTGCTTCTTCAGTTGTGGCATCTTCAGTGGTTGCTTCCATATCTGGCTCTTCTGAATAAATCGGATATACATTCTTGATACAATAAATAGTACCGTCTTCTGCCAGTTTCATGGTATTATAGCTTACATTTTCAGCCACATTTAAGACGGTCTTCTCCCCATAGCTTCCGTCCTCATTTATCTTGTAAAATTCAATCCTGGCCGTGGTGCCATCTTCCGGCCATACATAGCCATAGGCATATATGTTATCCCCATTTTGAAGAATCTGATTGATTGATGCAGTTTCACCATTGCCCAGTTCTTCCAGCGTATATACATAATCCTTGGATGCTGCTGTTTTCTCCTCTGCACTGCCGGGTTTTGCTTTATTACACCCACCAAGGCATAACATCAGAACTAAGACAAATAAAAGTAGGGCTTTCTTTTTAATCATCATCTTCCTCCAGGATATTCTGTCTTTTTTTCTTCTTCATAACTACATATTGAACGCTTTTGTCCTTGAAGTCAAGTATAGAATTCCATACATCTTTTCCGGTAAAAGTTCTGTGCTTCCATTTAATGATGATCCAGATAACTAATAAAATAATAGGAATCAACAAAAGAATGAACTGTAGTAATAAAAACAGTGCTCTTATATCCTCATATCCTCTGGCAATATTTTCCCAGTAAGGGAAACGAACAGCCGTATTCTGCATGGAACGTTTACCGAAATCCAGAATAATCGGTATCAATCCAGCTAAGGAATAGCGTGTGGAATTCTCCACAACCACCATATCTGTCTCAGCCACACCAAGCTTTTCCTTTACGGCATGATATACAAATTTATTGACAGGATTCGGTGCAACCACTTCATAAGTATTGATACCGGTTCCTTGACCATATTGTGTCAAAGTTTCGTTAGATACATACACGATTGGCTTATCCAGACCTGCTGTTTCTGCAAATTTTCCCTGTGGTCTTTCTATAACACCGGCTACATAATGAGGTATACCACGAATCATGACACTCATCCCGGCGATATCAACTGAGCCAAATAATTGCCATGCCGAATCTTCATCTAGAATAATTGAATCTTTCATTAAATCATTTCCGGAGAAATACTGTCCTGACATTAAATGCAGTGGATGCATCAGAAAAAAATCTCCGCCTATTCCAATCGCATTGGCATCTAATTTACCAGCTTCGCTTTCAATTGAAATGGTTCCCTGAGAACTGTAGGCATCAATAAAAAGCCTTTTCGGCACAGTACTTCCTGTTTCCTGCGCTGTCATGCTTTCATTAAGCAACTTTTCCAGCTCTTTCTCAAAACTCATAATTGCAAATTCATCAATTTCTACTGATTCAGCCAGAAAGCAACTTACCTGTGCTGCACCGCCATCTTCATCCCACCTGATTGCAGCCTGCTGGTCACTCAGCTTACTGGTGAGTGCATTAGACCAAATGGTTACTACCAAGAATAAAATCAGTGAAAGAACTGCCACTAAAAATAATATGATTTGTTTTGCAGAAAATCTGCTTATAAACTTTTTAAATTTCTGCATCACGTAGCAGCTCCTTTCATTATTGCCTAGGTATTGATAGTTCGAGAAAATCGGGTAATTGCTGTCTATCTCCAACAAATTACCTGTCTTTTTCATCGGATTTTTGCCACTTTCAATTACACAGCGGGTAATTTCATTTATCCGAAGCTTCTTTACCCGTTTATCATGCCTGAATTTTTCCTTTATCCTTAGAATCCAATATAATTCTCATGTAAAGCAAAGCCATTCAAGTTGTTTTCCCCGTCTCGTTTACAAAAGCATCATTTAAGCAAGCGTTTGTAACGGGTAATACTCGATTTCTGATATATATTTACCTGATATTCAAAATATACAAAACGCACTGTGTTCGGATAAGCACCGAGTGACTAAATATTGAATCATCGCCTCCAAATAACTGAGAAATATTATGATTCGTTGAGTCGAACTTGCTTGCCTGCTTCAACCGGCTTCGTTGA
>CAZNAP010000094.1:0-9311 GCA_964571145.1 uncultured Lachnospiraceae bacterium | reverse complement strand
CGCCTACAGAGTAGGCTTTGAAAAGGAAGGTAATGACAAGGAAAGAAGAATTAGTATGAATACAAAATCAAACAGTAATTTTAGGAAATATATCATTTTTTGGTTTAGCCAGTCAGTATCACAGCCGGGAAGTGCCATGACAGGAAACGCATTGGTGCTTTGGGCTTTTAGCAAGACAGAATCAGCAATGTCAATGTCACTCATGGCTTTTTGCAATTATGTGCCTTACATATTAGTCAGCTTGTTTGCCGGCAGTTTTGTGGATCGTCACAGTAAAAAGAAAGTCATGTTGGCATCTGACTCTGTGGCAGCAGTTTGTTCTTTGGCAGTTATTTTATTATGGAATCTGGGTAGTCTTCAGATTATACATATTTATATTGTCAATGCAATCATTGGATTTATGAATGCTTTTCAACAACCTGCATCAGCAGTTGCAGTGGGAAGACTTGTTCCGCAGGAGGAAATGGGAAAAATCAGTGGTTTGAACTCTTTTTCGAGTAATCTAATTACAGTTTTTGCACCGATTATAGCAGCGACTGTATTTGCATTTGGAGGAATAGAAATTGTATTGACTATTGATTTTGTGACATTTTTATTTGCATTTTTTGTATTGTTATTTGTAATTAAAATACCGGAGATTTTTGAAAATAAGGAAAAAGAAGCTGTGTTTGCTGGCTGCAAGGAAGGATTTGCATTTCTTTTTCAAAATAAAGGGTTGTGGTACATCGTGGTTACGATGGCGGTGATCAATTTTCTGTCAAGGTTGACCTATGAAAATATTTTATCGCCGATGATTCTTTTTAGAAGTGGGAACAACAGTATTGCATATGGTATAGTAAATGCAGCAATTGGTGTTGGCGGAATAGCCGGCGGATTGTTGGTTTCTATAGGAAAACTTCCGAAAGACCGTGTAAAGACGATGTATGGTGCGGCAGCGATTTCTTTTCTGCTGGGAGACTTGACAATGGGACTGGGAAGGAATTTTTACTTCTGGAGCTTTGCGGGAATTGCTGCAAGTTTACCAATTCCATTTATTATGGCAGCGCAGAATGTAATCCTATATGAAAAGATACCAACAACGATTCAGGGCAGGGTATTTGCAGTTAGAAATGCGGTTCAATTCGGTACAATTCCGGTGGCAATTCTACTGGGAGGTTTTCTGGCTGAATATGTCTTTGAACCATTTGTACAATCGGAAAATGCAGTGGCCAAGATGATACAGACATTAGTAGGCACAGGAAATGGAAGTGGTATGGCAGCCATGTTCTTATGTACCGGTATTATTGGAAGCCTATTTTCCTTGATTATTAGCAGAAGAAAAGAGATGGATGAATTGCGGTATCAAAAAAAGTTGGAACAATAATAGTTTATTAGGAGGGTACTATGGGTAATTACGAAGTGTATTTGCATGGACAGATTTTGGGAACACATTCTTTTTGGTTAAAGGATGGCTTTTTGCAACCGGATGAGTATTCAGAGATTAGTGAACAGTATTTCTTGCCGGGTGGAGAGACGGGTACAGCAGCAACAGTCTTGGCATCTCTGGGTGTAAACTTGAAAATGGATGGAACACATATTGGAACGCAGGTTGCTCCAATGCTGAAGGAATTTTATAAAAATAAAACGGTGGATTTAAGCTCTTTGTATTTTGATACTACATATGAGGGCTTAATGGATTATGTGGTAATAGCAGGGTTGGTTCGATCGCCTATGGGTACTTTTCAGACTCTGTACGCATCAGGCAAAAAAGTATGGAATATGCCGAAAGAAAGCGATATTGTTGATTGCAAGGTGGCAGCAATCGATCCCTATTTTCAAGAGGCGACTCAGGCAGCGGCAGAACTGTGCGTAAAACATAATAAGCCATATGTAACTATTGACTGCAAACATGATACCTACTTACATAAACATGCAGCTATTAATGTGGTTTCAAAAGAATGTACAGGAATAGACTACCAAGGAATGAGCAAGGAAGATATATATGCATTATTAGTCGAAAACACAGAAGGATTAGTGATTATCACATCGGGTGAGCAGGATATGCTCTACGGAAGAAGAGGCGAATGTATGAAACGGATGAAGCCTTTTCAAGTAGACGTAAAAAGCACCTTAGGGGCAGGCGATACCTTTAAGGCAGGCTGCGTGTATGGATTATTGAAAGGCTTTTCCGATGATGAAATTGTTCGCTTTGCCAGCGCCGGTTCTGCTGTGGCAATTTCCAGATTTCCATTGCCGCTAAATCCACCTACGCTTGAAGAAATAAAAGGATTATTAAGTAAAGCGGACTAGTGAAATAAGTGAAGAACTTAGTAGGTAGCTTTTTCTTCAATTTACCTACGAGAAGCCAACAAGGAAGCTATTAGTAGGTTACATTTAGGCCGATTAAACCTATAAAAAGCCAGTAAGGAAGCCATTTGTAGGTCGGCGGCACAGAATTTTGTGGACGAAATTCAACTATTCACGCATTTTAGTAGGAAAACGGTCTTCTAAATCGGTAGGCTAAATGCCACAATTGACACTTTTAGTCCCCAAAGTAGAATTCTATAAACCTTTTTGATAAACTGCCAATATCAAAAAACTCTCTGAATGAGATATTTAATTTAATAATTCATTGTTAACAGGCAATAATTCAAGTATGATGTTATATAGAAGTGAGTATAAACATAGTATGCAAATAGAAAGGCGAGGTGCCTATGGCAGTAGTAGCTAGAAAAGAAGAATATTTGAGAGAATTGCAAAATCATGAGATTGAAGTTCGTAATTTAGTCGAAGCTGGTCATGAACAGGCTCAACAGGGAAAAACAAAGGATTTTAGTTCTGTTTGCGACAGATTGGAGAAAAAATATTCAGATGCAATTTTACACAATTGAGATAACAGATCTAGCAGAAAATGATTTGGAATATAAGGAGTTTAGTCGAACCTGCGGTGGTACCTACGTTGAATCTTGATGCAGAGCCTACTGGAGAAACGACAGATATACCGACCCCGGAGCCTACAGTGGCACCTGCCGAGGTGCCGGTAACGGATAGTTCGACAACCCCTGTCGAAGAACCGACCCCGGAACCTGTAGTAAACTCTACGGAAAGTCCGTCGCCAGAACCTACGGCAATGACAGAATCCTCAGGTGAACAAGTGGCGGAAGAATCTGCTATGCCTACAACAACGCCGTCGGCAACACCATCGGCATCGCCTTCACCTACAGCAACACCTACGGCGACGATTGCACCTAGGCGTTCAGCTCGACTTTTGACGCAGTCAGCTAGCTATGTCATACAGGTGAATGATGCATCTGCGGCTTTGAGTAATAATGATTTTTCGGGAGCAGTTTCAGTAGAATATGGAACAACACCGACTTTTGCTTTGGATGGTTATTCGGACGATGAGGAGTCTGTTACATATTACTATTTGGATGGAAATACTTCAGCTCCTATTACAGAAGAGGCATCATGAAATACATTAACGCCGGGCAGTAATCCGTCTGCACAGGGTAACTATTATTTAGGATATAGTGTTACAGAAAATGAAACAACCAATACATGCAAAGACGGTAGCTTTGGCTTTAAAATTGTCAAGGCTGTTTTAGCTACCCCCGGAACACTTGCTTGGAATGATAAGATAGCTCAGTGGAATAAAGTAACTACGACTTCTTCCGGCAATACAGCAGAATCCGGAACAGTTGCAAAGTATGAAGTGAAACTATATAAGGGAGAAGAAAATGTCTCGACAATAGAGGTGAATGACAACGCCTCAGAAACGAACACGCTTACATATGATTTTTCGACTTTAATGAATGAAAAAGGTTATGGTAGTTATACTTTTACAGTCAAAGCAATTGTAGCTAGTGGTAAAACGAGTTACTATGAATCTTCAGCAGAATCTGCCAAGAGCGAGGCGAAAGCCTATAATGAAAGTATTACCATATCCAGTCAGCCAACAGGCGTAACTAAAGTTTATAATGGAACAGTACACAAACTGGAAGTCGGTGTGCCTAGTTCGGCAGGAACGGTAACTTATCAATGGTATAAAGATAACAGTGCAATTCAAAATGCAACTTCGTCTTCTTATGAGGTTAAGAATGCAACTGATTCCGGAGAGTATTATGTTAAAATATCTAATGCGGCAGGAGAGAAACTAGACAATAGCAAAGTAACCGTTTCGATAACAAAATTATCGCTTACCGTTACAGCAGATGATAAGACAATTGCTTATGGCGGTGCGGCTCCTGACTATACCTATACAGCAACAGGTTTTTTGGAAGGCGAGGATGCAACCAGCGCAGGTTTGCAGGCAGGAAGCCTGACTTGTACTTATGATTTGACAGACCCAAATAACAATGGTGCAAAAACTTACCCGATAGTTCCCGCTGGCTTTACAGCAGACAACTATGATATTACTTATAAAAATGGAATGCTTACTGTAGGAATAGTAGATGTCAATGCAGAGGGTTCTTCAGTTACGGTAGAAATAACAGATGCGGCACCTTTCGCTTATACCGGAGAGGAAATAAAGCCTGCAATATCAGTAAAAAATGGAGAAAACACCATTGATGATGCTAACTACGGCGTTATCTATAGTAACAATGTCAACGTCGGCAAGGAAGCCTTAATAACGGTAACTTTTAAAAATAATTATAAAGGAACGCTTACTAAGAATTTCGAAATAACAAAGGGCAATTTCACTGCAACAGTGTCTTTAGCAAATTGGACTTATGGGGATACACCGAATGATCCAAGTATAGACACGAATCCAAGTGGCGGAGAAGTTACATATTATTATCAAAAAGCAAATACAGATACAAATATTCCGAAACCAACAGAGGCAGGAGAATATACAGTATATGCAGTCATTGCTGAACATGGTGGCTATAATGCGTGTACTACCGAAGAAAAAGCCTTTTCCATATTAAAGAGACCAATTACCCTGACTTCAGAAAGCCAAACTTGGGATTATGATGGAAATAGCCACTCTAACACAAGCCATACACAGGTAGGAAACTTTATTGGTACAGATAGTTTCCAAAGTGTAGTTGTAAGTGGAACTATTACAAATGTGGGCGAGGTTGACAATGATATTACTTATACACTGTCATCTTCTACCAAAGCAGACAACTATGAGATTACCCTTGTAAAAGGCAGGCTGAAAGTGACGGCAAAAGCCTTGACTGTACCGGCTAATCATAGGTTCAGCACGAGCAATCCCGGAACCGCACAGTGGGTAGCGGTCACCAGAAATGATTTAGATGTGACTTACGAACTGCAATTATACCGAGTGGAACAAGGGGACGGGGGTAATGTTTCAAACGATGTATTGGTTGATACAGTTACGACTACGGGTACAGAATACGATTTTGCAGCTGCGATTAGAGCTGATGCAGCCAGTATCAAAAATACAGAAAGTAGTATTGGTGAGGCTGCAGGCTATTATTTTACAATTCAGGCAATTCCAAGTGGCGGTACAGCCAAAAACAATTATACAGAGAGTGAAGTTTCAGCCAATAGTGCCAATATTTATACTGCTAAGGTTAAATTAGTAGGGAATGCTGGTGTTTCTGCAGTAGGTTTTGAAACAGCATCTGCGGCCGAAGTAGAAAAGATACTACTGCAAGGGGAGAGCATTGGTATTGCAGCAACGAATGTAAAGGGATATACGTTACATGAAACGGTTTGGACCACTGATAATACAAGTATTGCTTTTACGGATGCAACAAAAGCAACTACGAATCTGAAAGTATCTGCTTCCTTAACAGCACCGATAACAGAAGCAGTTGTATATGCCAGCGCCGATGATGAAAAACCGGTGATTGGTAGTTTCACAGCAACAGCCAATGATGCTAAGAATGAAATAACCTTCTCGTTATCTGCATCTGATACAAAATTATTAACGCATTGGATGATTACTACCGCCGAAGATACACCACGATCAAGTGATGCAGGATGGCAAGAGGTGGCAAGTTCAGATATTGCTGAGGGTGCTATTACGAAGACGCAGACGGCAAACACAGCAGGCACTTATTATGCGTGGGTTAAGGACGATGGCGAAAATATTGTCAGTGCCAATGCATCTATTCATATTTACGAAATAACTTTTGATGCAGGAACCGGAGATACCAGTACTGCTAAGGCCAGTATTCTGAAGGTTGAGAATACTGCTATTGTGTTACCCGAAAATTCATATACAAAGGCAGGATTCACTTTTAAGAACTGGACAGGTAGTACCGGAATTTATGCCAATGGCGGTGGCTATGCGGCCAATGCAAATGATACCTTGACCGCTCAGTGGACAAATGAGCTGTTTTCATATGATGTAGCATATTACTATATGGATACGAATGGAAATTATAAAGATACCCCGGACAAGACTGTCCGTTTTCAGGGGGCTTATAATGCAGAGATTAATAGTTCGGACGCTGCAATTCAACAGCCAAGGATAGGTATGGAGCGAGATACTGAGCCTGATAAGCAGGATGCAATTACTCTTACAAATTCAAACCAAACTATCAAGGTTTATTATAAGAGACAGCAGTATACTATTACGTATACTTATAAGCTACTAGGCGCAGAAGACGATACAACAAAATTGGTTAAATACGATTACGGAGAAACTGTTGCAGAGGAAACAAAGCCAACAGCGGACGGATATGTTTTTGTGGGCTGGTTGTATGGTGATGCTGGAACTAAGCCGGAAACCATGCCAAATAATAACATCAATGCTACCGGTTTCTTTAAGTCTGATACTACAGAATATAAAGTGGTTTATTACGAAAAAAATCTTGAAGGAGATGATTATACACTCGTTGAGGCCTTAACTGAAACCAAGAGTGCTGTTCATGGAGACAAAATTACAGCGGAAAACATAAATGCCAAACAAATTGATGGCTTTACCGTAGCGGGTGTAGTCGTAAGCGAGGGAGCAGCAGGCGGTAGCTCGCAGAGCGGTACATTGCCGGTAAGCGTAACAGGAACGGTATCAGCCATTGATAACAAACAATTATATATCAATTATTATTACACACGAAATACATATAGTTTGACTTTAAATGTTTGGAAAGGAAACAGAGATACAGCAAATTCATTATATTCTAAGGAATGGACAGATATTCCATATGGAAAAGAAATCACAACGGAAGAAGCAACAAACTATGCAAATTATGAAAAAGAGTCGTGGGACGACACACCAAATAATGTAGAAGGATATGAGTTGGCAGATTATGTGGATTGGAGTACAGGAGCAGCACCGAATCTTATGCCTGCAGGAAACGTGACAGTAAACAGAGATTATGTTTCTAAGACTATTTCCTCCTATCAGATAGAGGTTTATTTTGAAGATGCAGAACCTACAACGTATACAAAAGCTGCTTCTTTGACTTATTATGCAAACGTAGGTAAGACAATTAATATTGTGGGAGAGGGAGAGGAAAATAGTCAAACTATTAATTACAATACGTTTGGGCAATCTATCTATGGATTTAAACATTATGAGTTTGCTAGCACATTCGTTGATGATACGACAACAGAAGATGTAATAGAGGGTAATATTTTAACCGGTGAAGTTACAGATAGTAATAAAGTAGCTCCACTTGTGTTAAAGGTGTACTTTAACAGAAGAGAAGTTACTACTACTATTACTTATTATTATAACGACAGCGGGGCAGGTTCTACTAACACTGTGCTGGCAACAGTGACTAAAAAAGGGAAATGGGGTACTAACTACGAGTATGATCCACTTGCATTATTTGGTGGTAATTCGGAAATACCGACATCGTGGCAAACCACAGGAAATAGTTATAGTATAAAAGACGTGTTAGTAGATGGGTCAACCCCTCAAAATTATGATTTTAAAGCAAATAATTATGTGGTGAATTACGCCGGATATTATGAATTGAATGATACTCCTCATTGGCCTTCTCATAAGTTTGACGCAGTAGAAGACTTATCAGGCAGTTATTCCGGTCTTTTTGGACAGTCAAAAGATTATTCAAATCAAAAGGAAAACTATATAAATGTATATTATACCAAAGTACTCCCAACAGCACACTACTATGTCAATGTGATGTATAATCCGTCAAAATTGAAGAAGAGTGGAGATGTTGTAAATCATCCATTGCAAGTTACAATAGGCGAAACAACATACAATATCCGTATAGCTAATAAGGCGGATGTGCTTGAGGTTGAATCTACTACCCATAGTGCGAATACGGATGCGTATCCTGGAATTGGTGGCTTGCCTAGTGGATATACATATGGAACAGGAATACAGGAAGGTTTTGGAACAGTAGAATATAATGAAGCGACTTATTACACTAAAGTAGAAAATGGAATTAATTATCTTTATGTATTGGATGACAAAAACCAATTTTATAAGGGCAACAGAGTTTCCTATAATTATTACCCGGATACTTCAAAGCCGGCACCTATTGGTTATGATACCATAACTACCTATTTGACTGATTATCAGACGACTCAGGCTGCTCAATCAGAGGGAGAACGTGATTCAAAATATGCAGCAGCCTATATTTACAATGGTGGTTTTAGTCCCATTATGTATGGCAACGGTACATATGTATTTACATTTGATTATAAGCCAACTTTCACATTAACCCACAAAGTTGGAAGCACTACGTGTAGTGGTCACGAACATGTGTCAGGGGTACAAATAGAGACAATTGAGTGCGCACACGAATCGGCATTTGGGACAAAACCTGAGGGTTATTCCATAGTTTGGTATAAAGATGCTATCTATACAACAAAGGCTACAAACGTTGATTTTAAGATTACATCAAATACAACACTTTTTGGAAGGTATGAAAAGAATACCTTGGATAATCATGCCTATGTATCTTATCAATTAGCTAATCCTCTAGGGACAAGTGAAAGCCCTGTTTCTTATATCACCAAAGAGAACTTAAGCATTTATAGTACGCAATTGAAGAAAGTCACCGTACAGGAAACTATACCTGATTTTGAGGATGAGTTCGGTAGAAAAGTCAATTTACAAATTAATCTAGATAAATATTACTATCCGAATACAGAACAGGGTGAGCTGGTTCTGATTGACCGCACAATTAAGAGTTTGTCTTTTAAGGAATTACAACTTGATTTTAACAGTGAAACATATCAAAAAGAAGGGTTCCATTATGACATTACTAATACAAGCAATCAGTCCCACGGTTATTGTCAGGCAGAGCCCATTTCTTTATCGGCATGTTTCGCAAGAGATAATTATTCTATAGAGATAATCAAAAACAAGATTGAAACCACTAGTAGCGAAGGTGGCAGTGAACTCGGCGGCACAGAAACCGGTAACACTGAAA
>CAZNAP010000093.1:0-9581 GCA_964571145.1 uncultured Lachnospiraceae bacterium | reverse complement strand
TATTATATACGTGTTTATGGATTATAACAACACTTTTCATGACCATTCTATTATAATATTTACATTTTTCTTGACCATTATTTTTCATGTTCTACATTTTTCTTGACCATTTGTTTTATTTTAGCATCAAATGTGGCAGATACTGAATGCTGGACGCATATATTCTATAGCGCCATGACTCAATCCATATTTTTTTGCAAGTATTTCCCAATTGGTTCTTATAGTCTCAGAAATTTCATAAATCATCTTTTCTGCATGATCTGTTTTTATTCCATAATACTTGGCTGTATTTAATGCCAGTTCCAGTGATATTGAACTATCATCCTGACTCACATTTAATGATAATGCATCTCCATAAGGTATCGGATTCACATCATATAGCGGGGATAATCTCCATCCGCTGGATTCTAATACAAAGCCATGATTTCTCAAATGATCATCTGTATTTGACACACACATATTAAAAACGACTCGCCTCCACAGCTCTAATAAATCCTCTTTGGGATTTACGCCATTTGAACGAATAAAAGCAGCCATGTCCAAATAGCTTGTTCCATCCGTACCAGAAGCACCATCTGTTTTTCCCAATAGCGTCATGGCTGACGAAAAATGTATTCTTCTTAAACCCTCACGATCAAAACGCTTCACTAGAAATGTATCTCCATTACTTGAGAATTTCTCCAGTCGTGATTCCGGCACATTTAAAGCGCACAATTTTGCCAAGTCATGTACTACCTTTTCCCATGCACCGCTATTATATTCATCATTTTTTGATGGGAATTTTGCTATCCATAGTGACCCATTTACATCCTGCACTGTCGCTTTCGGTCTTGCTCCTCCCAACGAGGAACCAGGTGCAAGCAGCTGGTTGAGCCACTTTTCTTCTAATCCACTTTCATCATTTTCAAAGGCATAGGATGCAGCTTCTAATTTTCTTAAGGTTGTCCATGGTGGAGTTGCCAGGGCTTGATCCGATGATAAAAATACCCCGTCTTTTTCTAAGCAAAATCGAAGAGCTCCCATCCTTGACTGATCATATACGCCCAGCAAAAAATTACTTTCGGTAAATGCTCTTGGTTTCCTACCTTCTTTACGTGCCACAATTGCTTCATGCCTTTTCATTAATAGACGCCCCCAACGATCAGGACATGAATCCGAAAATATTCCAAAAAGTTCTTTATTTAATGGTGTATATTGCCTTCCGGCATAAAGCTTCAAATCGGGATCTAAAGATATTTTTTCTCCTACTGTATTTAACCAGACACTATCATATTCGAATGAAAACATTTCTTTACCTCTAGAATATTCGCCATATAGTCTGCCTAACAGAATTGGCTCATTACCATTCCAATTCATATATACAAATATTGTCCTAGCTTCTTTCATCAAAATCAATCATCTCCCTTTTTGGGTGCTCTTTTTCTCACATTAATAGATAAATCCTGTAATTTTCTTCCCAATTCATCATCTTTAGCAATATACAGTAAATCTGAATCCATGCTATTTAGTGCATGCAGGACTGCAGCATAGATACCTATTGCAACCGAAGGAGAGCCTTTTTCTACAGACCATAAAGTAGCTCTACTAATTCCTGCTCTTTCTGCAACTAATTCAACTGACAATTTGCGACGGAGTCTGGCATATTTAATTTGTTCTCCCATCTGTGATAGTATAGCCATCGTTTGTGGCATAATTACAACTGATTTTTTACCCATTGTCAAGTTCTCCTTAATGTTTATAATTTTAGACTATACAAGTCATATTGTCAACAAATATAAACATTATATTGAAATAGGCAGCAATTTCTTTCTAAAAAAGGAATTGTTGCCCTTATACTGCTAAATTCTCTTTATCTCCGTTCTTCGATGTCAACCCTATCCATATACATATGAATAAACGTATAACTCACATCGCATCACTGCAATATGAGTTATACTTAAAATTTTTTTTTATTTGTTATTATCTGCGTCCTCTATATTATCTCTTTGTTTAATTTTGTACCATACCATTCCTCCGGCAATCACAATGAGCAGAATCGCTCCAATTACTAATAACCACACAGGGTTCCATGCTGTCAATTCTTCTCCTGTTTGTGATGAAACAGGTTCTTGCACCGGTTCCTTACTATCCACTGCTTCACTGTCCTCCGGCTCGGTATCTGCACTGCCATCCAGTGGATGATCATCAATAACAATCAGATAATCACTGGCATGGGTAAATGGGATTGCTACACTTCCGTCTGCTGCAATCTCTGCGTAAGTAACAAATTCCATTTCCGTTGTTTCAGCGACATAGTAGAACAGATTTGCATACAGTCCTTCATTTTTCGGTTCCAGATTAACCTTTAAATACGCTGTGAAGCCAAACTCACCGTCATATTCCAGCGTGATCTCGATACTATACCGTTTCCCTGTGATGTTATTGACTACATCGACAGGAATAATGTTACCACCTGTGGATACTCCAAGGTTGATATCCCTTAATGTATCTGCTGTAATATCCATACCATTAATGGTCCAGGTAATGCCATCCCCCATATCAAGCTGGATATTCACGTTCAGACCCTTCAAAGCTTCTAAGGCTTCTGCTCCGATAGTGGTAGATCCATTCATATCTATCTGTATAGTCTGTCCAGGCTCAGCCTCGGAGATCTTATCTTTAATGACTTCCCAGCCACCATTCTCTCCAGGGATATATGGTGTTCCGGGAGCAGGTATCGTGGATTCCGGTGTTGGTCTGCTTGGTTCCGGTGTAGGCTTACTTGGTTCCTTATGATAATTGGGATCAAGAGTGCCACACACTGTACAACGTCCATTACTGAAGTTATGAACACCTGTTGGAGGAATACTGCGTGTCTCAGAAGCACCACATCTGCTGCAATATCGAATATCTATACCATTTAAAACACAGTTAGGAGATGCAACTGTTGACCAACTGCCAAAGTTGTGTCCAAGGGCTGATATGGTCTTTGTATAGGTGTCTCCGCAACTACATTTATAGGTCTCCTCTCCGGCTGATGTACAGGTCGCCTCTTTTGTTGCTATCAGTTGATGTGAATGAATATGTGAAGGATTCGGAGAAGGATTATTTCCACCACCGGATGCGTCTTGTGCAAATTGTGCTTTTATGGGGACAGGCTATTTCTGTACTACGTGTAACTATAGTATTTCCCTCTGCATCCGTCGTTGTCGATTCAATTGGATAACACTCCTCTGTATGTTCTGTATGCACACAGTTTGTAACCCAAGTATAACAGTCATCTGTATGCGTATGGTTGCAGCCATGCCCTTCTACATAGCCACATTCATCCGTATGTGCCGAGTGGTGTTCGCATAGCCCGTCTGCGTATATGGTCTGCGTATTATTCTCCGCATAAACCGTTGTCGGGAACTGCATTTGTCCCACTATCATCACTACACATAGAATCAGCGCTTTTATTCTAATTGTTCTTTTGCTTTTCTTCCTCATGTTTGCTCCTTCTTTTCCCATAGAAACACATACTAATAAAACCAAACTTATCCAGCATTTATCTCCTGATTGTACTTCAAAAATAATATCACTGTCTTTATTTGGCGTCAATATTCTTTGGCTATTCTGTTGTTTTCGCTAAACATTTGGTAGTTTTTATTGAGAACGACTGCCCATTACTGTTCCCAGCATTCCTTTAATTTCCGCATATCTTCCACGTGATACTCTCAGTTTACTTCCGTCACGCATGGTAACCATATAGTTTTTAATATCTTTTACATAAGTTGCATTCACAATATAACTGTTATGAATACGCACAAAACGCTCTCCCAATTCCTGTTCATAATCATGAAGCGATTTATAAACTATAATCAGCTCTCCATCCACCTGATGAATCGTGCAGCGAACCTTGTTTGACTCTATCCACATGATCTGTGCCCTTGTAAGATAGTGAATTTTTCTGTCTGTACCACGACATCCCAGTAATTCTTCCTGCTGGGCAAGACCTGTAGCTTCTCGAAATAATTCTTCACTGATATGTGGAAGCAGCTCCGTCTTTTTGTTCATTTTAATTGCAATAGAAGCATGAATCGTAGCCATATACCAACACTGCAATTCCTGTTTTTTGATCCACATGATGCTGATTCGTTGATTCACTTTTTCGACTGTATCATTAGGATAATAGCTAAATAACTCCATCTGCAAAATGACATAACAATTATTTTCCATATAGGAAAAGGACTGACAATTCATAGCGAGGATTTCATAACGTATGCCGCTTTCTACTCGTTTTGCAAATGCCTCTTTGATATTTCCAAGACCATTCACAAGTTGTCCCTTTCCCACAGACAAAAAAGCAATATCCGGATGCATGTATTTCATGACTTCTTCCATGTTTCCTTTATAATATTCTTCTGCCAGGTGCACAGAAAGATTTTCCAATTCCCTGCAAGTCCGTTTCAACATTTACACTTTCTCCATATCATTTGTTTAGTCACTCGGTGCTTAAAACAGTACGGCTCCATCCATATTCAAATACATTATTTGCATATAATATGGACTCTGCTAGTGTGTCAATCGGAAGAAATAAAAAAATAAAGAAAATTTGTCCATCAGAAAAGGGCAGGTTATCTATCAACTTGCCCTCATCGGTTCTCTATGCTACTTTATCTGAATAATGCACCACCGCAATCTCTGTCATGGCATCCCTCATCTTGTTTACAATTCTCTCTAACCGCTCTGTAACCTCATTACTGTAGGATACCTCACCACACTGTGTACACACCTGTGATGGTACATCTTTTACAATAATAATACAAGTTCCCATATCAACAATAAAATTGGTTAATTTATCTTCTAATGATCCTTTACACATAAAACACTTCATATTAGGACTCCTTTCTGGTCTTAAAATCTTCCGACCACTTTGCTCTCTCTGGATAATATGCAGTAATCAGCCATACCTCACCCTCTCCAACTCCACAGATAATATGTATGGTCTTATTGTCGATTGTATATCCTATAATCAAACAGCTTGGATAAGGGTAATCATCTGGATAATCCTCTATGATTTCTCCACACATAATTGCATTCACTACATCCTGCATACTGATATTTCGTTAAACTAATCTTACAAACATATGATTTGTCCATCGCAATGCCTTCTTGCTGCATAACTCCTGTATCATTTTAATATGCATATACTTATCCTTTCCAATATGTACTCTTATTATAACAAATATAAATCAACAATGTATCGCTTTTTTTCTAAAAATTATATTCTTTCATAATTGCCATAACAAATGCCTGTACTTCATCCGTAAAGGCAATATGTATCAGTTCTCTCTCCTGATTGGCAAACTAAATGTCAAATTATTAATTCGCCAGTTTCTTACGCCACGAATAGTAGCGTACTAAGCAAAACAAGGCACTAATAACCCAAATTGCTCCGGTTGACCACCAAATTCCCCAAATACCAATGAAGGAAATTGACGTTATAGCAATTGGTATCGTCAGTCTTCCTACCATTTCAACAACTCCATTTTGGAGTGCAAAAAAAGCATCGCCTATCCCGTTCAGTATTCCTCTAGTCACATTTATTGTTCCTAGTGCAAGATAAAACCAACTGGTAATGCGTAGGGCAGTCGCACCCATTTGAATAATCTGCTGATCATCCACAAATATTTTAATGATAAATTCTCCACCAAACTGCATGACCGGCAACATAATCAGGGAAAAGACTGCCATAATATAAAAGCCTCGCTTGAAGCCCTCTTTCACTCTATCCATTCGTCCTGCCCCCAGATTTTGTCCGGAAAAAGTAGCGAGTGCGGCACACAAAGATCCATAGGGTTGATGCATTAACTGTTCAATCCTGTTTGTAGCTGTAAAAGCAGCAACTGCATTGGCACCAAAGGCATTTACCACTGTCTGTAACGCCATACAGGACAAAGAAATAAGCGCAAATTGCAAAGATAAAGGAACTCCCAGGCGAATAGCCTCCCAGATGATACGCATTTCCAGACGAAAATGTTGCCTCTGAAACCTAAAATATGAATTACTATTAAATGCATAAAGCAAACATCCCGCCCCTGCAAGAAGTTGCCCAATAATCGTTGCTAATGCCGCTCCAAATACACCCATACCAAGACCATATACAAAGGCTACATCCAATATTGCATTTATAATACAGGCAATAACCAGAAAATACAAAGGTGTTTTCGAATCACCTAAGGCACGTAACATAGCTGCGGCATAATTATAAACTGCAATAAAAGGTACGCCCAAGCACTGCATTTTCATATAGACAGAGGCATCGCTCATAATATCTGCTGGAGTATCCATCAGTTTCAAAATCGGGATACAAGAAAAATATGCAATCAGACAAACGACAGCGGATATTACAAGCATTAAATATCCTGAGTTAACAATTGATTTTTTTGTTTGTTCCTCATCACCGGCGCCAAAATGCTGTGAAGTGATAATTCCGCCGCCATTACTGATTCCATTGCACAGTGCAAAGAATAAAAAACCCAAAGAGCTGGTTGCACCGACAGCTGCCAATGCCCCAGCTCCCACAAACCTGCCTACAATAATAGAATCTACAAGATTATAAATCTGTTGGAATATGTTTCCAATTAGCATGGGCAAGGAAAAAGCAAGCAATAAACGAACCGGATTGCCTTCCGTCATATTGAGAGTTCTTGATTTCATATACGTTTACTATTATCCTCTCAGTTGTGTTGATCCAATTTTTCAGAAGCCTCCTGCATTAGCTGGATAATGGGTAGGTGTTGAGGGCACACGCCTTCACATTGGCCACAAGCAACACACTCTTTTGCTTTTCCTGACTCAACAGTAATATTATTATAATAAAAGATTGGTCTGACGTCGTCTGGATATAACCTGATTGTATTTAATGCTCGAAACACATCCGGGATGCGAATTCCTGCAGGGCAACCATCACAGCAGTAACGGCAGGAAGTACACTGAATCAGTGGCATTTCCTGCATCTTCTTAACCACCTTCTCAATCACACCATGCTCTTCTTCACTCAAAGGTTCAAAATGGGAAAAGGTAGCCAGATTGTCCTTCATCTGTTCCTCATTTGACATCCCACTCAGAATAGTCGCTACTCCATCTAAAGAACCGACAAAACGCATCGCCCATGATGCAATAGAGTCATTGGGGCGAGCTTCCTTCAGCATACTCTCTAGTTCATCATTCATTTTGGCCAGCATCCCACCTTTGACCGGTTCCATAACAATAATTGGAATATTACGTTCCTTTAGAATTCTATATAGCTCTCCTGATTGAACAACCGAATTATTCCAGTCAGCATAATTTAACTGTATTTGAACAAATTCTACCTCGGGATGTGAATCAAGAACTTTAGTCAATAGTTCCGGCGTTCCATGAAAAGAAAAACCAAAATGCTTAATTAATCCATCAGCCTTTTTTTGAATTCCCCAGTTAAAGCAATCATATTTCTCATATGTATCATAATTGCTTCCATCTTCCAGACTATGTAACAGATAAAAATCAAAATATCCGGCGCCGGTACGCTCCAATTGTTCGTTAAAAACTTTGTCTCTATCTTCCGTGCAATGCAATTCCCATGCGGGTAGCTTAGTCGCCAGACTGAATTTCTCTCTTGGATAGCGTTTGACCAGTGCATCTTTAATAATGGTTTCCGAATTTCCGCCGTGATAAACATAGGCAGTATCAAAATAGTTAAAGCCTTCCTGCATATAAGCATCAATCATCCTACAAACTTGTGGCAAATCAATCACCCCATTTTCTTCCGGCAATCTCATTAATCCAAATCCAAGTTTAGGCATGTTAATAGTATCGATTTTCACTGTTTGTCCTCCTTGCAAAATAACCTTTTCATAGTATATGTACCTTACGCATCATCGCATTTTCTAAAATAATGCAGTCGTAGAATAAATTATAATTTATCTCCTCAATAACTGCTAATTGTATTTTGCTTTTCTGCTTGTATTTTGCTCTGGTTTCAATGGTTCAATACTCTTTTACTCCTGCCTTTTGATTTTTTTCCATCCTGTTCCTCTTTTCAATTTTGGATATAGAAAAAAGCAATCGGATTTTTACATTCGACTGCTTTCCTAAAAAAACTATATTCAATTCACTTTAGGACAAGTTGTCCTAAACATCTAGTTTTGCAACGACCTGTTGCAAAATTACTTCTGCCTTATACATCTCTATATTTTAATATCTTCATCACTTACTATATCTATCGGTTTCAACAAATCCAACAAATCATGATGTTGACCCACATTTGTTACATCAATTTTATTGACACACTCACTTAGCCAAGGAAATGCATTTGCAAGTTCATCCATCAAATCGAATATATCAGCTGTAGCAAGCTTATTGTTTGAAAGATAACCTGAACCTTGCCTGTGTGAAAAATCATGCTTGCGGAAAAAAATTCGCAAATCCTCATATGCTTTTCGATAACTATTTCCCGGATAAAACTCTTCTAGGTGATGCGTATCTAGGTCAAAATTCAGAGCCTTGAAATACTTTCTTTCCAAGCCCCTATACCCCCACTACATTCTTTTGTCTATAGTGCTGTAATAAATCCTCTTCATTATAATCGTATGGGTTATCAGAATCATCGCTATCATAAAGTCGCCATTCTGTCACATTTTCCATAAACCATGGCTGGCGCTTTAGAGTATTGACGATTTTCCCAAATTTACCAAAATCCCTGCTGGAATTATTACCTTCATATATTAAGGAATCTGTTTCATCATCCAAACGATGAAATCCGGCATTTTCAAAAAGTTTACAAATTGTTCCTTCTATCCCGTCAAGCCGATATTTTTTATCGAAGAAAATCTTTTCACGATTCATTGAAATTAACATTTTTAACATAGGAAAACCTCCTTTCAAAATGCTTCTTTTAATATTTTAACAGACTATTTTCTTTATGTCTATGTGTTATAGATTTCCACCTTTTTTAATTCCCGATTCAACAAATCGCATACAGGCTGTAAAGCAGAAATACCAAAGGCATAACTACTTCCAAATATTTTCCCATGCTGTTCCGCTTTTCAATTTTGGATATAGAAAAAAGCAATCGGATTTTTACATTCGACTGCTTTCCTAGTCGATAATGACTCCAATTCGATGTGTTTTGTTACGATATTTTATGATAAGATATTGATATTAAAAAATCCCCGAATCACTGATATATTCAGCATTTCGGGGATTTTGCTTCATTATTTAGATTGGCTTATTGACCTAACCGATTTGAGCTGCAACTTCTGCTGCGAAGTCTTCGTTCTTCTTCTCCATACCTTCACCAACTTCGAAACGAACGAATTTGGTTACTACAAGAGCTTTGTTTACAGATTCCAGATACTTGCCAACTGACTGTTTTCCATCTTCAGCTTTTACATAGGTCTGATCCAGAAGACTGATTTCTTTCACATGCTTAGAAATACGTCCTTCTACTAAACCTGCAAAAATCTTGTCATTTACATAATCAGCTTTTGCATTCATAGCTAATTCAGCAAGAGTAGCTTTCGCTGCTTCTGAAAGGAAGTTGAAGAGGAAGTTCATGTTGCTCTTCTTCTCTTCAT
>CAZNAP010000092.1:0-9656 GCA_964571145.1 uncultured Lachnospiraceae bacterium | reverse complement strand
TTTTATCTTTATTACCCATTTTTCGTAAACTTAAAGTTTGACAAACTGCGACAAATCATCTATTGCTTTTTAAGGGTAGTTATGTTACCCTAAAACCTAGGGGGAATGTATATTCCTCCAATTTTTTTGTTATTAAATTATCAATGTAACGATGTTGGGACAAACGGGGTTGTCATGTGTTGGGGAAAGGAATACTTCATGGGCTTTAGGGAGAAAAAAGGGATAGCAGCGATTTTTGTGGTAAGTATGATATTTATACTGGCAGGCTATATTTATCTTTATTTACGCACGATTTCGCAGACAGAGGAAGTACAATCTTATCAGATTCAAGCAAATTCGCAGGCGCAGGATAACACTTCTGTGACCATTGATATGTCAGTGTCGCAGCAATGGGAGGATACTGAATTTCATCCTGATAATCCAATTGGGGCACAGTATAATGGGGTCATTTCCTATCAAATGAAGGATAGTTTACATAATTGGACAATTGAACTGCCGGTACCCGAGGATGCTGTAATTGATAGTGCATGGAATGGGATATACGAAATAAAGGATGGCAAGATCAAAATTACAGCCGTTGACTATAATGAATTGATTACACCATTAAAGCAGGAAACATTTGGGTTTGTGTTATATTCGAAAGAAATAGTTGATTTTCAGACAATTCAGGTAACTGGACAAAAAATGATTCAGATTACTAATTCACCAATATTTCATGGATTGATTACAGCTTCAATTCTATGGGTTCTCAGTTTGATTGCACATATTTTTGTCAGAGTGAGAACGAAAAAGTATGTACGTAAACAAAGAGAAGATTCCAAAATTATTATGCAATCTATGAATACATTTGCGAATATGATTGATGCCAAAGACCCCTATACGCGAGGCCACTCGACACGTGTGGCGATTTACGCCAGTGAGATTGCCAATCGAATGAAATTGTCGGCAGATGAAGCAGAAACCCTTTATTATGTTGCATTACTGCATGATTGTGGTAAAATTGGAATACCAGATATGGTTTTGAATAAGCCACATACACTTTCCTCAGAGGAGTGGCAGCTAATCCGTTCGCATACTACATTGGGTAGTAAGGTGCTCGTAAATTTTACGGCAATTAAGGGAATTCGAGATGGCGCGCTATATCATCATGAGAGATATGACGGACAAGGATATCCGGCCGGTTTAAAGGGAGAAGATATTCCACTTTATGCAAGAATTATCTGCATTGCAGATTCATATGATGCAATGAGCAGTAATCGCTGCTACAGAGAACAGATAGCCAGAGAGAAGATTTTGTCAGAATTGAAGAACAATGCGGGTACACAATTTGACCCTGATATTGTGACACATATGATAGATATGATTCAGGATGGCTTTACAGATATTGTACAAGAAAAGACACAGATATTCACGCCAAATTATGCGTAAGCGCTCGGTGCTTATCCGAACTCGTTTCGGATAAGCATCGAGTGACTAGGTAACAAGTGACTAGTCAATAGTTTGTAACTTGGATTAGCACCAAGTAACAAAGGAAGGAGAGGCAACTTATGAATACTTGTTTTGAAGAGGTTAAGGGAACTCTTGGATTTGGTTGTATGCGTTTACCCATGCAAGAGAATGAAGTTGATTTTGATGAATTTTCTGTAATGATTGACAAATTTATGGAAGCCGGCTTTAACTATTTTGATACAGCACATGGATATGTTGATGAGAAAAGTGAAACAGCAATTCGTAAGTGTCTGACCAGTCGCTATCCACGAGAAAGCTACTTATTAACAGATAAACTTTCAGGGAATTATTTCAGTAAAGAAGAAGATATCAGACCTATGTTTGAAAGTCAGTTAAAGGCTTGCGGCGTAGACTATTTTGATTTTTATCTGATGCATGCTTTAGGTGCAGACGGGTATCCCCAGTATGTGAACTGCCGGGCATTTGAAGTTGCCATGGAGTTAAAGAAAGAGGGGAAAATACGTCATATAGGCATGTCTTTTCATGATAAAGCGGAAGTACTTGACAAAATATTAAGTGAGCATCCGGAAGTGGAAGTTGTTCAATTACAGTTTAATTATATTGATTATGAGAATCCGGATATAGACAGTGCCAGATGCTATCAGGTATGTGAGAAGTACAATAAACCGGTGATTGTTATGGAACCGATTAAAGGGGGCAGTTTAACACAGTTACCGCCTGAAGCCGGTCAGATTTTGGACGCATTGGGAAATGACAGTTATGCAAGCTATGCCCTACGTTTTTGTGCTTCTTTTCCGAAGATTTTTATGGTATTATCAGGTATGAGCAATCTTGAGCAGATGGAAGACAATATCCATACGATGAAAGATTTTGTCCCGTTTAGCGAACAGGAATTTGCTGCAGTAGCACAGGTAAGCAAGGTTATGGCCAGCAGAAGTATCGTTCCGTGTACAGGATGTCGGTATTGTACAGCCGGTTGTCCGATGCAAATATCGATTCCAGATTTATTTGCCTACTATAATGATAAGACACAGTATTTTGGCGGTGACTATAATTATATGATGAAAACAGCTGATGGCGGGAAAGCATCTTCGTGTATTCAGTGTGGAAAATGTGAGGCAATCTGTCCACAACATTTGAAAATACGAGAGCTGCTGGTATCTGTAGCAAAGGCTTTTGAGTAATTGATACAGAAGTAAAGCGGATTTGGCGTTTGGGGGTTAACGATTATGCTATCAATATTGTATTCAGAAGTGAATACGTTATGCATACTGATTGTGCTTTTGGTTTTATATAAGGTACATAGAAGTGCTGATTTGCGTAGCCGAAAAGTATTTTTTGAGAGAGTTTTGTTAAGCACAGCAGCATTTTTCGCTACGGATTTAGTTTGTATTACGATTGATCAAAAATTAATGAACTGGGGTGTAACCGCAAACTGGATTATAAATACCTCCTATTATGTTTTGATTGGAGTAATGGGCTTTACATGGTTTCTATACTCGGAAAGTGTACAGCAGTCAGTATTGGTTAAAGATAGAAAATCAAAGATTCTGTGCATGATTCCGTTATGTATTCTGTGCATATTACTGATTGTTAACTTTAAAACAAGAATCCTGTTTTATGTGGACGAAAATAATGTTTACCACAGGGGAGAACTCTATGCATTACAGGCAATTGTAGCTTATGCCTATATGCTTGGCACAGCGGCAAAAGCCTTTTTCAAAGCACTTCATACGGATAGCTATTCTAAACGCAAGGAATATTTCACCTTGTCTTCTTTTGTTATGTTGCCGATTATGTTTGGTGTAATCCAATTCTTTACACCAGGTGTTCCCATAGCTTGCATTGGTATCACACTGGGAATCTTATCTGTTTATTTGGATTTTCAGGAACAATTAATTTCTCTGGATCCACTGACACAGGTAAATAACAGAAATCATTTAAAGTCTTATTTGGTGGGAAAAATGCAGCATGCCAAAGAAGAACAGGGACTTTATCTTTTAATGATAGATGTTGATTATTTTAAGAAAATTAACGATCAGTATGGACATATTGAGGGCGATACTGCTTTGGTAAGGGTGGCAAACGCAATTAAGCAGGTATGTCAGGGGAATAATTATTTCCTTGCCAGATATGGCGGTGATGAGTTTATGATTATCGGAGAACTGGAACAAGAATCTAAAGTAGAGGCTTTATGCCGCAGGTTACAGGCAGAGGTGGAGAAAACCAGTCGAGAAGCGAATTCACCCTATACTTTGACGTTAAGTATCGGCTACGCCAAGTATGCGAAGTACATAAAAACAATGCAGGAATTTATTGCGGCAGCAGATGTCGAATTGTATAAAGTGAAGAAGGCCAGAACGTGATGAATAATAATGATTATCCCTATTTATATGAAACACATTTACACACCAGTGAGGCAAGCAAGTGTTCCCATTCCAATGGACAGGAAATGGCAAGAGCCGCAAAAGAAGCAGGATATAGCGGGATTATCGTAACAAATCATAATTGGTACGGGAATACCTGTATCGATACCCGGTTACCTTGGAAAGAATGGGTTGAACTTTTTTGTCAGGGTTATGAAAATGCTTTGGCAGAAGGGGAAAAAATTGGCTTGGATGTGTTTTTTGGATATGAATCCGGCTATCAGGGAACAGAGTTCCTTATATATGGAGTAGATAAAAATTGGTTGATGTCACATCCGGAAATTAAGGATGCTTCTGTTAAAGAACAATATAGTTTAGTACATGAGGCCGGGGGTATGGTCATACAGGCGCATCCTTTTAGAGAAGAATCTTATATACCGGAAATTCGTCTTTTCCCAGAGGATATAGACGGAATGGAAACAGTAAATGCAACTCATTCCTGCCATTTAAGCCATAATCATAATGACCATGAATTTGATGTAAGAGCACTTCGATATGCGAAAGAGAGAAGCCTTCGTATGACAGCGGGTTCTGATGTTCATGAGGTTGATATGCTGGGTGGAGGTATGGCTTTTAAAAGGAAACTGAATTCAATAGAGGATTTTTGCCAAGCAGTCTTATCCGGCGAAGATTATCTGATGACAGACGGAGATCGTTGGTATTACCGAAATGGAGAATCAAAGTAAATGAAATTTTTGCATGTGGCTGACCTTCATATTGGGAAAATAGTCAATGAGTTTTCCATGTTGGAGGATCAAAAATTCATACTCAATCAAATACGTGAAATGACAGTGGTCAATCAGGTGGATGCATTGGTAATTGCGGGAGATATTTACGACCGTTCAATTCCGACTGCAGAAGCAGTGGCTCTACTGGATTCCTTTTTGACTGATTTGTCGGAACAAGACATACAAATTATTCTCATCAGTGGGAATCATGATTCACCGGAACGAATTAGTTTCGGAGAGAAGCTGTTAGACAAACAGGGAGTTCATATTGCTGGAGTACAAAAAGAGCAACTGACAAAGATTACTTTAAACAACGAGGGAAGCAAAACGGAATTTGTATTGCTTCCTTTTTGCAAACCGGCAGTTGTAAATGCCAGAACCAGTGAAGAAGCAGTGCGCACACTGTTGGAGAAATACTGGCGGCATGAGCTTGAATGCAAAGAACAAGAACAAGAGAAGAATCAAGAACATAAAAATCGTGTTTTAATTACACATTTTTTTGTGACAGATGCAGGCAGAGCACCGGAACTTTCCGACAGCGAAACAACAATTCATATCGGAGGCCTAGATAATGTAGATGCTTCTGTTTTTGAAGGGTTTGATTATGTGGCTCTTGGGCATATCCATAAGTCACAGCAAATAGGGCAACATCCCATATGGTATGCTGGGGCTCCGTTAAAATATTCATTCGGTGAATTCCAGAATAAAACAGCATTACTGGTGACTATGACGAAGGATGGCTTGGAGTCGGTTAAGCCGTTGGAACTTCGACCACTTCGAGAAATGCGAAAGATGAAAGGTACTTTGCAGGAACTGCTTCATGCAGTGACCTTAGGTGAAGTTAATCAGGATTATATACAGGCACTATTAACGGATGAAGGCGAACTGATTGATCCCATTGGGACGCTCCGCGGTGTTTATCCAAATATTATGCAGATCGTAAGACAGGATTCGGGAAAAGGAACTGCGGCAGACGGGCAGGACTTATCACCAAACAGAGTCATGGCACAGCACAGAGATACCATTGGATTGTTCGAAGCCTTTTATGAAACTGTACGTGAGAAGCCACTTTCAGAGGACGGAAAAAAAGTGATTGTGTCGATTGCGAAAGAGTTGGAGGTTAAGCCATGAAACCTAAAAAATTAACTCTTTGCGGTTGGGGACCTTATAAAGAAGAACAACAAATTGATTTCGCCGGGCTGAGTGAACGGGGATTATTCTTGATTTCAGGACCTACAGGTGCCGGAAAAACCACTATTTTTGATGCCATGACCTATGCACTCTATGGAAATTTGAGCGGGGAACAGAGGGAAAAAAACAGTGTCAGAAGTGATTTTGCGGATGGAGAAACAGTAACTTTCGTGGAATTAATTATGACGCATGCCGGTCAGGAATACAAGATTTATCGCAATCCGGAGTACTTGCGACCGGGCAAACGAAAACAGGAAGCGTTGGTGAAGGAAAAAGAAAATGCGATTTTGACTGAGCCTAGTGGAGATATAACCCAAGGAGCCAGTGAAGTGACTCGGAAAATACAGGAGCTGCTTCGACTGGATTACAGACAGTTCAAGCAATTATCCATGATTGCACAGGGAGAGTTTGCGAAACTGTTGTCAGCGCCGCCAACTGAAAAGACACGCATATTTCGTGAAATATTTGGAACAGATAGCTATGAAAAGCTGGCATCTGCATTAAGAGCACGTTCTCTGTCGGTATATAAGGAAGTAATGGAATGCCGGCATCGTATGGATGAGGATATAGATATGCTTATCCGAGAGAGTATTCTGCCAGATCAAGCCGACCGGGAAGTGAGCCATGATTATGAAGGTACGATGAGATTACTGGAGGATATCTCTGGTCAATATGAAGAGAAGTGGCAAAGTAGCCAGATACTGATTCAAGAAAAGGACGAGTTAGTTCAGAAGTGGAGTAACGCACTGCGCGAAGCGGAGCGAATCCAAGAATTGATTCGAAAACTGGAACAAGAGAAAAATAAGCAAGTTCAGTTAGCTGCTCGCAGTGATGAAATGCAGGCAATGGAACAGCGACTGCATAAACAGGAACAAGCCGTTGCTATTCGTCCTGTTCAAGTGGAACAGGAGACAACTGGGCGCAATCTAAACAGAATCAGTGAAGAATTTTTAAGAATAAAGCAAGAATTAGAACAATTGGAACTTCAAAAGGAACAGGAGAAGTCAGTGTATGAAAATCGTGAGGAGATTTCACTGGCTTATGAGGAACAACAACAGCTTCAGGAAGCCAAACAGGCGGTAGCAGAAGCCAACCGACAACTCCAAATAAAAGCGGATGAATTATGTAAACTACAATCCAACTATTTAAAGGCGGAAAAAAAGGAAGACAATCAAAAGGTACAATACGAACAGGCGGAAAAGGCGTATCGTCATGGAATAGCGGGCATATTGGCTAAACAACTGGAACAGGGGACACCCTGCCCGGTATGTGGGGCAACTTCACACCCGAGTCCGGCGAAAGAAGACGAACAGGTTCCTTCCCAGGAGCAGGTGCGCAAGCTAAAAGAAGAATATGAGGACAAGCAACGCATTCGAATTGCATTACATGGACAAACAACTGCATGTCTGGCACAGAAAAATGAAGTGGAATCAAATTCTACAGAATTAGCAAAAAGAGTAGAAACTATTTGTATCAGGCTAAATCAATTGAAGCAGGAAATTCTGTCCTATATGCAAGAACATACTCAGTCTGCTTTTAAGGAAACAATCAGGAATTATGAACAGAGATTGGCAGTAATAGAAGAAAAACAGAAAAATCTGAGCAGACTGGAGAAGGAAAAGGAGCAGGCCAAGGAATTGTATCAGATGAAGACAAAATTGCTTCATGAGGCATTACAGAATGCCAACTTTTCCGATGAAGATGAGTACCAAAGCTTTCTGACAGATGAATCAGAATTAAGAAAGCAGCGAGTTGCCCTACAAACATATACGCAGGATTGTCTTAAAATCAAAGAGTTATGTACGCATCTTACACAAGAAATAGGACAGCATACAGCAACAGATACGGGAGAAATCAAGGAACAGTTAGAACGGGCAACCAAAGAGAAGAATGAAGCACTGAATCAGCATCTGCAGCTGGGAAATAAATGTGCTAATATAACGAGGAGCTTGGATAGTCTCAAAGAAAAGAATCAAATTTTATCCAGACTGATGAATAAATATAGTTTGCTCAAAGAGCTGGATGATACAGCAAATGGAAACAATAAGTACCGTCTTGTCTTTGAACAATATGTATTGGCTACCTATTTTGAGGAAATCCTGATAGCAGCGAATATACGGCTTCGTTCTATGAGCGGTGGAAGATATGAACTGCGCCGTATGGAGCAGATTAGAGATGGAAGAAGTAAAGATAATCTGGAAATCGAAGTTTTAGATTATTATACGGGTAAGTATCGTTCTGTCAAGACTCTTTCAGGAGGCGAATCCTTTAAAGCTTCTTTGGCACTGGCGTTAGGAATGAGTGATGTGGTGCAGGCGGGCAGTGGTGGCATTCGTGTGGAAGCCTTGTTTATAGATGAAGGCTTTGGCAGTTTGGACAGTGAATCTCTGGAGCAGGCTTGCCTGACTTTGCAAAGTTTGGTTGAGAAAGAACGCTTGATTGGAATTATTTCTCATGTGCCGGAATTGGCAGAGAAAATCAGCAGTCAGATTCAAATTCGAAAGACACATGCAGGCAGTACCATTCGAGTAATGACATCTTGATACGGAAGGAAACAGAAGTATGTTAAACAAGCAAAAAAGAATCGTTGGATTGATCCTGTTCATAGGTATCTTGCTAATCAGCGGATGTGGAAATGCACAGGCAAATACAAAGGTCATACTGACCACCGGTTTTGAGAAAGACGAACTTTTCAGAATTGAAACCATGTCCTGTACCATGCCGGAGGTTATGGTGTATCTGACCAATACGCAAAATCAGTATGAAAGCGTATTTGGCAAAGAAATCTGGGGAACTGATTTAGAAGGTAAAACTTTAGAAGAGAGTGTCAAGGAAACTGTGCTAGCGCAATTGGCTCAAATAAAAACCATGAATTTGCTGGCGGCGGCACATGGAGTAGCGTTAAGCGAAGCGGAGTTGGAGACGGTCAGAACGGCTGCAAAGGCGTATTTTGAATCACTGAATCCTACGGAACGGGAGCAGATGAGCGTAACAGAAGATACGATTTGTAACCTATATACGGAGTATGCCTTAGCCAATAAAGTTTATGAGTATTTAATCAAGGATATTAATCCTGAAATTAGTGATGATGAAGCCAGAACCATTACGGTGCAGCATATTTTGATTAAGACCTATGCACTTGATGGGACGGGAAAAAAGATTGATTATTCAGAGTCGGCGAAGGAGGATGCTTACAAAACTGCCTCAGAGATTTTAGCCTTAGCAATGGAAGAAGGAACTGATTTCGAAGAGCTGGTATTGCAGTACAGTGAAGGAGAATCCGGAGACTATTCTTTTGGTAAGGGAGAAGAAGATGTGGCTTTTGAAACAGCCGCTTTTAATCTTGGCAAAGGAGAAATCAGCGAAGTAGTCGAAACAGAATTTGGCTATCACATTATTAAGTGTATCAATACATTTAATCGCGAAGAAACCGATGCGAATAAAATCAAGATTATCGAGAAAAAACGAGAAGAGGTGTTCGGGCAGGAATATGATGCGTTTGTGATTACGCTGACCAGAGATTTAAATGAAGAGCTTTGGGAAACCATTACTTTTATCCAAAATGCTGATGTGAAAACCCAGGATTTCTTTGATGTGTATAATCAGTATTTTAGTTAATAAAAATTTTAGAATTCCAGAAATGCCCTAAAATAAAGAGTTTTCGAACGACTATTAGCACTCATGTGAAATGAGTGCTAATTTTGTCTTGACTTTTCATAACTTACGCACTAAACTTTATTCTAGTAACAATAACATAATATAAAGGAGTGATTGATTGTGGCACAAAAACACGGAAGTTTATCAATTAACAGTGAAAACATTTTTCCTATTATTAAGAAAT
>CAZNAP010000091.1:0-9672 GCA_964571145.1 uncultured Lachnospiraceae bacterium | reverse complement strand
CATATAAATGATATAATAATCATACGGCATAGTGCTGAATATTAGGAAGCGAAGTGTGAAGGTTTATATGAAAATGAAGGTGAAAATGCTATTGTTAGCAATTATTCCACTGATTCTATTTGGGGCAACAACCGTGTTGCTTAGTAATTCAAGAGTGAGTGAAGTGGTAACTGATAGCATTGAAAATGGACTTCGAGGAGCAGTGATATCGGTACATAGTACATTGCAGTATGCAGGAGAGGGTTCTTTTTATACTGATGAGAACGGTAATTTATTCAAGGGTGACTTTAATATAACGGAGCATACTGATATCGCGGATAGCATTAAAAAGTCTACAGATATGGATATCACGATCTTTTATGGGGATACAAGATATATGACATCCGTATGTGATGAAAGTGGTAACAGGGTTGTAGGAACACAAGCCGGCGACGCTGTTATTGAAAAAGTATTGCGTGGCGGCGAGGAATATTTCGCAACTAACGTAGATGTAGTTGGACAGCCTTTTTATGGCTATTATATGCCATTGTATGATACAGAAACCAATGAAATTGTAGGTATGATTTTTGCAGGTATGCCACAAGTCGACGCGCAGCGGGAAATTTTTGCAGTTATAGCGATTATTGGCTGTGTTATGATTATACTATTAATTTTATGCAGTATTATTTTATTCCTGATAGTTGGCAGAATGGTATTAGGTCTTAGACACTGTGTTGAGATACTGGACCGGGTTTCTTCCGGAAAGCTCAATGTGAAGGTTGATTCTAAGATGCTTACATTTAAAGACGAAGTAGGTACTATTGCAAGAGCGGTACAGAAATTGCAGGAAGATTTACAACGGGCTATTTCAAATGTGAAGAATCAAAGCGTTGCCTTAGTAGAAACAGCAGACGGCTTAAGCGATAAAAGCGATTTATCAGCTGACCATGTGCAACAAGTGGAGAAGGCAATTGAAGAAATTGCATTGGGAGCAGGAAACCAGGCAGAAGAAACACAGGATGCAACAGAAAATATTATTCTCATGGGTAATATGATTGAAGAAACGACAGAGGACATCGAAGCATTGAATCAAAACGCTAAATCAATCAAAGACAGAGGCGAAATTGCAGTAGGTGCTTTAAAAGAGTTACAGGAAATTAATGAATTGGCTAAAGGCTCAATAAATGTTATTTATGACCAGACCAATGTAACCAATGAGTCGGCACAAAAGATACAAGAAGCAATTGCGATTATTACTGAGATAGCCGAAGAAACCAATCTCTTATCCCTAAATGCATCTATAGAAGCGGCAAGAGCCGGTGAACAGGGGCGTGGTTTTGCCGTAGTAGCTGCGCAGATACAGAAGCTGGCAGAGCAATCCAATGAATCAGCTAGATAAATAGAATCCATTATATTATCCCTGATGGAGGATTCTGAGAAAGCTGTAAATACCATGAATGAAGTACAGGGAATTATGGAGAAGCAAAGCCAGAAGGTTTCCAATACAGATACACAGGTTGGAGAGGTACTGCAGGAAGTTGAGCAGGTAATCAAAGTAATCAGTAACGTGGCATCTAAAACAGAAAAAATAAATGCAACAAGAGGTAATGTGGTTGATACAGTTCAGAATCTTTCTGCGATAGCAGAGGAAAATGCAGCTAGTACAGAGGAAACCTCGGCGGCTGCAGTGGAAGTCAGCAACATCATTACCGATATTGCAGACAATGCTAAGAGCTTAAAAGAAATATCACAATTAATTGAAGAAAGTATGTCTATATTTGAAATTTAGAACAATAAATAAGAAGGCGAGCCAGCATAAATTATGTTTGACTCGCCTTTTGAATGTTTATATAACTTTTGAATGTTTACACTACTTTTTGGAAGTGTTGGTAATCTTTACAGGAATTCCAGTCGCCACCCCATACAAACCCGTGCTCTTTGAATAACTTATAGCATAAATCGTTTTCATCAATTTTATAGGGGAAGTTCAGTGAACGATCAGCATACTGTTCGCTGCCTTCCGGAGAGATATAGGTCTCACCGGTTCCGTCTATATTATATACTACATAAGGATTATAAAAAGGGTTGATATCAATTGCACAGCCTAACGCATGTTTGGAGAGATGGTCGGTGCCATCAACAACCCTGTAATTAAAGCAGGATGTGTTATTATCTAACATAGAAGCGGTATCATCACCGTTATAGTCATCAATTAACTTAATCTTTTCTATTTGATATTCATTCAAATATAATTCATAAAAGATTTCTACTAAATCCTGCGTAATTTTCTGATTACATACCAAACTGCCATTTTGAAGTTCTCCATTAAAATCATAATATAAGACATTCAAATAACAAAATTCTTCCAAAGAAATCGCCGGGTTTTCTTCAGGAGTCGGATAAGATACGCCCACCATTTTGGCTATTAGTTCCTCTGAAAGAGCTTGGTAATAGAATCCATATTGATAGTGTGTGCTTTCCGGAGATTCTGCATAAAGCGGTTCACTAGTGATTGCGGTAAGGGACGGGGGTTGTGTTTCAATTGGGCATGGGGCTGAAGGGGACGGGGGTTGTGTTTCAATTGGGCAAATGGTAGCATATGCAATATCCGGATTCTTGTCCGCATAATCAGCAAGGGTTTGGTTTCCTGATATAACTTTTGAAATTACAATACAAAATAAGATTAATACAACTAATAAGCACAGAGGCTTGATCCACATTTTCATAAAAAATCCTTTCAAACTGCCTGCTAGAGGCATGTAATACATTTATTACGCTTATAATACGATAAATCACAATCTATTGCAAATAGAAACAATATCCTGTAAAATAAAGGGCAGGCTAAAGGCAGGAAACCTGTCAGCAGCAAGGGGTGTTAAGGTTGAAAGAAATAGTCAAGACGAAGAATTTAGTTTTTGAATATATACGCCGTGATGAGGAAGGAAATGTGGAGGGAATCACCAGAGCAATTGACCAGGTGAACCTCCACGTTGAGCAAGGGGACTTCGTAGCAGTTCTCGGACATAACGGTTCGGGGAAATCCACACTGGCTAAACATATTAATGCGATTCTTTATCCCACCGAAGGAACCGTATGGGTGGATGGCAAAGATACAGCTGATGATGCCAATTTATGGGACATCCGCCAGGAAGCCGGTATGGTTTTTCAGAATCCTGATAATCAGATTATTGGACAGGTCGTGGAAGAGGATGTTGGTTTCGGGCCAGAGAATCTCGGCGTGCCTACCAAGGAAATATGGGAGCGTGTGGAAGAAAGCCTAAAGGCTGTTGGAATGTATGCATTCAGAAAGCACTCGCCCAATAAGTTATCCGGTGGGCAGAAGCAGCGTGTATCAATAGCCGGCGTGATTGCCATGCATCCGAAATGCATTATTTTGGACGAACCTACGGCAATGCTTGACCCGAATGGCCGAAAAGAAGTCATCAGAGCGGTGCGAGCACTAAATGATGTTGAAAACATTACGATTATACTGATTACACATTATATGGAAGAAATAATTTATGCGAATAAAGTTTTTGTCATGGATCAGGGGCAAGTAGCCATGGAAGGTACGCCGCGAGAGATTTTCAGTCAGGTGGACAAACTCAAGTCCATGCGATTGGATGTACCACAGGTGACGTTACTGGCACATGAATTACGGAAAAGCGGTGTTGAGATTCCCAAGGGAATATTGACCTGTGACGAATTAGTAGAGGCATTAAAGTTAGCTTAATGCTGCAACCAGCAAGGGGTAGTATCAATATGTCTTTTATTTTAGATCATGTAAACTATATATATGAGTCCGGAACGGCTATGGAATATGCGGCTTTGAAAGACATCAATCTGGTTATCCCAGATGGACAATTTATTGGCTTAATCGGGCACACCGGCTCGGGGAAGTCTACTTTAGTGCAACATCTAAATGGCCTTTTAGCACCTACAGGAGGCAATATTTATTACAATGGTGCGGACATTAATGATAAAGATTATAATAAGAAGGAACTGCGTAGTAAGGTGGGGCTGGTATTTCAATATCCGGAACATCAATTATTTGAGATAGATGTCTTTTCCGATGTATGCTTCGGACCTAAGAATTTGGGACTTGACCGAAAAGAAGTGGAGCTGCGTGCTTATGCTGCTTTAAAACAGGTAGGTTTGGAAGATGAGTATTTCTATCAATCTCCCTTTGATTTATCCGGCGGTCAGAAAAGAAGAGCGGCGATTGCAGGTGTCCTGGCCATGAAACCGGAAGTATTGATTTTAGATGAGCCTACAGCCGGATTGGATCCGAAAGGAAGAGATGAAATTTTGGATCAGATTGCCAAGCTGAGAACTGAAATGAACATGACCGTCATATTGGTTTCACACAGTATGGAGGATGTGGCCAAATATGTGGATCGAATTATTGTAATGAATCAGGGCAGCATTTTGTTTGATCAAGAGCCCAGAGAAGTTTTTCGCCATTATAAAGAATTGGAGGCAGTAGGACTTGCTGCACCCCAGGTCACTTACATTATGCAGGCATTATCCGAAAAAGGGTTGCCCGTAGATACTGATATTACAACCATTGAGGAAGCCAAAGTGGCTATCCTGGAAGCATTGGCCAAGAAAGGCATGGTTTAGTAAATGCTGAGAGATATTACGTTGGGACAATATTATCAGACTGAATCTGTGATTCATAAGCTGGATCCAAGGGTGAAGCTTGTGACCACGATTTGCTATATTGTTTCCCTGTTTATCGTAGACAATTTAATAGGCTATGGACTGGCAGTATTGTTTTTGCTGAGCATTATCAAACTTTCACATGTGCCCATTAAGTATATGGTTCGTGGAATGAAATCCATTATCTTATTGCTCTTAATTGCCGTTGTATTTAACTTATTCCTGACACCCGGAGAAGTGCTGATTTCTTTCTGGAAGCTTCAGATTACTAAGGAGGGTATCAGGCAGGCAGGCTTTATGGCAATTCGACTGGTTTTGCTGATTATGGGTTCTTCAGTCATGACGCTGACAACAACTCCCAATAATCTGACTGATGGAATGGAAAAGTTGTTTGGGCCGCTTAAGGTATTGCGTGTGCCTGTTCATGAAATAGCGATGATGATGTCAATTGCATTACGGTTTATTCCTATTTTATTAGAAGAAACAGATAAAATTATGAAGGCACAGATTGCCAGAGGTGCAGACTTCGAGAGTGGTAATCTGATTAAAAAAGCAAAAAGTTTGGTTCCGCTTTTGGTACCGTTATTTATATCTGCTTTTCGAAGAGCCAATGATTTAGCCATGGCCATGGAAGCTAGATGCTATCGCGGTGGTGAACATCGAACCAAGATGAAACCTTTAATCTATGAAGGGAGAGACAGACTGGCTTATTTGGTTGTTTTGTGCTATTTAGCACTTTGTGTTGTGTTTGGAAAAATTTTATTCTAGTCACTCGGTGCTTATAAAAAAGCGATGAGCGAATAAGCACCGAGCGACTAGAATACTGTGAGTGTGGAAGGTATGATAATCAGGTGAAAAGGGTAATGCTGACAGTGGCTTATGACGGAACTGCCTATCATGGATGGCAGGTTCAGCCGGGAACTGTAACAATTGAAGGTGAATTGAATAGGGTTTTATATGAGCTGACCGGTGAAGAAATTCAGGTAATCGGTGCCAGCCGCACAGATGCCGGTGTACATGCATTATGTAATATCGCAGTTTTTGATACGAATGTACGGATGCCCGGGGAAAAGTTTTCTTATGCGATGAATCAACGTTTACCGGAGGATATTCGTGTGGTGAAATCACAGGAGGTACAGGCTGATTTTCATCCGCGTAAATGCGAAACCAGAAAAACCTATGAATATCACATTGTAAATGCGGAATTTCCAAATCCACTCAGACGCCTTTATACACATTTTACCTATGTCACTTTAGATGAAGTCAAGATGCAGAAAGCTGCCGCTTATTTAATTGGAGAACATGATTTCAAAAGCTTTTGTTCCATTGCAACACAGGCAGAGACTACTGTTCGGACGATTACTGACTTGAAAGTGAACCGCCAAAAAGACGAAATAGTAATTCAAGTTACCGGTAACGGCTTTTTATATAACATGGTTCGCATTATAGCAGGAACCCTGATGGAAGTTGGGCGTGGCAGCTATCCGCCACAGCGAGTGAAGGAGATTTTGGAAGCAAAAGAACGAACTTTAGCAGGTCCAACAGCCCCGGCTTGTGGTCTTACATTGATAAAGTATGATTTTTCGTCTAATTCAAGCGAAAAAAGTATTGACACACCCGGACCGGTATAATATAATTATTCAATGTGGCGACGTTCGGAAGAATTGTGCCCAAATGTATTTGAAAGTGGCCTCTACGGCCCGGACATCCGTAGAAATAAACAGACAAATACGAGCGAGAAACCCAAGTTTAACGGAGGAAACGAGATGAAAACATTTATGGCTAGTCCCGCAACCATTGATAGAAAATGGTATGTTGTGGATGCTACAAATATGACACTGGGACGTTTAGCTTCAGAAGTAGCTAAAGTCTTAAGAGGTAAGAACAAAGCAATTTTTACACCTCATATGGATACAGGTGATTATGTAATTATTGTAAATGCTGAAAAAATTAAAGTAACAGGTCGTAAGTTAGATCAGAAGATTTACTATCATCACTCAGATTACGTTGGCGGAATGAAAGAAACAACCTTACGTGAAATGATGGCTAAGAAACCTGAAAAGGTAGTTGAGCTTGCTGTTAAAGGCATGCTTCCCAAAGGACCTTTAGGAAGTCAGATGTTTACCAAGCTTTTTGTATACGCAGGACCTGAGCATGAACAAGCAGCTCAGAAACCCGAAGTATTAACTTTTTAAGAGGGACTGAAAGGAGAACAGTAAGATGGCTAAAGCAGCAGCAAAATTCTACGGAACAGGTAGAAGAAAAAAATCAATTGCCAGAGTATATTTAGTACCCGGTAAGGGTAATATCACCATTAATAAAAGAAGCATCGACGAATATTTAGGATTAGAGACCTTAAAGGTTATCGTTCGTCAGCCTTTGACATTAACAGAAACTACAGATAAGTATGATGTACTTGTAAACGTAAAAGGTGGCGGTTACACAGGTCAGGCTGGTGCAATCAGACACGGTATTGCAAGAGCATTACTTCAAGTAGATGCAGACTTCAGACCTGCACTCAAGAAAGCAGGCTACTTAACAAGAGATCCTCGTATGAAAGAAAGAAAGAAATACGGTCTCAAAGCAGCTCGTCGTGCACCACAGTTCAGCAAGCGTTAATCGACAATCAAAAACCCCGAAAAACCCCGAAGCTATGCGGCTTTCGGGGTTTTTCTTTGTTTGCGCGCCATGGGCGCGCTCTAACGGGTGTAAGTCCCGAACATGCCCAGGTAGTGGGAAGTGTATAGTTGAACAGCAAGGGTGTCCATCGTGAGGTGGAATCTGAAGGAAGCTGTATTTAAATTTCCCTCCTACTCGATTTAGTAAAAACAGGGACGTTATCTTGGGTGCTAACTTGGATGGTAAGTACCACTTAAGATAAATTCTTCTTAAAATCCAATGTTTACTTTCATGCTTCGTTCAGATATAATAGTAGCGTGAAAGGAAGGTGCATCATGACACAGTATGAGCAGATGGATTTGCTTTTGGAGCAGAATAAAGGAATGATTCGGACAGCACAAGTTCTGGATGCTGGAATTACCAAAACCGTTTTTTATCACTATGCAAAGGAAAGAGAACTGGAACAAGTAGCACATGGCATTTATGCTTCGGCAGACGCTTGGTTAGATGCTATGTATCTGCTGCATCTTCGGTTTGGACAAATTGTGTTTTCTCATGACACAGCACTTTTTTTTCATGATTTGACAGATAGAGAACCTGTTGAGTATTCCGTAACAGTAAAGGCAGGATATAATACCTCACGGCTGCGGACAGAGGGGGTTAAAGTATATACGGTAAAAAAGGAACTGATTGATTTAGGGGTAACGGATGCACAAACACCTTTTGGACATACCGTTTCAGTTTATGATATGGAACGAACAATTTGTGACTTGGTGCGCAGCAGGAACAATATTGAAATTCAGACCTTGCAGGGGGCGCTAAAACAGTATGCAAGGAACAAAGAAAAAAATCTGCGGAAGCTGATGCAGTATGCAGCGGCGTTCCGTGTTGAAAAAATTATCAGACAGTATCTGGAGGTACTCTTATGATTAAAACAGCAAAACAGTTAAAAGACTTAATTCGGAATCTTTCCAAAGGAAAATCTGCGGATGCCCAACTCTTAATGCGGAACTATATGATGGAGCGATTTTTGGAACGCATTTCTTTATCCGAGTATAAAGACAA
The DNA here is from genome assembly GCA_964571145.1 of uncultured Lachnospiraceae bacterium. Classification (GTDB taxonomy): domain Bacteria; phylum Bacillota; class Clostridia; order Lachnospirales; family Lachnospiraceae; genus Suilimivivens. The sequence goes on along the minus strand of CAZNAP010000091.1, from coordinate 1,347 downwards.
ATTCATCTTCAAGGGAGGTATGCTGGTTGCCGCAATGGTCGGGCTGGATGCACGATCAACAATGGATTTGGATGCTACTGTCAAAGGCGCGAATGTGACAGTAGAGGATATGGAAAACATTATCTCCGCCATTGTTTCCGTACCATTGGAGGATGGGGTGAGTTTCAGAGTGAAGAAGATTTCAGAAATCATGGATGAAGCAGAATATCCCGGTGTCCGTGTCGGGTTGGAAACGAAATTTGATGGCGTTATCACTCCCCTGAAAATTGATATTTCTACAGGAGATGTCATTACGCCGCACGAGGTTCGCTATCATTTCAAACTGATGCTGGAGGAACGCTCGATAGATGTGTGGGCATATAACTTGGAAACGGTGCTGGCAGAAAAGCTGGAAACGATCATATCCCGAACGATTACCAATACAAGAATGCGTGATTTTTACGACATACATATCCTATGTCAGATTCATGGGAAAACCCTCAATACCGAAATCCTGCACAATGCTCTGTATGCGACAGCCAAGAAGCGAGGAACAGAGAAGTATTTGCAGGATGCCACAGATGTATTTGATGAGGTTGAAAATGATGCGGGTATGACAAAACTGTGGCAAGCTTACCAGAAGAAGTTTTCCTATGCGTCTGATATTCCATGGGAAGAAGTTGTGCAATCCGTGAGAGCATTGCATCAAAAGGCAGTATCAATTTAACATCCAATAACCAGACGGTCTGCGTAAATGCAGACCGTTTTTTTAGAAAGGAGGCACGTCATCATGGCAACAACAAGAATCATGCCCCTGCATATCGGCAAAGGGCGAACCGTTAGCTCTGCAATCAGCGACATCATTGACTATGTGCAAAATCCAGACAAAACCGATGGCGGCAGACTAATCACCGGCTATGCCTGTGACAGCCGTACTGTAGATGCGGAGTTTATGCTTGCAAAACGGGAGTATATATCCCTGACTGGCAGAGTGCGCGGAGCCGATGATGTCATTGCCTACCATTTACACCGAGAACTGCTGCGTGTTGCTATCGACAATGCTTTGACCCAGAAGCCGGAAAGTCTGGAAGCATTGTTCCTGCTCCTTCAGCAAGCTGGCATCCAAGTGAAACGACGCGGAAAATCCATTTCTTTGCAAGCACCGGGACAGAGCCGGTTTGCCCGCACGGATACGCTGGGCGATGGTTATTCCGAAGCAGCCCTTGCTGCTGTTCTTGCCGGAGAAAAAGCTCACACGCCCCGGAAGAAAAAGCAGCTGCAGCCAGAGAAGAAAACTGTCAATCTGCTGGTGGACATTCAGGCAAAATTGCAGGCTGGAAAAAGCGCTGGGTATGCTCGTTGGGCAAA
>CAZNAP010000090.1:0-9934 GCA_964571145.1 uncultured Lachnospiraceae bacterium | reverse complement strand
TAAATAAGAATAGTGTTGACAACGTAAGTATAGAAAATAATCATAATTTTATGATACTGAACAAAAGCTTATAAGCCGGGGAATACTTAGATTGTTTCTAAAATATTCTCGTTCAGTAAGAAATCAAAAATGCCTATGGTTACAATCCCCAGTTCATCAGTGCGAGGTTTGATATCATCTTTCACGACTATAATTCTTTTGAAAAAATCATTTAGCTTAGTAAGGGATTTCTTTTCTTGCGCAATTTTTTCAGGAGAGAACATCTCAAAAGCAGATTGAATATAATATTTTTTATCGCCCTTGTTGGCAATGAAATCAATTTCCAGTAATTTACGTTCACGCTTTCCGGAATTTGATGATTCATAAGTTTCTACAACACCTACATCAACACGATATCCACGGCTTCTAAGCTCTGTGTAGATGATGTTTTCCATAATGTGATTTTCTTCCTGCTGTCTGAAATTCAAGCGGGCATTTCTTAGACCAACATCCTCAAAGTAATATTTTGCAGGGGTGTCGATATACTTTTTACCTTTTACATCGAAACGAACAGACTTTTCAATGAGGAAAGCATTTGATAGAAAATCCAGATATAATTTAATGGTCTTATCTGACAGCGATTTCTGACTCATACTTTTAAAAGAATTAGCTAGTTTAGTGGGATTCGTTAATGATCCAGTGGCGGAAGCAACGATATCAATAAGAATATCCAATTCATCATCCGTTTTTATGCTGTTGCGGTCTTTAATGTCTTTAAGATAAATGTTGTTAAAGAGTGATATTAAATATTCAGCTTTTAATTCATCTGTCTTTCGCGAAAGGATAAGTGGAAGTCCTCCATAAGTATAAAAATCTTTCCATGCATCATTTGTATTATCATAAGCGGTACGAAATTCGGAAAAGGATAAAGGATATACACGGATTTCATCTCCACGACCTCTGAATTCGGTTAGAATATCACTAGAAAGAAACTTGGAATTACTACCAGTGACATAGATATCCAAGTTTTCAATATGAAGAAGCCCATTGATCAGATCCGTGAAGTTGCTGTTCATCATCTGAATTTCATCAAGGAAGACATAGTGAATATCTTCATTTTTGATGCTGTTTTTCACATAGTTGTACAATTTGATGGCATCTCTATACTCAATATTGGCGATGTCATCAAGAGCTAATGCAATGATATGATCTTTGGCAACGCCCATAGAAATTAATTTATCTTTGTAAAGATGAAATAGCAGGTAGGATTTTCCACATCTGCGTATTCCGGTAATTACTTTTACAAGTCCGTTTTCTTTACGATCTATCAGCTTGTTCAAATATCTTTCTCTTATAATTTCCATGATTTACCTCCGGAAAAAAATGTTTTGCACGTTTTCTCGGAATTAGTATACCACAGATTCAGTGGTTTATGCAATGGATATATTCCGGAAAAGTGTGCATTGCACATAAATCCGGAATGAATATGACAATTGCACCTACCAAATATTACTAATAAATGCTACACTATACAGTGCTGGTACAGATATTCAGATTAAAATGTTTGATGTTTATTTTGATCCATTAAACGGCTGAAGGAATAGTTGCAGAGGAATAATGCTTGTGAAAAAATAGGATTTTTTTCGATAGTAGTGAAACATTAGGAAACGCATCAATTCTTAACAACTGATGACGATACCTATTTTTTGAATGGAAAACGAAAAAGATAAATCCCTGTAGAAATGGAGAGCTATTCCAAGTCCGTATTTACGTACAGCAATGAGTGTAAACTTATGTACATATTATATAGCTGGAGGAATTATTTTATGGGTCGAGGATACGGATGTATATGTGTGAAGTGCGGATATCATCTTTTAGGAAACTTCGGAGTGGGATTTATGTTCCCGCAAGTATATCATGAGACAATAGAAAGAGCAAGAAAAGGTGAATTAGGTGATACATATAAAAGGTTTTTTCAAGAGAATAAGAATGCTGCCATTAATTGTGAAAATGTGATGCTACAGTGTACTGATTGTGGAGAATATGAAATAGATTTGGAGTTGACTGCATATTTGAAAAAACCAGATTTTCAAAAAGAAAGAAATGCGAAGTGGTCTGTTGCATTTCCTTTTCCAGATACAGAATATGTAACATTATTTGATTTGACAGTTGGATATACTAAAAGAATGGATTACCCACATAAGTGTCATAAATGTAATGGTAAGATGAGAATCATTCGAGAAAAACAATTTTATAAGATGATTGATAATAACGAGTTCCTTTGCCCAAATTGCGAGATGCCAATGGAATTGACAGAAATAATGAATTGGGATTGAAAATAATGTATTTATTTCGAGATGAGGTGAAATGTATGAATCTATCAATGTTTCTAAAATCTGTCGACGTACTTTCGGATACAATGGAAAATGAACAACTTATAGCATTGATTCATGATATAGCCAGAGTTTTGCCAGAGGGCAGCCGTGATGATTTTTTAGATAGAATGAGAAAATGCAAGGGGTTTGCTGACCATGAGAAAGAGTATGATAAGGCAGAACAGAGAAAATATGATGAATTAAAAGACCGACTCGAAAAGATCGAGAGTTGGGAAATGTCTTTGTCGGGAGAACTGAATGAAGAATATGATGATTGGTATAATACGTACGAAGACGAGTTCATGTTTTTTGACCCAGATGGTATTGGAAAAATCATAGAAAGTGCATGTCAGTATCTTCATGAAGCAATTGATAAGCAAATATTTGATAAAGGGAATGAAATAGGGGAGATATTGATAGGGCTTAAAATAATGGTTGGTGGTCAATACCAAGATTATGCAAGCGAACCGCTTGAACTGGAGGAATTGGAACGATATGGTTTAGCATCCATTGATTACAAAAAAATGGTAGTAGAATCTTTGTATTTATCATACTGTGCAAATGAATTAGAAGAAAGAGCAGATGCTTTATATAGAATGATTCAAAATGCGAAAGCCAAAGATATTTCCCTTGAAAAGGTTATGCAGTGTGGAGAGGAACTACCGGAGCTACAGGAATTTTTGCCAAGATGGATTGAATATCTTGGTAAGCAGAGTACAAATATTGCACAGGTGCTTTTGAATGAAGCCCTAAATCTGACAAACAATCCGGATGATTTGCTGAAAAGTGCAAGGGCATATTATGAACAGCATCCAGGACTATATAAGAAGTATATTTGTGAGAACCAAAATCAATTAAAATGCAATGAATTGATAGCCATAGGAAGAGAGGCTCTTGAAAAAATCAATCAGAAATATCTAGTTAGAAGTGAAATCGCATTACAACTTGCAGATATCATATTGAGTGATAACGGAAGAGTTACAGATGATGTGGAACGGTATTGGCTGGAAGCGTTTCGTTCAGATTCGCGAGTAGTTAATTACTTACGTATGATGATGGAATGTAGTGATTTTTTAGTATGGAAAGAGAAACTGCAAAAAATAAATCATTCCCATTTGAAGCAAAGTAGAGGCATATATTATTATGGATATACGAGCTCGACGGATTTAAAGGAAAACATACCGGATTTTAATCAGGTATATTTAATTGAAATGCTGAATGGTGAGTATCAATCAGTTCGGGAACAAGGAATGAATTGTATAAATGCTCTTGGCTGGAGTGCAACATTTATGAAGAATGGGCTAGCTGCTTTTTTGGTCTTATTTTACAATGGAGAAATTGTTACGGAAGGGATCAAGGCTATGCTGACCAAAATTGTTTCGTCGGTATCCTTTTCAGAAGAAGAATATGGAAAAGGCATATTAATTCTTTGAGGTTTATTTGGATCCATTAAACGGTTGAAAGAATAGTTGCAGAGGAATAATGCTTGTGAAAAGAATAGGATGGGGTTGATATGGATTGGGATAATTTGTTTGAAATGGCAGAGACATATGAGGAACAAGAAAATGCTATTATATATGATAATGTGAGCTTCTATGAGTGCTCAGTAGAGAAAGACGATAGGTATAATACCCCGGAGGAAGCACTGAAAGTTTTGTTTGGATATGATTTGTTTCGACCGGGACAGAAGCTTGTAATAGATAGTATTTTATCTGGTAGAGATACTTTTGCAGTTATGCCTACAGGTGCCGGCAAATCTGTTTGTTATCAGATTCCGGCAATGCTGTTACCGGGTGTTACATTGGTTATTTCCCCACTTATTTCGCTTATGCAGGATCAAGTTAAGGCACTGAATGAAGCGGGAGTGGCAGCGGCTTTCATTAATAGTTCTTTATCAGAAAATGCTTTTCGCGAGACAGTCAGAAAAGCAGGGCAGGGGTTGTACAAAATCATTTATGTGGCACCAGAAAGGCTTGTCACAGAAGGATTCCTTGATTTTGCTAGAAAAGTTCAGATATCCATGATTACTGTTGACGAAGCTCATTGCATTTCACAGTGGGGACAGGATTTTCGCCCAAGTTATATGCGAATTGTTGAGTTCGTAAACTTGCTTGAAAAACGTCCAATAATCAGTGCTTTTACAGCCACAGCAACTAAAGAAGTTCGAGAAGACATTGTATGTACATTAAGATTAATCAATCCATATGTCTTAGTCACTGGATTTGATAGGGACAATCTCTTTTTCCAAGTAGATAAGCCAAAGAATAAAAATCAGTATATTTTGGATTACATAGCAGCACATTCAGAAGATAGTGGAATCATTTATTGCGCCACAAGAAAAAATGTTGATAATCTGTATGCGTTACTGAGAAGTAGAGGTATATCTGTAGCGAAATATCATGCAGGTATGGGAGCTACTGAAAGAAAAAGAATGCAGGATGATTTTGTATTTGATTATATGCATATTGTTATTGCAACTAACGCTTTTGGTATGGGAATTGATAAGTCCAATGTTCGTTTTGTAATACATTATAATATGCCCCATAGTATGGAGAACTATTATCAGGAGGCAGGAAGAGCCGGTCGGGATGGATTGGATTCAAAGTGTATTCTATTGTTTTCGCCACAGGATATTATGATCAACAGATTCCTTTTAGACCATAAAGAAATGTCAGAGCTGGATCCTGCTGACAGAATAGCGGTAAAAGACAGAGATATTCAACGTCTGCAGATTATGGAAAGATATTGTTACACAACAGATTGTTTACGAAATTATATCCTGAAGTATTTTGGCGAGAATCCAGATAATCCATGTGAAGATTGTGGAAATTGTCTCCGTGAATTTGAAACCTTAGATATGACTGAGGAAGCAAAGAAAGTAATAAATTGTGTATATGAAGCAAGGGGCAGATATGGAAAAAACATTATTATAGACACTGTAAATGGTGCGAAGACAGCAAGACTTGAGGAAATAGGTGCAATAAGTTATAAATCCTATGGTGTTTTAGTAGCTACAAATAAAAATCTTTTAAAACGATTAGTAGAACAACTGATTTTAGAAGGTTATCTTGTGGTAGGAGATTATCATGTTATTAAACTTGGCGATATTAGTAGACTGAAGAATCCGGAAACTTTAATTCTGGTGAAAATTACAGATGATGATAAGTTGCCTACGAAGGTAGCCAAAGTGAAAAAGAAATCAAAAGGTATGGAGGCACTTACGTCTGCCGGTTTCAAATTATTTGATAAGCTGAGAGAACTCCGACTTGAAATTGCAAGAGAAGAAAGCATGCCACCATATATCATATTCAGTGATAAAGCCTTAATTGATATGGCGGCAAAAGTACCTGTGTCTCAAAGAGAGATGCTCAATGTATCAGGTGTAGGTGAACATAAATATAGCAAGTATGGAGAAAGATTTTTAGCAGTTATTGAGGAGAGTATAAATATTTATCCGGAATTGCTTCAGAATAAATCAGATATTAATGAGTCGGTTGGGTTAACAAGAGATACTGATACTAAGAAGATAAAGAAGAAAGCAGGAAAAGTAGATTTTTGCTTACTGCATAAAGAGGCAGATGAATTTAAGTATATGGATTTGTATTCCATTTCCGATATACGAGATGAAATGAATCGTATTTGTTCGAGGGACAATGTAAAAAAGATTCCAGCGACAAAACTTACCGAGTACCTAAATGAGTCAGGTTTGATAATAGAACAAAAACGGGACGGAATATTTGGTAAAGTAGCTACTGAAATGGGAGCCAATCTTGGAATTAAAACCATAGAAAAGGTAAGTGAGAAAGGGTATGCATATACACTTCTCATGTACCCACCACAAGTGCAGAGAATAATAGTAGAACATTATGTTAGTGATGGTTATTTGGCAAAGAGTCATACATAAGCTATGAATATTGTGGAGCAATTATATTATGAATGTCTTATATGTTATAATATTTTTTAAATAAGTGCAAAACAATAATGCAATCAGAAGTGATTGCAAAACAACAATGCAATCAAAAGTGGTTGCAATAGCTTTAGTTTAGGAGACCCCAATATGTTAACAAAAGAGCGAAAGAAGCAATTGGATATTGACTTGTGGATTATTGTAATTGTGTCATTTCTGATTCTTGCTATTTATAGTATTTTCAATAAAGAAATCAACAAAGTAGTATACAATACAGCAATTCCGATTGTGCTACGTGTCTTGTTTGTAGGCGGTGTTTTTCAATTTGGCCTTGCAGGACTGGGCATTACAATTGTAACCATTATGAGGAAAGACAGTTTTTTCAAGCATGGATTAATTTTGGAAAAGATTGTTCCCACCATATTGCTGAGTGCAGTGTGTTGTATTCCTGAATTCTTGTACTATTACCTGTCAGGAGATATGCATGCTTGGTTTCCCTTCTCGGAGGTAAATACGACAGCGGAAGTTGTAGCCAGCGGCTTTCCTTCCAATGTTCTCGGGATGCTGATTACCCTGATTTGCTGGGGATTTTTTGAAGGGTTCAACTACGTGGTCATCAGTGATAAAATCAATGAGCGTTATCCTTCCAAATATAGATTTTGGGATTGGGGCGCCTTTTCATGTGCCATTATGTGTATCTTGGTACATGGAGTGGTAGGCGTAACGCCTGATGCCATTGCAGAGATGTTGTGTACCATATTCCTGATTTACGGGATGCTGCTTGTGCGCAAAGAAACCGGAAATGCCTGGGGTTGTGTGCTGATATTTATCTTGTATTGGAATGCCCTGTAAAATTTCGTTTCCGGAATGCTCCGGATGCTATTGACAAGTGAGCAACTGCTCACTATAATACAATTATGCGAGGTGAGCGCTTGCTCACCTTTTTATATTAGGGAGAGGAATGAATGACAACTAAAGAACGAATTCTATATGAATCCATGAAGCTTTTTTCTGTCAATGGTTTTGAGGCGGTATCAATCAGGACAATTGCCAAGGAAGTGAACGTGACTAACAGTGCCTTGTATAAACACTTTGCTACCAAACAGGCTATATTTGATGCTTTGGTAGATTTCTGCAAAGAACGATATTTGGGGCGGTGCACAGAAGCAGTCAATGTAGAAATCAAAGGCATTGAGCAGATGAAAGAAGTTTGCATTGGCATGTTCCGCTATCAGACACAAGATGAATGGATTGTCATGTTTCGAAGAATGCTCTTATTGGAACAATTCAAGAATCCGAAGATGGCAGACATCTATCATGAATTTTTCCTGGAAATACCAATGAACCGTCAGTGCGAAATTTTCCAAGAGTTGATACGACAGGGACTGATGAAAGACAGAGAACCCAAGGTCTTAGCGATGGAATTATATGCCCCTTTCTATATGTATCATGCGGTCAAACATGATGAAAAGGAATTACTTCAATTGTTTGAAAAGCACACAGAATATTTTTTTGAAAACAATGTTATTAAATAATCAAGTTTAGAGGAGAAAAATCAAATGAATCAACCAATTATGAACAAAATGCTGTTACGCAAAAATAAGGAAATCAAAAAGGCATGGAAAAGTGCAAAGAAACATTATGTACGCAGAGATAGAGGCGGATTGAAGTTAAAAGGTGTCTTGCTAAAGGTTGTACAGACTTTTCCGGGACAAGAAGAGCCAGTCAATATGGTAAGCGACAGTAATCAGGCAGCAGGCATCGCTTCTGTCACGAAGGAAAATTTAATAGAAGCAGTTAAAGCTGTTCAATTAAACGGAATGAGCGGAAACGGTTTTCCGGTTGCACAGAAGCTGGAAGCGTTTGCAAATGCAGGATCCAAACATAAGATATTATTGATCAATGCAGTTGAGTGCGATCCGGGACTGTTGCATGATGAATGGCTGGTTCATTCACATTTGGAAGAAATCAATCAGGGAATTTTGGCAATCAGAGAGGCTTTTGGAATCGAACGTTCCATTTTAGCGCTTAAGGCTGTCCGGAATGTATCCGAAGAATCAAATGGTATTACGCTAACCGCTGAGGTGGAAATCTGTCCGGTTGCGGCTCGTTATCCTGCCGGTGAGGAACACTTCTTGATTCACTCGGCACTGGGAATTGAACTTTCTGAGTCAGAACTTCCGACTAATCAGGGGATTCTGGTTATGAATGTGCAAACCGTATGGCAAATCGGCAGAATTGTAAAGGGAACTTTTGATGGGGGTCGTTACATATCAGCTGCAGATGTACAAAACGGAATTGCGAAGCCGGTTTATGTGGGCCACGATACTAAGATTACAGAGGTCCTTCAAAAAGCCTTTGGTGTTAAATCTGCACAGGAGTACAAATGCTATGCCGGTGGTGGAATCATGGCTGCACATGAGGCGGATTTCCAGGAAACCTGCACGGATCAAATCAGCTTTATTGCATATATCCCGGTAGGATTTACTGAGGTGCTTTCGAATCAGAATCGTTGTAAAGGTTGTGGAGCATGTAGCCATAAGTGTCCGGCAGGAATTGATGTTCGTCAAATTGTGAGTCTGCTGGAGCAAGATCCGAATGCGGATATCCGCATGTATCACCCAGAGAACTGTTTGCACTGCGGGAGCTGCACATGGTATTGTCATGGAAATAAAACCCCGGAACTGTATTTTAGACAGGATATATAATTTTGAAATAATCTAAGTACTGCTTCATTTCATCCTGCGCAGTAAGGCAGGTGTCTTTGAGGTAACCCGGTTCTGATTTCCATTCAGACAGACCTCGGTAGTAAAATAGTTTCAGCTGTTCCGTAATGATAAATGGCACAATGTTGTGCTTTAAGCATTCCTTAAAAAGTATTAGACGACCGATACGCCCATTTCCATCTTGAAAAGGGTGAATTCTGTCAAATTGAAAGTGAAAGTCAAGAAGCGCATCTAAATCAGGGCTGGATATTTCATGGTAAGCAGAGAGTAATTTTTTCATTTGGCTGTGTACTTCTTCAGGACTGGCGGTAGCAATTCCACCAACTTCATTCGGCAGTCGCTTATAGTCACCTACAGCAAACCAAGTCTGCCTGCTGTCAGAAGTGCCAGTCTTCAGTAGTTGATGCAGTTCCTTAATCATTTTTTCAGTAATGATTTTATTACAATTCTCAATGACGTAATCAATGCAACGGAAATGATTGACAGTTTCTATAATGTCATCCACGTTGATTGCTTTTTGATCCAAACCGATGGTGTTGGTTTCATAGATATAGCGAGTTTCATCATGGGTTAGTGCACTGCCTTCAATATGGTTGGAATTATAGGTAAATTCAATTTGTATTTTATGGAAAATGCCACCTTTGATGCCTAGGGATTTTTCCTCTTTCAGTACATTGTATAGGGTTCTTGGAGTTTTAGATGTGGCGAGTTTTCTGGAGGGTTTGATAGCATCATCAGGAATACTCCAGGTTTTGCCGATGAGCAAAGCCCCTGGAATTCGCTTATTTTGACAGTAGTTACGAACACTTCGCTCGGACATGTTCCATTTGGAAGCAGTATCTTTAACGGATAAAAAAGCCATCATTATCGCCTCTTTTTATAGTGATATAGTTATTATATACCAATATCGGCAAAAAACCATCAATTATGCGATTTAATGTTAGATA